>JAKLEX010000001.1 GCA_022711495.1 Patescibacteria group bacterium
AACGGCAGCTCTCGTGATAGGACCGAAGTATCCAGCGGCTGGTGCAATGCCACTAGCAGCTTGGTATGAAGCCAAGGCAGCTTGTGTCAAAGAACCAAAGTATCCCATTGATACGCCGGCTGGCATAACAAGGTAACCCTTTGATACTAAGAAAGCTTGCAATTCAGCTACATCAGATCCTGTTGATCCGATGGTTAAATCTCTTGTGTAAGCAGCGTCAGCGGCTGGAATTGCAACTACTGCTAGTGCAACGACAGCTACGAGTACTGCTAAACTCTTTACCCAGATTTTCATTTTCATATTATATATAATAGTATCAGAACGCGATAAATACAAAAACCCCGCCTTTCGGCGGGGTTTTTGCTACCACTTATCCTAAATTCTGACTAAGTCAGATCAGGACAAGATTAGTTAGATTCCTCTTAGGAAGATAGCGTCTGTCTCGAAGTCATCAAGGTTAGAATCGTATGATTCATACGTTGTTGTCGAGTCATCCGTGTTCCAATCAATTCCGTCCAATGCAACCGCAACGGCTGTATTGTCTGTCGTTGAAGCAGCTTCAATTTCTACTGTCAACGTGAATGTAACTGAGCTTCCTTCAGAAACCTTGTAATTGCCAGAGTCTTGCAATTTGCTTGCAGGACCAGTGAAGTCTGAGCTTGTTGATTCATCATCGATATCATCGTATGAGTAATCAACGCCACCAACATAGACGTCTTCGTCTCCGGCGGTTACCTCAAACTTGATCGTGTATTCACCGACATCACCTTCGCCAGCTTCATCAGCTGTGAATGTTTCGTCAGAGTCAACAGATACAAGTTCAACGGTCATACCACTAACTCGTAGTGACATGGCACCACCTTCCGTATCATCAAGTTCGTCTTCTGTTTGATCATCGTCTTCAGAGTCAACGTAGTCAACAGTAACGCCTGTTACTTGTAGACCATCGCCTTCTGTGAAGTCATCAATGTCATCAGCAGCTTCAATTGTAGCGCTAACAACAACTACGATTTCATCATCTTCTTCAACATCAATATCGATGTCGTCAAATGTGACTGACGATGTAGCTTCACCGTCAACTGACTCATCAAACATTTCTCCATCAACGTCAATGATGAGTTCATTGATCATATCTTCTAGATCCGAACCAGTACCAGTTGTCGTTGCTAGAGTAACGGTGATTTCATCAATTGTGATGTCGCCATCTTCAGCTTCAATTGAGAAGGTGTAAAGAACGACTTCTTCTGTTTCATCGTTATCGTCAATGTCAACGTCTTCATCGTCGTTACCCTCATCATCCTCATCGAATGATAGGTCGACTGTTCCGGCGTCAACTTCAACTAACTCGAAGTCTCTTTCGTCAGCGTCTCCGTCAATTTCTGTGTCAGCACCTCCTTCATAAACGTTGATGCCTTCAGCATTGACTGCGCGAACACCGTCTTCAACCAATTCAATTATCCATTCGCCCATGTCTTCTGAATCAATGTTGTCTTGAGCTGTAACGGCAACCTCAACTCTCGCTTCCTCGCCGTCTTCAACTACCGCGTCAACATCGTCAATGTCGATTGAATATTGATCATCTTCTTCTTCGTCCCAGTTATCTGCATCAGAAGCATCTACTGAAGCGACCTCATCACCATCAACCATAACAGAAATTTCATCTAGAACTTTCCATGGTTTTGATGTAGAGCCCGATTGTGCTTCTAACAAAACAGTAATTCTTTCAACTCTAAGGTCTGAATCATCAGCCTCAAATTCGAAAGCTAGAACTTCTTCAGTTTGGCCTTCTTCAATCTCTTCGTTGTTTGGATTTCCCTTAACATCGAAGCTCTTGAAGTCACCATCGCCACCTGACAATTCGTCATCGTCAGCAGCTGAAGCAGCTGGAGCGGCTGGAGCAGCAGCCATAACGGCAGCTCTCGTGATAGGACCGAAGTATCCAGCGGCTGGTGCAATGCCACTAGCAGCTTGGTATGAAGCCAAGGCAGCTTGTGTCAAAGAACCAAAGTATCCCATTGATACGCCGGCTGGCATAACAAGGTAACCCTTTGATACTAAGAAAGCTTGCAATTCAGCTACATCAGATCCTGTTGATCCGATGGTTAAATCTCTTGTGTAAGCAGCGTCAGCGGCTGGAATTGCAACTACTGCTAGTGCAACGACAGCTACGAGTACTACTAAACCTTTTGCTAATCTACTCATGATTTATTGTTTTAAGTCTTAAGTTAATTCGAACATTTCGTTACTCTTAATGTTTTGAAATGTTCAAGACTTTAATTTGCTAATAAACGTTTAATAACAACCGTTGATTTGTTAGGCCACCCACCTAACGAGTTCAGTCTCAACCGAATTCTGGACTACCGCGTGGCGGCGCGGGCTGTTAAAGCCAAAAATATTTACGGATTATCTGTCGTGCAACAACTGAATCGGGATTGTCCTCCTTATCTTTCCAGTTCTTTAATTATAAACCCGTAAGAATCGCTGTAAATGGCTTATCCGTGTGGATAACCAAATCGCTTTATCCGGGTTAATTGAAGTATAGCATAATTTCAACATATAGACCATTATTGTAGGTTTTTTGAGTTATCGGTTTTTAAGATAGTATCTGCTCCAGCGCCTTTCCCCTTCTTTTGTAAGAAGCCCCTCTGCCACCAGCCCGGAAAGCTCTCTCTGCAGAGTCTTTTCACTACAATTAGGGATCATGGCCGATATGTCCTTTACAGAGACCTCTTTCTTGTCCTTTATGATGCTCATTATCTTGTCCCTGCGGGCCGGTGAGCCGCCGCCGACCTGAATACCTCGAGCGCCTAGTCTGTCTGCTCGTTTCTTGTCTTGTCTGTCTCTTGCCGATTCGCTCTGTCCTTTAGAACTCGCGTCGGAAAAAAATGTCTTATTAAATAGCGGAAGTTCCATGGAAAGCTTGTCCGAATCACATTCAATGATCAGGTCTGTCAATTTGGCGATCTCCTTCCTAACCACACCGAAATTCATGCCTGAAATAAAGCCCGATTTATAGGCAATATTAAAGAGGGTCTCAATTTGTGACAAATAGCCGCCGATTTCTACCATGACCTGACTTCGGCCCGATAAAGAGGCCTTGCTCAAGGACATTATGGAATTTAAAAAGGACAAAGAATTCTCACGAATCTGCCATTTCAAGGGTTCATTAACGGACATGAAATTAGTTATCATGTAGAGAGCCGTTACAACTCTTTGGGCTCGTTGATACAAATAGTGATACGAGCTGTCCTTAAACACGGCCAACTGCCTTGGCTCACCTTCTTTATTTAAAGTTAATTTGTCGTTTGTTTCCATAATAATTATTATTTACCCCCATAACCTCCCCCCGTCCTTTATAAAGAATATCTGTCCTTAATGATTGTCTGATAGAATCTTAAGGACAAGTTTAACCCCATATTATATAAGACATCTTCAAAGTCAAGCGAAATGTCCGATGGTCGTTGATCATAACCAACCTTGGGGCCAGCCGATTGTGCGGATTATGAGTGGCTTATCTGCACAATTTGACTTATCCACAGGTGGTAAAAATATGACATCAAAATAAAAATATAGCGCTGAAATAAAAGAATTCACTAAAAATAGCCGCGATGCGCCTTTTCTAAACCTTCAATGTGATATAATTCGCACAAATGGGAAGAAAGAAACAATACTATGAGAAGGGCGGGTTTTGGGGCGCTCTCAAAAAAGAAACTTTTGAGGGTATCAGCGCCATAATCTTCATATTAATAGCGATATTTTTATTTTTATCCTCTGTGAATAAAGGAGGGCCGATCGGGGATTATGTCTTCAGGGGTCTAACCTGGGCATTCGGTATCGGCTACTATTTGATTCCAGTCATTTTAATAATTCTCGGCGTATCATTTATAAAATCTCTTAGTCATAACTTGGCTTGGCCTAAAATTATCGGCGGAGTGTTGATGATGTCGGCCGGACTCGGATTGATAGATTTATTGGTCGGAAGAGGCGGGGTCTTTGGCGCAGCAATCAATAAGCCGTTGCTAAAACTTTTCGGAACCTGGATGGTTACCATCGGCCACTTCGCCGTTCTGTTAATAGCGACTCTGATTATCTTTGACCTGTCGTTGAGATTTTCTTTTATTCAAAATTGGCTTGAGGGAAAAAAGAAAAAAAGAACTGACGAATTTTACGATGATATAGATGAGGAAATAACAGAAAAAGAAAATCAAAAAATAGAGAATTCTAATAATGTTGACGAGGATGATGATGCGGAAGACGACGAAGCAGAAGAAGAAATAGAGCCCGCCGAAAAAGAAGAGCCAAAAAAAGAAGTGCGAACGAAAGCGAAAGAAGATGGGTTAGTATTTTTCTCACAAAAGTCATCGCACTTCAGAAAATATAGCCCCCCTCCCCTATCACTTTTAGAAAAAGACTCCGGTCGGCCTGGTGTCGGTGACATCAAGGCGAACGCCAACATAATTAAGAGAACTTTGGCCAATTTCGGAATTCAAGTAGAAATGGACGAGGTCTCCATCGGCCCCTCAGTCACAAGATACGCTTTAAAACCAGCTCAGGGGGTGAAGCTTTCACGGATTGTCGCACTACAAAGCGACTTGTCTCTGGCTCTGGCCGCCAAGTCCGTGCGCATTGAAGCTCCGATTCCTGGAAAATCTTTGGTCGGTATAGAAATTCCGAATTCAACAAAGACAACCGTCGGACTTGGCTCCGTTCTTAAGGACGAAGAGTTTGAAAAATCACCTAAGCCGCTATTGTTTGCCGTTGGACGTGGAGTTACCGGCATTTCGCACTTTGTTGATTTGGCCAAAATGCCCCACCTTTTGATCGCTGGCGCCACCGGTTCAGGAAAATCAGTGACCATCCACGAAATAATTACTTCCCTACTCTATAGAAACTCTCCGGAACTTTTGAAGTTCATCATGATTGATCCAAAGAGAGTTGAGCTGACAATGTATAACAAGATTCCCCATTTGTTGACACCAGTAATCACTGACGCCAAGAAAACTATCATGGCCTTAAAGTGGGCCGGCAAAGAGATGTCCAGAAGATACGACATTTTGGAATCATCTGGAGTTAGGGACATCTCTTCGTATCATAAAAATATTCTGGAGCCAGCGGTAAAAAGGGCTGGTGGCAATAAAGACGCGGAAATACCTGAAAAAATGCCTTACATCATCATCGTCATAGATGAATTGGCCGACATCATGCAGGCTTATCCTCGCGAACTGGAGTCGGCTGTTGTTCGCCTGGCCCAAATGAGCCGAGCCGTCGGCGTACATCTTATAATCTCAACTCAAAGACCGAGCGTTGATGTTATTACCGGCTTAATTAAGGCCAATATTCCTTCAAGAATCGCCCTTCAAGTGGCGTCACAGATAGATTCAAGAACGATTTTGGACATGCCTGGCGCGGAAAAATTACTCGGTAGCGGAGACATGCTTTATTTGGGCGGAGATTTGTCCAGGCCGGTGCGCGTCCAATCACCTTATATCTCGGAAGAAGAGGTTAAGAACGTCGTTGATTACATTGTCAAAAACAATAGATACGTTGACGGCGACACCGAGGAGATAGAGCTGGAAAAACCTGACAACCGAAATGAAATTTTTGACAGTCTAGACGAAGAAGAGGACGACGATTTATACGAAGAAGCCAAGGAAGTAGTTATCTCGGCCGGAAAAGCTTCCACTTCTTATTTGCAGAGAAAACTAGGAGTCGGATATTCCAGAGCGGCAAAAATTATGGATATTCTTGAGAGCCGCGGCGTGATTGGTCCCCAAAACGGCGCCAAACCAAGAGACGTCTTAGTTGGCTCTGGAAATTCCGACGCTGATTCTGGCGATGATGCCGACACAGATTCAGACGCTGATTCTGATGTTGATATCGAGGCCGAAACTGATGATTCAGAAGACGGGGATTTGAACTGAATAATATAATGAGCAGAAACAAAACAGCTCTGATAGCAAAAGCGGCGGCCGGAATTATTGTCGTTATGGTAGTCATAGGATATGCGATTTTTAATTCCAGACTCTTCATCGAGGGGCCCAGAATTATAATTGAGTCGCCACAAAACGGCGGCGTTTTTGATGCCCCGCTAATCAAAATAACCGGAAAAGCTTTGAATATTTCGTATCTTGAATTGGACGGGCGACAGATTTATACTGAAGAAAATTACTCGTTTTCAGAGTCTTTGCTACTCCATCCAGGCTATAATATAATTCAGCTCGTTGCCAAAGATAAGTTCGGTAGAGGCACGGAAGAAAGTTTGCAACTTATGTATTTAGACCAAATTTATCAGTAAGACTTAGAATAAAATCATATGACAAAAAAACACATGAGAAGAGAAGAAGACAAATCGGCGGATGGAGGAAATAATCCATTGGAAGAGGCCCTTAACGCCATAAAAACAAAATTCGGGGATGAATCCATCATGATGCTCGGGCAAGCAGCAAAAGTAGATGTGGATGCCATTCCAACTGGTTCACTTGGTCTAGATGAAGCTCTCGGAATCGGCGGAGTCCCTCGAGGCAGAATAATAGAAATATACGGACCCGAATCTTCCGGTAAAACGACTTTAGCTTTGCATGTTGTAGCTCAAGCGCAAAGAAAGGGCGGAATTTGCGCCTTTGTTGATGCGGAACACGCACTTGACCCTGAATACGCCAAGAGAATCGGCGTTAAAACCGATGAATTGTTGATTTCACAACCAGACACCGGCGAACAAGGACTAGAGATAACAGAATCTTTGGTCAGATCCGGCAAGGTCAGCGTCATCGTCATAGACTCTGTTGCCGCATTAACGCCGAAAGATGAGATTGAGGGCGACATGGGAGCTTATCACGTCGGCAAACAAGCACGTCTGATGTCGCAAGCCCTACGAAAATTGGCCGGGCTATGCGCCAAATCAAAAACCGTCGTCATTTTCATCAACCAGATTAGAATGCAAATCGGGGTGATGTTCGGCAATCCGGAGACAACAACCGGGGGTCGCGCCTTGAAATTTTACGCCTCCGTTCGGTTGGACATTCGCCGAATCGCTCAAATTAAAAAGGGCGAAGAAATTGTCGGCGGAAGAGTCCGCGTCAAAGTTGTAAAAAACAAAGTCGCGGCGCCGTTTAAAATGACCGAGTTTGATCTCCTTTACAATGAAGGTATCTCTCAGGAAGGAGAAATCATCGCGCTTGGAGAAAAATATGGGGTTATTTCAAAATCCGGTAGCAGTTATGCTTTCGGCGAGACGAAAATGGGGCGAGGATATGACGCCACGAGAACTTTTCTTAGGGAAAATCCTAAGATCTTCAACGAGATTTTAAAAGAAATTAGAAGCAAGATGAAAGAGGCAGATAAATAAACAGATATGTTGGCCTATAACGAAATCAAAGAAAGGAAGTATATTATATTGGAAAAACAGCCGTACGAAGTGCTGTCATCGCATGTTTTTCGCAAACAACAAAGAAAGCCGGTCAATCAGACTAAGCTACGAAACCTAATCACGGGTAGTATGAGAGTAGAAACCTTTCACGCCAATGATTCCGTAGAAGAGGCCGAACTAGACGTCAAAAAAATCAAGTTCATATATAAGAGATTCAACCCGCGTGAAAAGCGAAATGAGTTTTGGTTTTCCGAAGTTGAAAATCCGAACAGATTTGAAATCACGGAAAGTCTAATCGGCGACGCTCACAGATTTTTAAAAGACGGATTAGAGATTGACGCCTTGATATTTGAAGACCAGATTATCGGCATTAAGGTGCCAATCAAGATAGAATACAAAGTCACAGAGGCCCCGCCGGCAGTTAAAGGTAACAGCGTAACCGGCGCCAACAAACAGGTGAAACTGGAAACCGGCCTGACGATCAATGCCCCGATTTTCATCAACGAGGGCGATGTAGTCAGGATTAACACTGAAACTGGCGAGTACGTGGAGAGAGTCTAAGAATAAAATAATAAAAACCGCCCGGAATTCAACGCTGGGTGGTTTTTATTATTGCTTACCTATTTATAAAAGGAAGCAGCCCCATAAACCTGGCGCGCTTCACGGCTTCGGCTAGTTTTCTTTGCATCTTCGCTGACACACCGCTTCGACGATTGGAAATGATCCTGCCCTGCGGAGTCAAAAACTTTGAAAGCACGTGGACGTCTTTATAGTCAATATTATTTATGTCGTTTTCCTTGAAAAAACAAGATTTCATAATGTTAATACAAATTACGGACTAAAATGGAATATCCTCTGGATTGATTTCGTCCTCCGGATATTCAATTTGATTACCATTGTCGGCCGGAGCTTCCTGTGGAGCCTCCGCTTGCGACGTGCCAGACATACTACCAGACTTGGCGCCGAATTGCACTTTTTCCGCCACTATTTCAGTTCTGTATTTTTTCTGACCGTCCTGTTCCCAGCTTCTAGTCTGAATCCGTCCCTCAATGTAGACGTTTTGCCCTTTCTTCAAATATTGAGCCGACGTTTCCGCCTGTCTGCCGAAAACAACTACATTGTGATAATCGGTTGACTCCTGGCGATTGCCGTCGCGATCTTTATAAACACGATTAGTCGCCACACTGAAATTTGTAACAGCGATACCTGAAGGTAGCGCTCTCTGCTCCGGATCCCTTGTGAGGTTCCCCACGATGATTGCTTTATTTACGTACATACAACAATCTTGGCAAAAAGAGATGCAATAGTCAATTTGAAACTTTATGTAAAATTTAGATTCAGCTTACAAGCTCGTCAATCGCCTCATCAACGTCCTTCCCCGCGGCAGAATTGGGGGCGTTGTCTGATTCAGGATTGGAATCCTCGAATTCAGAGGGTCGCTCCGGCTCGGAAGCGGCTTCTTCGGTTTTAATTTTCCCTCGAGTTTCCTTGGTCTTCTCTTTTGGAATTTTGTTGGTACTGTGCTCCGGATCATTGACGGTCTTAACCAACAGAAATCTTAAAATATCGTTATCTTTCTCAAATTGATGTTTTATTTGTTCGGCGGCTTCTGCCTCGGAATTAAAAAGAATTGATCCAAAATGAGCTTTATCAAACTTATGGTTAACGTCCGAAATCTTCTTAACCATTGGGTAAGCTAGATTTATTAGATCTGGTTGAATTTCTTTAACAACTTCCGCGCCGGCGCCGGTTATTGTTTTTTTGATTTCGGTGATTTTTGATTTTACTTTATCGGCGTCAACAGAAGGAATTACAAGAAAACCAATCTCGTATAATTTATCCCCGCTTGCGTTGTTTAATTCTGACATGAACTAGAGGTTATCACAGAGAAATTAAAATGGCAAACGAAACATCTTTTGAGCATTTTCAACTAGTTGCGCGGAAAGCGTCTCAACGGAAAGTCCCTTTATCTCGGCCATTTTCTTTACTACCTCAACAACAAAGGAAGGCTCGTTTTTCTCGCCCCGATGAGGCGCTGGCGCCACGTAAGGACAATCGGTTTCGGCATGAATCTTGTCCGTCGGGACAAACTTCACAAGTTCCTCGTATTGCGGAGCAAAAGTTATAACGCCAGTGAAGGACATGGTGAAACCAAGATCTAAAAATTTTTGCGCGTCGGCTTTCGTCCCAGCGAAAAAATGGATATTGCCACGCAGAGTCTGGCCAGCGGTTTTCTTGTATTCCCCGAGAATTCGCAGAACGTCCTCATAAGCATCTCGGCAATGAATCATCAGAGGCTTATCAAAGCGTATCGCTAATTCCACCTGCTTGCGGAAGACGCTCTCCTGTCTCTCTTTAATTTTCTCAACCTCTCCCTCCAGGCGAAAAAAGTCCAGGCCGCACTCTCCGACGCCCACAACTTTTGGTCTGGATAAAAGTTCGGCGTATTTAGTTTCATCAAATTTTTCGTCAACCGAATCAATCGGATGAGAGCCGACGACGGCATATAAATTTTCATACTTTTGAGCCAGATCAACAACCTCTTTTGACTGGCCATAGTTCGTGCCCACGTTTAAAACGATAATATTGTTTTCGTTGGCCCGTCGGATAACTTCTTCAAGATCATTTGGAAAATCAGAGCTATTCAAGTGACCGTGAATGTCTATATGCTCCGGACGCATGATTATTTTCTCTCAAAAATCGGTTTGGCCGGTTTTTTATTTTCATTTATAGCCGATAAAATCAATTCGGCCGTTCCGGGTAAAAGCGGTTTTAACAGTTGGACAACCTCTCCCAGCTTTTCAACCAAATCTCTGATAATTTTCATGGCCGCCGGCTTGTCTGTTTTGACCAATTTGAATGGCTCGGTTTCTTGGATAAGTTTGTCCATCTCATTAACTTTTCTAAAAACAAAATCGGAGGCTCTTTGCAAATCAAAGCCCTCAAAAGATTTTTTATATTCATCTGGCAGTTTTATCTCGCCGATATTGACCGGTTCGGACAAGTGATCTTCAGCCATCTTCATTATCCGGCTAACTAAATTTCCAAGGCCGTTGGCCAAATTGGCGTTATACGCCTCTTTGAACTTGTCCATGGTGAAATCGCCGTCTTCAAAAGCGCTCAATTCCCTAAGCAAAAAATAGCGCAAAGCGTCAGTGCCATACAGTGAGATAACTTCGGCCGGATCAATGACGTTGCCGATGGATTTTGACATCTTTTGACCGCCGCTAGTGATAAAGCCGTCTATGATTATCTGGCTTGAAGGCGGTAAATCGGCGGCCATAAGCATCGCCTGCCAACGAGCCGCCTGAAAATGCAGGTTATCTTTTCCGCAATACTGCACCGGCGTTCCATGAATCCAATATTTCTCAAAATTTTTGGCTCCGGGCCAGCCCAGAGTTGAGATGTAGTTTGCCAAAGCGTCAAACCAGACATAAATAACATGCTTTTCATCGCCGGGAACAGAAACGCCCCACGGCATTCTTTCTCTCACTCTAGAAATGCTGAAATCTTCCAGACCGGCAGAAACAAACTTTTTTATTTCCTTTAATCTAAAGTCCGGTATCACAAAATTTGGATTCTTTTCATACAACTCAAGAAGTTTTTTAGTAAAAGCGCTGTATTTGAAAAAATAGTTTTCTTCTTCAATCTCAACTAGCTTTTCACCGGGATGGTGCGGACATTCACCATTAACCATGTCTTTTTCCGTCACGAACATTTCGCAGCCGACACAATAAAATCCCCGGTAATTTTTCTTATAAATATAGCCATTTTTATCACAGATTTTCCAAAGCTCTTGAGCGGAGGCGACATGATCCTTATCCGTGGTTCGAATAAATTTGTCGTAACTTAAATTAAGTTTTTCTCTAAGCGCCCAGAAATCTTTGACCTTTTCGTCAAGAAACTCCTGCGGCTCTTTCCCTTCTTCTTTCGCTCTCTGATAAATCTTCATGCCGTGCTCGTCGGTGCCGGTGTTGAAAAAAACATCAAAACCAAGAAGGCGCTTGTATCGCGCGATGGCATCGGCGCGGACAACTTCCATGGCAAAACCAATGTGCGGCTTGGCGTTTGAATAAGGCAAAGTCGTAGTTATATAAAAAGGATTCTTTCCCATGTTTATTTTTAATTTAATTCTAACCTCTGGTTTCGGCGGCCTTTTTCTTTTCTAAATCGCTGATGTATTCCATAACCGCAGCGGCCGCCGGGACAGCAAGAATAATTCCTAGAAAACCGGCAACCTGAGCGCCAATAATAAGGGCGATAATGGCGATCAGGGCCGGAATACCGACAATCTTTTTTACGACGAGAGGGTGAATTAACTGACTCTCAAATTGCTGAACGATCAAATATAGACCCGTAACAAGTAGCCCGGCGGTGATTCCCCCCTGGGCGACAGCAAACAAAACAGCCGGAATGGCGGCCAATATCGGTCCGAAAATTGGAATAAGCTCAAAGACGGCGGCGACAAGAGCCAAGAACAAAGCGTTCTCAATACCCAGAACGCTCAAGCCGAGATAAGTCAAAACCCCAATCAAAACCCCAAGCATCAATTGGCCCTGCATCCACAAACCGATTTTCTTCTGTGATCTTTTCCAAAGATCGGTCACATATTTTTCGTGATTGGACGGAACAACAATTCTTAAAAAGTTAGCTACTCCATCTTCTTGAACTGCCAAATAGAAAGACATGACAAGAATCAAAAGGAAACTTAAAATTCCACCGAAAACCGTGCTGGCAGCGCTGATTAATCCGATCGTGGCGCCAGAAAGACCGCTAGCTATTCTGGAGATCAAGGTGCCCATTTGGCCGCCCGAAAGACTGGCCAAGAAGTTATTAATCTCTGGGAAATCGCCAAAGCCGGTAAATCGTCCGGCGCTACTTACTAAAGAGTTTAAGTAATCCGGCAAACTGACCAGAACATCGTTGACATCCTGGATCAACACCGGAACAAAGAAGTAGAAAAGAGCAGCGAAAATTAATATGACGCAAAAATAAATTAACAATACGGCCAACGGGCGAGGAATTCGTTTTCTCTCAAGCCATCTGGTCCCCGGCTCAACGGCTGAAGCGATGACAATAGATCCCAACAAAACCAAAATAAGGTCCCGAATTACAAACAAGAACCAAAACAATAAAATCACAAAAATAAACCTGAAGATCGTGGCGGTTGAAATGGTGACGTTTATGGGCTGTTCGTTCTTCTCCATTAAGAAGTAATATACAACGTTTTATGACTATTCGCCAGTCTTATGGCCAACTTCGGGCCCCTAGACCTTTAGGGCGCGGCGGAACGCATCCGTGTCTTTTTGCGGACCAATGATCGCCAAATTTAAGCCTTTGTCTCTAATAATACTTTTAAGCGCCTTCCGCACATCAGCGGCAGAAACTTTTTTAATTCTCTTGGCGTACTCGCTTGGCGTTAAGATTTTTTCGTGAACTATTTCTTGCTCGCCGTAGTAATCTGCCCAATCTTCCGAAGACTCCAAATTGTTGGCAAGTTTGCCTAAAATAATATCTTTGGCCTTGTTCAGTTCTTTCCGCGGAATAATCTCGTCGCGAATCTTTTTGAATTCTTCTGCCAGAACTTTTATCGCCTCCAGAGCCCGCTTATTGGCCGCGCCAATAGTAACAATAAAATCCCCATAATCAATAGAAGGGAGGCTAGCGGCTCTGACGTAATAACAGAGCCCTAATTCATCTCTCATCTTTTTGAATAAGCGCGAACTCATGCCCGAACCAAGAACTGTCGCGGCAATCGTCAGGGCGTGATTCCTTTTGTCGTACAAATTGAAAGAGCGAAAACCGATAATAATATGAGTCTGATCAATTTTTTTATCCACGATTTTCAATCGCGGCTGATTCTGTGCGACGATTGTCTTTGGTTTTTTTATGATCGGTCGCCTGCTCAAAGAGCCAAATCTCTTTTTGATTTCTTCCAAAACTTTGGCTTCGTTAATGTTACCGGAAACAACGACCACGGTTTTTTGTGGGATATAATGCTTCCGATAATAGTTCAAAAAATCTTTTCTGCTGAAAGTTTTAACGTTTTCCCGCGGACCAGAGATCTCAAAACCGGCCGGCTGATTTCCAAACAGGAGTTTACTATAGATATCATGGATCTTCCTCATGGGAATATCTTCATACATATTAATCTCCTCCAAAATTACGCCCCTTTCTATTTCAATGTCTTTCCCAGGAAAGATTGGGTTGAGATAAATGTCCGAAACGATATCAATCAGCTGATTAATTTTTTCAAATCTAGCCTTGGCGTAATAGCCGGTTCTTTCGTGTCCGGTGAAAGCATTATTCTCCGCACCCAGCGAGTCCAGTTCATAACATATCTGTTCGCCGGTTCGAGATTTAGTCCCCTTAAAACACATGTGTTCCAAAAAATGAGACAGGCCGCTCGTCTTTTTATTTTCATACTCCGAGCCAGCCTCAACCAGAACCGTGACGATGGCCGTTTGCGATTCCTTCATCGGCACGGTTATAATCCTTAACCCGTTGGGCAAAATTCTCTTCTTGTATTTCATAAAAAATAAT
Organism: Patescibacteria group bacterium; assembly: GCA_022711495.1. Classification (GTDB taxonomy): domain Bacteria; phylum Patescibacteriota; class Minisyncoccia; order Phycocordibacterales; family JAACPR01; genus JAKLEX01. The sequence continues at coordinate 13,910 of JAKLEX010000001.1, forward strand.
CAGTTAAGTTTCTTCTCTAAAAATTTTTCTAAATCTTCCGGCTTAACTCGCTCCTGTTGGCCGGTATCTCTGTCTCTAATAGTAACGGAGCCGTCTTTTTCTATCGTATCAAAATCAATCGTTAGACAAAACGGCGTGCCGATTTCATCTTGTCTTCGGTATCTTTTGCCAATACTGCCGGTTTCGTCGTAGACAATTTGTCCAGACAGATGAGGATTTATTGATTTTATTTTTTTCCTAAGATCAAGATAAATTTCTCGGGCGCGTTTTACAAGTTCTGGACGATTTTTCATCAGCGGAAAAACCGCCAAAATCACCGGAGCAACCTTAGGAGAAAGTTTTAAATATTCTCTGGCTTCCCCGCCGAGTTCGTCTTCGCGATAAGCGTCAGTTAAAATCGCCAACATCGTCCGGCCAACTCCCAACGACGGCTCGATGACGTGCGGAATAAGTTTTTCTTTCGTTTCCTCGTCAAAATATTCTAAGGGGGCCTTGGAGGCTTTGGAGTGAGCCGACAAATCAAAATTCGTCCTGTAAGCCAAACCCCACAACTCCTCTCGACCGAAAGGATAATCAAATTCAAAGTCAATCGTTCTCTTAGAATAATGAGCCCGATCTTCCGGCGCGACTTCAAGTTTGTGAACTTTCTTCTGATCTAGGCCCAAGTCTTTTGAATATTCAACCAGCTGTTCGGTAAAATCATCAAAAATTTTCTCCCAACTTTTAGGATCAATAAAATACTCAATTTCCATTTGTTCAATTTCCCGAACACGAAAAAGAAAATCCCTGGGCGCGATCTCGTTGCGGAAGGCTTTACCAATTTGAGCGAGACCAAAAGGTAATTTTGGATGAAAAGAATCCAAAACATTTTTAAAATTCACGAACATGCCGCCGGCCGTTTCCGGTCGCAAATAAGAGATGGCCGAACTGTCTTCCGTCGCTCCGATGTGAGTCTTGAGCATCATATTAAATTGTTTGACTTCGCCGAGCGGATTGCCATCCGGACTTTTAAGTTTCAGCTCCTGGATTTTTGAATTGATATCCGAGAGCTTCAATCCTTTGGCCGAAATGCCGCTTGCTTCCAACAGATGATCAGCTCTGTACCTTTTTTTCGTTTTTATGTCTTCAACAAGAGGGTCTGAAAATCCGTCAACATGACCCGAGGCTTTCCAGACATTTTGATTCATCAAAATAGCGGCATCAATCGGATAAATATCTTCCCTGTCCAAAACGAATCTTTTCCACCAGAGATTTTCAACATTCTTTTTAAAAGCGACGCCAAGCGGACCATAATCCCAAGTTCCAGCTAAGCCGCCATAAATTTCAGAACCCTGATAAATAAAACCCCTCCTTTTGCAAAGCGAGATTATTTTATCCATGATGTTGTCTTTTCCTGCCATATTCCACTATTGAACCACATTTCCGTATCCATCGGAAGCAGTGTATCCCGCCAGAACTGTCGTGGTGTTTTCAACGGATTTTTCTATATTTGACTTGGTAAAAGTATCAAACGCGGAAAGAGTCGTCTTCTCAACTAAATTAGGAATTTGTCCAACTTGGCTTAGGCTTGGTCTAAGTTTAAGCTGGAAGCTGATTGTTTTAAAGGGCGCGGTGTATCCGGTACCAGCGCTGATTTTATTTGGGCTCCAGATGACTCGGCGCGAAGTTCCGTCATAAGAAATGTCGGCATCCGCCGGACTAATGCTTCCTAACCAAGTCACATAAGAAGGAAGCAGGCCAATTACTTTGGTCGTTTCTAGATCATTGACGCTGTTAGCCAAAGCCCAGGTTACGGTATAAACCGTCTCTTGTTCAACTTTGGGCGGAACGGGACCGGTGTCGGTAAACCCGGCGGCGGACGTGTAAGAAGAGTTATAAGAAGTCCTGGCGCCGAAGGTTAAATCGGAAAGCAGTTTTATGGTGATAAAGCCTCGTTCTTCAATTTTGTCTTCAACCTCCGAATCTGAAATGCGCGTGCCGGTGACAATGGCCGAGATTCTTATCTCCGGATTCACCAGATTACGGTTATTAGCCGACAAATCATAAGTTTCAAATTTATCAGAAATGGAGACGCTACTTCTTGGCAAAACCGAGTTCAACTCGGGCAAAGAATTTCCGGTGTAAGAAATTTTGTTCTCATAAGAATCATAGAAGCCGCTCACGGCGACAACCTTGCTCTTATTTAAAGCTTGGCCTTCAAAGAACAAACTTATTTTGACGTCTCGGACGGTGTCGTTGGTATTATTAGAAAAAACCAGACTGTAGTTAATCGCCTCTCCGCTTTTCACGGCCACGACTGGACCACTTGACCCATTTATCACCACGTCAATACCGATAAACGGTTTTTCCAACAAAACAGTATGCCTGATGTTAGTCAAAGTAATGCCGATGTCTTCTTTATTATTCGCGTCCGGCGTACCGGCGGAGAATTTAAAAGATCGTTCTTCGTTATCCTGGGCCTGTAGCTGTCCTTGGATTTTGATATTTTTGACATCAGTTGGTGAGAAGGAATTAAACAACCAAACGTTATCGCCATAAGTCGGATTTATACTGGCTTTATTGAAAGCAAAGCCGAATGGATACTCGGCCACGACTAACAGATTTTCTATGATCTTATCGGAATTGGATTTTATTTCCAGATCCAGCTCAAGATTTTGGCCGGAAGAGATTTTGTCCGGTGCCGTAACCAGAATCTGCACCGGCGACGCGCTCAATATGATGGTGAAAGTCTTGGTCTTGCTCAATAAAACGACAGATCCGGAAGTTCTGTATTCAACACTGACATCAACGGATTTAACTTCCCCATTTTCTCCAAGAAAAGCCATGTCCAGCGTCTTTTTCACGACGGAGCCAACCTTGATATCGCCCAGGTCTATCCGGCCGCGTCGCAGATCGCTCTGAAGATCAACAGACCTTGTTCCGTCCGGATAATTGATAACCAAATTAGCCGATTGCATATCAACGGAACTGTTGTTTTGGACGACCACGTCAATAGACAACCTGTCTCCGCCACCGACAGAGACCGGTCCGATTACGTCTATGTCAACCTGATCAGTTGAAATAATTTGATCGCCACCAACAAACCGATAAACGGCGTAACCCAAGGACCCCGTGAAAAATATTACCGCCAGAGCCAATATTCCCCAGAATATTCCCGTTTTGGGTTTTTTGATCGGAATGGTCTCGCTCAATTCCGTTTCAAGAAGATCACCGTCATCCCAGTCGCGCGTTTCTTCGTACTGTTTTTTATCAAAACCAGAGCGGACATCGTCATTAAAAGATTCCCCTTTTGAAAATAATTTCTTTTCCAATCGGCCGATTCGGTTGGTATCCTTTTTTTCAAAATAATTCATTTGAAATAATTATAACACCTTTAAAGATGGCTATCCCGAACGGCTCTGTTAATCTCGTTGATGATTCTTTTTCTCAGGGAATCAGCGGCATCTGTCAATTTGTTTATTAAATCAAGACCAATCGGATTGTTTAAAACAAGCTTCGTGTCTTCATCGACACTTAGATACCCTAAAAGATTCAAAATTCTTGATAAAAATATAGTCTCAAACGACAGAATGTCGGTTTCGCGGCTTATTTTATCTTGATTTTCCAGGGCCCAATTAACTAAGCTCAGAGTTTCCCCAAAAATTCGGTGATCTTCGGTTTCATCCACCACTAATCGCGCAATTAAATTAAAAATCTTGCAGAGAGATTTTTTGAGAGGTTCGTTTTTAATATCTGAATAGAAATTATTTACAAATTTAGCGTTGACCAGGCGCCAGCCAGAGCGGCCGGCCACCAGAGCGGCTTCAAGCAAAGAAAAATTCTGTATGGACTGCCGCATCTTTGATTCCATTTTTCTGGCACCCAAAGCAACGGCATATATCAATCCAAATTTTTCGGCAAAAAGAACCACGTGGCTGTCGGCCTCTCGAATGGGGATGTTCTTTAATACAAAAGCTTTGGTCCGATGAATATGGTGCATCAGATTATGGAGATTTTAAACGACAACTCGCCGACTTTTAGAATGGCGCCATCGTTTTGTCGGAAATTTGTTTCGGTTGAGCGAACTAGCCGACTGATTTCACTTTCAAACTTTCTGATCAATTTCTCCCCCGCGGAATCAGTCTCAATTTCCAACGCGATGTTCTCCATTGGAGCTAGTCCTTTTTCTTTTCTCAAGTTTTGAATAAATCGACCGAGATCTCTAACAACGCCTTCCTGCTTTAGCTCTTCATCAATCGTAACGTCTAACTGAACTTTGGCTTCGCCCAAAGTTTTATCACAAAGAATTTGCTTAATATTGACTTCATCTTTTATCAATTCAACAAAATCATCGCCGAGCTCTTCCGATCCAATATTAATTTTGAGTGTCCTTAGCGGTTGACGAACTTTTATACCAAATTTGTCTCGCTCTAGTAAAGAGACGCTGACCAATTCTCTGGTCAGAGACATTTTTTCTAAGAGTTCTAAATCCGTTTTATTTGGTTTTGACCAAGATTCCAAGTGAACGCTGCGGTTCTCGTCAGAAAAATCCAGGCCGTTTACTTTTTGGTAAATCATCTCGGCGGTGAAAGGCATAAATGGCGCGATTATTTTGGCAAATTCATTGAGAACAAGTCCGGTGGTAGCAACGGCCGATTGACGATCTGTTTCATCCCAATCCTCCTTAAATCGATCCCGCGATCGGCGGATATACCAAGTTGATAAATCATCAACAAAATCAAAAAAGGTTCGGCTGGCCACGTTCAGTTCATAACTCTCCATGGCGGCGGTTGTCTCTTCTAACACCTGGTTCAATCTGGCAGTGATCCATCTGTCTAAAATGTTGCCAGACTCCGGCGCGACAGACAGCGGAGCGACAGGGGCGGCGTATAAATCATAGAAAGCCAAAACATTGAGAAGTCTCAGGATAATCTTTTTATAAACTTCATCAACGCCTTTCTCCGAAAAATTAAGGGGTTCGGCCTGAACAATTCCGGAAGAAAGCATGTAGTATCTGACAGAATCGGCGCCGAATTTATTGAAAACAGATACCGGTTCCGGATAATTATTAAGCCTTTTTGACATCTTCTGCCCATCTTCAGCCAAAACTAAGCCATTAACGATAACATTCTTGTAAGGCGACTTGCCGAAAAGCGCCGTATTTAAAGCGAGAAGCGTATAAAACCAGCCACGAGTTTGGTCTAAGCCTTCGGCGATAAAATCGGCTGGAAATCTGCGACGTTTTTTGAATAACCCAAGAAGTCCAACGGCCGGTTCCATATTTTTTTCAAAAGGATAATGCGGAACAGCAAACGGCACCGAGCCTGATTCAAACCAGCAATCAAAAACGTCCGGAATTCTCTTCATCAATTTCCCGTTTTTGGTAAAAGTGATTTCGTCTATATATGGACGATGAAGATCCAAAACATAATCGTCGTCATGAGGAATTGGGGCAAAGTTATATTCAGCAATATCACCAGTCGGAACAAAATCAACATTAGCTTCCTTGATTTTTGCAGCCGCTTCGTTGCTCAAACCCTTGTTCAAAGACATCAGCATCCAGATTGGATATTCGTGGCTAATTATAAGGATATTTTTGCCGTCATGTTTTTTATTTATTTCATAAATAAAACTGCCGACTCTTTTTCTTATATCTACAATAGTTTCTCCCCCGTCCGGTTTTTTATAGAATTTATCCAAGACGTCTTTGAAGAAACTACTATATTCTTCAAAAGTCTTACCATTTAAAACCCCCGACTGAGTTTCTATCAATCTATCATCAATAATTAATTTGTCAGATGAAATATTCAAATTTTTCATTAAAATATCAGCTGTTTCACGAGCCCTAATTAATGGAGAGCAGTAAACGAAATCAATCTTTTTACCAGAAAATCTCTTTGCTCCATTCAAAACTTGTTTTTTGCCATTTTCAGTCAAATGAACTGGATTTGAATTGTCGGAATTTAAAAATCTACCAACATTATGCTCCGCCTCTCCGTGTCGCATCAAATAAAAACTGTTTGAAGATTTTGTTCGATCTTTTATATCTTGAACCGAGCCCAAAAATTCAAGCTCTTTGCCGTCTTCCGATTTCCAAATTGGCATGGGCGTACCCCAATAACGAGATCTTGAGACCCCCCAGTCTTTTACATTCTCTAGCCAATTTCCAAAACGTTTTTCACCGACATTTTGCGGCACCCAATGAACTTTTTTATTGAGACTGACCATTTTCTGGTTATAGTCAGTAACTTTTATAAACCAAGAAGAAAGAGCGTAATTCAAAAGTGGCGCGTCGGTTCGCCAACAATGCGGATATGAGTGAACGATCTTTTCCTTTTCAAACAAAGCGCCGTCGACCGCAAGTCTTTTGAGGACCAAAACGTCGGTAGAGGTCGGATCATCTTTTGGTTTGGCTTGTAAGCCCGCAAACTCCGGAATATCCGATTTTATTGAACCATCAATATTAACGTGTTGAACAAATGGTAATTTATTTTTTTGTCCAAGAGTTAGGTCGTCTTCGCCGAAAGCTGGTGCAATGTGGACAATCCCCGTACCGTCTTCAGTTGTAACAAAATCTGCCGCATAAATCTTCCAGCCGTTTTCACGATTCAGCAAATCTTCTCTCTTTGAATAATAATCAAATAATGGACGATATTTTCGACCAACAAGATCGCTTCCCTTTAATATGCCAATTTCTTCATAAGTTTTATTTTTAAGAGATGCCACTAATCGGCTTTTGGCTAAAATCAAAATGTCATTTTCAACTTTTACTTTTACATAATCAATATCCGAACCAACGGCCAAGGCCACATTTCCAAAAAGTGTCCAAGGAGTTGTCGTCCAGGCCAGTAAATAAGTATTCTCTTCGCCCTCAAGAGCAAATTTTACATAAACCGAAATATCAGTGATGTCTTTATAATTGGAATTAACTTCAAAGTTCGAAAGCGACGTCTCAAGTGGCGGAGAAATATGAACCGATTTAAAATCTTCGTAAACCAGGCCTTTTTCCTGCAATTTTTTGAAGGCCCACCAGACCGACTCCATAAAATCTGGTGACATGGTAGTATATTGATTTTCCATATCAACCCAACGGCCGGTTCTGGGAACAATTTCTTTCCATTCTTTGTCATATCGAAAAACACTGTCTTTTGCGGCCTTACTAAAATTTTTTATGCCGAAATTTTCAATATCTTTTTTGGTGCGCAAATTATTTTCTTCCTGAACTAATCTTTCAATTGGCACCCCGTGGCAATCCCAACCCCAACGTCGGTCTACATGAAAACCTCTCATGGTTTTATATCTCGGAACAACGTCCTTCATCGTGCCGGCCAAAATGTGGCCGTAATGCGGAAGCCCGGTGGCAAAGGGCGGACCATCGTAAAAAACAAAGTCGCCTCTGGGCGAGTCTTTTCGGAGAGTTTTTTCAAAGATTTGGTTTTTGTTCCAGAAATTCAAAACCTTCTCTTCTTCTAAGGCAAATTTGCTTTTTTCTTCGGCATTTCCTTCCATAAACTTTCTCTAAATATAAAGGTATATTAACACGGAATCAAGGCCGCCGTTTTCGGGTCGCTTTTTAAAAAGCCCCTTAAGCCGGTTCTAAAATACGTCAACCTCATTGTTCTGCGTCACATTCTGTTTGGAACCTTCATTCCTAAAATTTTAAGGCCATTCTGGATAATGTGCATAACGGCCTTGGTCAAAGCGACTTTGTAAGCCTCATTTGGACCATCGTCCAAAATTTTATTTTTAGCGTAAAAGGAATTAAATTCTCCAGCAATCTTGGTCAACAGAGTCGTGATGTTTTGAGGTGAAAGAACGCCGGTGTAAGCGTTTTTAACTTCTTCCGGAAAACGATAAAAAAGACGTTCCAAGTCCGTTGTCTGCCAATTCGTCGGTTCAATCGCCTCGACAAACTTAACCTTCTTTTCTTTGGCCGAATCAATAATAGATTTCGTCCTGACATAAGTGTATTGAAGATACGGACCCGAATCTCCCTCAAACGAAACGGCGGCGTCGCGATCAAAAATGATGTCACGGCCGATAGCTTGTTTTAATATTGAATATTTCAGAGCGGCAACGGCAACGGTTTCTTTGATTTCGTCCGCTTCACGAAGATCAAAGCCGCGATCTTTGATTTTTTCCAAGACAAGATCTTCAATTTCCGACAAAAGCGATTCGCCGGTAATGACGTTCCCCAGACGCGATGACATTTTCCCTTCAGCAAACCTCATCAAGCCGTGAGTTATGTGTAAGGTCTTTTCAGCAATTTCCGGGCGTAATTTTTTCAAGGCCGCCAGAACGACTTTGTAATATTCCCTTTGTTCCACGGCGGTGATGACAACTGAAGCGTCAAAATGTCCAAACTTTTTTTGCAAAACATCTTCTTTATAGAAAGCCAGGCCGATATCTTTGGATTCATAAGTCGGCAAGCCCATTGAATTGATGAAAACCCTGGTGTGCAGACCATCTTTTTCGCCTCTATAGACCACCGCCCCATCGCTCAATTCAAAAACCGCCGGAACATTTTCTCTGACTATTTCGCTGCCAGATTTAGCCGTTTCATGCTCAAAAATAAGTTCAGCAAAAGTAGAGCCGAGCTTCTCGTATATTTGATTGAAGTGCATCAAGCTCCATTCGCGTCCCTTTTTGTAGGCGGCTCGAATATTTAAGTCATCATTTTTCTCGTCTTCGTCAAAAAGATTATAAACTCTCTTGTTTATCTCATTGATTTCGGCTTTAGCTTTCTCATCGGAATCATATTTGTCGGCGCCAAAAGTATAAACTTTGCCGAGATATTCCGTCTTTTCGGCCAGAGTCGCCGAATCTTTTGGCACGTCAGCAGTATTTTGTTTCATGCCCCAAAGCGCTTTGGCCACGTGCAAACCAACATCGCCCTGATAACAAACTCTGGTAACCGTCGCGCCGTTCCATTCTAAAATTCGCGCAACAGATTCGCCGATGGAATTAGACATCAAATGACCAATGTGCAGAGGTTTAAAGGGGTTTGGATCAGTAAATTCAATTATTATATTTTTCCCGGCCAGTTCTTTGTTGCGACCGTAATGAATTTCCCCGTTCAAAACCTGCTGAACAGATTTTTTGAAAAAGTCCCGATTCAAAAAGAAATTAATAAACCCGGGCCCGGCGATTTCAATCTTCTCAAAATCTTTGCCTGAATTTTGCTGAATTTTTTTCAACAAGCCCTCGGCTATTTCTCTCGGATTGCCACCGTTTTTCTGCGCTAAAACTAAAGCGACATTGGTAGAATAATCGCCGTGTTTCAGTTCGGTCGGGTGTTCAACGATAAAATCAACCTCGTCTGGTAGATTTTCCTTGATTAGTTGTTGAATTATTTCTTTCACTACTAATAGTATAGCAAAAAAGAAAGGGTAAATATTTCCAAGTGACTCCCTATATTAAACGGGAATCCCATATCCCCATATCAAAACCTATCCAACAGACCATTTAATCCAATTAGCCTGAAAGGTGGTGGTATCTACCCAGTCGCCGTAGATGGTAGCCATAAAGGGCATTCCGCCTTCATATGGACGTGATTGGGCGAATGGATAAAAATCTGCCCATTTTTTCAACTCTTCGTTTGGCCCCATCACAAATCGTAATCTCGTCTCAATATCGATCAATATCTTTATCTTTTTGTTATCGTCTATTAAGTAAAAGTCCGAACGAGCGGAATTCATTCCGAATGTATTACATTTTATCATTTGTGGGCAGGACTTACCTGTAGAATCTGTACATTCCGATCCGGGAATCAATTCTAGACGACTACAATCTATTATGAGAGTTGAACTACCCAATGGCGGTAAGACATCTTTAAATTTCATAGTCGAAATTATCTGATCTATAATATCCTCCCCGTTGATTTCATAGATAAAGCTGTCGGTGTATACGACAAAGACGGTCCAGGAGGTTTGGTCAGAAATATTGCTCAGACCCGAATAGACTAACTTGGTTGCCGGTTTGCCCCCTATCATCATGTCGATTTCTTGCTTAAGAATAAGATTGGAAAATTCGGCCAAAATAGATTCGATATCCGCGGTTGATCTCCAAACATCAATCTTGAAGGACTCGCCATCGCAGCGACCAACAAAATTATCACCAGAAAACAGCGGATCATCTGGTTGCGTAATAACCTCGTCACAAAGTTGGTAAAAATTATAGAGTCCTGGTGATTTGTGATCATCAACACCATCACGCAATTTCATCATCGACGGATATTTAAATTCAAATCCGTATTTATCATTTACATAAGTATTCCAGTCACTGGTATCGGCGACGGTTTCATCACTCTCACACTCCTCTTCCCAACTTCTCAAGCATTTGTTTTTGGCTTCACACCAAGTATATCCGGCTGAACCAATACAGCCGTGTTCATCTCTATCGCCCCCGACAATATTATTGCCACCTTTATTTCCTGAACTTTCGACGGGAGCTGGATTTCTGTCGTATTCGACTACGGGACCGTCTTGAGTGGGGGCCTCATCTCTGCCATTTACGAGCAAAAACCCCCAATTGTGAAACCAACTGAAAGGGTTCCACCAGGCCGCCGAGGCAATAATCGGGGTTATCAACAACAAGACAAAGATAACTCGTAAGATATTTTTCATATTGAAGAATCATAACAAAAAAATAGGAAAACAGCCTAAGTTCCTTCTTACAAAATCCCCTTCTTTTTAAGAAGAGCGACGATATCTTGATGAATCTCCTGGGGTGGACGGACACCAATCTCCGAATCGTCAGAGCAGTCAATAACGTGCCAGCCATATTTTTTGGCGGCCCACAAATATCTGCTGGATGATTTTTTCATAAAACTCAAACTGTCTTCATGGATATCCCTCTGAAGCCCGTGGGTATAAGTTCGCGCAGCTTTTTGATTTATTAATTTCTGGCTGACTTCTGGCTTGATATACAGACAAATAACAAAATCCGGACGCGGAATATGCAAAAAATCATACTCTAGCTCCGTCAACCAATTAAGAAAAATCACGCGCCCCTCATCGTCATCAATTTTCGCCGCCTGATGCCCGATATTTGATGTCGTATATCGGTTGCTGACGACGACATATCCTTGATCAAGCCACTTTTTCAACTCAAATGATTGATCAAAACGATCTAGCGCGTAAAAAAGAGAAGCTTTTCTTGGGCCGACTTCTTTAACCCCGCCATACTCGCCGCGCAAATATTTCTCCACGAAATAAGCCGAAGCGTGACCATACCTAGGATAATCTAAAACTTGATACGGAATTTTATTTCCGATTAAATATGTCGCTAGTAATTGCATTTGCGTTCCCTTACCAGCTCCGTCAATGCCATCAATAACGATTAATACGCCCTTTTTTCTCTTGATCCATTCGCCGGTTGTTTTTTTGGCGGCTATTTTTTTATTTTTTGAGGATTTCATCTATTTTTTTTGCTATTTTCTTAAAATCTTTCTCACTTTTCCCGCGAGTTGTTTCGGCGGCGGAACCCAGACGAATTCCCGACGGATCAAACGGCGATCTCTTATCAAAAGGAACAGTGTTTTTGTTGACAATGATTCCGGACCTCTCTAAACGACTCTCGGCTTCTTTGCCGGTCAATCCACCAGCGCCTTTTTCATTTTTCAATCCGCCGTTCCAGACATCAACTAAAACCAAGTGGCTGTCTGTTCCGCCGGAGACAATTCGCCAACCTTGCCTTGCCAATTCCGTGGCTAAAATATTGGCGTTTTTAACAACTTGCTTGGCGTATTTTTTGAAAGCCGGCGACGCGGCTTCAGCCAAAGCCACTGCTACCGCGGCAATCTGATTGTTATGCGGACCGCCCTGCAATCCCGGAAAGACAGCTTTGTCAATTTTTTTCGGAAGTTCTCGTTCATCAATTCGATTGAAAATTAAAGCGGCTCTCGGCCCTCGCAAAGTTTTGTGGGTTGTCGTGGTGATCACGTCAGCATATTCAAACGGCGAAGGATAAACTTTCCCAGCGATCAGTCCGGCAATATGCGACATGTCCACCATCAAAATCGCGCCGCAAGAATCGGCCACTTCACGCATCTTTTTCCAATCAACTTTTCTCGGATAAGCCGTGTAACCAGAAACAATCAGATCGGGTTTTTCTCTTTGCGCCAATTCTTTCAAATCAGAATAGTTTATCGTCTCGGTTTTCGGATCAACTCCATATAAAACCGAATCCCAGAATTTTCCCGTGGCTGAAACTTTTTGTCCGTGAGTTAAATGTCCGCCCTGATCCAGTGACATGCCCATGATTTTTCCGCGGAATTTTATTTTTCCATCAGACATTGTTCCACCAAGTGGCACTAAAGCAAGATAAACCGCCAGATTTGCCGGTGAACCGGAAAGTAGCTGGACATTCACCGCCCATTTATTTTTGTCCAGTCCAAAAAGTTTAAGGGCTCGCTTCTGGCAAAGTTCTTCAATCTCATCAACGACAGAATTACCGCCATAATATCTTTTGCGCGGATAACCTTCGGAATATTTATTAGTCAAAACCGAGCCGAGGGCGGATAAAACATCTTTTGAAACGTAATTTTCGGAAGCGATTAAGTTGATGACAGATTTCTGGCGCGTTGCCTCTTTTTTGAGAAGGTTGTTGATCTGGCGATCTTTCATTAAGATGAATTCTATCACGACCAGACAAGTCGGCGAGAAAAATTCTCATCTTCTAAACTCTTCTTCGCTTGTGTCAAGGAGATAAACATCTCTAATGCCCGCCCCGATCATCTTGTCCCAGCAAGGTTTGCAAGACCACCAGTGTCCCCACAGATATAGATCGGCACAATCTGGATTATGGCCGTTTTTTAGGGCGTCTTTTATCGCTCTTTGCTCGCTATGATCGGAAAATCTGGCGCATCCTGGACAGAGCCAATACTTGGTCCCCGTCTCTACCCTGAGCAGACGTCTGATACACAGTCCCTTCTTATGAAGCCAGTTTAATGGCCGAATATGGCCCAATGGGGCCCGATTAGCGGCCCTTCCGATGATTCTCCCGTCTTTTACCACGACGGAACCGGTCGGCTGACCGAGATCATTAGATTCCGTCAGTGCCGTTTTCTTGGCTAAAGCCATAAATTCATTGGTAATCGGCACATACAAAAACTGCCGACCTTTCGGTAAATACGGATATTCCTTCATGGCTTTTATTATACAAGATTTTGAATACTTTTTAATGTTATAATTCCACTGTCATGACAAAGTTTGATCAAATTTATCAGAGAATCCTCAAGGATATAATGACAAATGGGATCAAAGAATATTCGGAACGAACCAAACTGGAATGCACTGTTTTGCCGGGCGTTCACTTCTCCATAGATCCAGAAAAGGACGGCTTTCCTCTCCAAACTTTGCGAAAGATTCCTCTCAAATCAGTAATCGCCGAACAGATTTGGTTTTTAAGCGGAGCCCGGAAACCCGAAGATTTTTTACGTGACTACACAAAAATCTGGGACGCCTTTACCAACCCAGGAGACGTCGTAACCGTCGCTTACGGCTATCGCTGGAGAAAACATTTTGGACGCGACCAAATCGGCGCGCTGATTAAACTTCTGCAAAAAGAGCCGAGTTCGCGACAGGGAGTCGTCGTGACTTGGGATCCTGGACAAGATGGTTTGGGCGCCGCCAAAAAAGCCAACGTCCCCTGCCCTTACACTTTCACCGTCAATATCATCGGCGGTAAATTACATTTGCATAACATGGTTCGCTCAAACGACATGATGCTTGGCTTTCCATTTGATGTCGCCGGTTTTTGTTTGCTTCAATATATTTTGGCACAAAAATTGGGAGTTGGCGTTGGAATTTATTCTCACTCTATTTCCAACGCCCATGTTTATGAAAATCATTACGAGGGAGCACGAGAAATTTTGAAGAGAGAAAATGATCATCCGCCAATAAAATTGATTTTGCCGAAAAATAGTCTGGCTCGTGCTGAAAAAAAAGATAAAAAGCTTCTTGACGAAATATTTGATATCCTTAATAAACAATATCACCCACTTGAAAATATTGGCGGCTTAAAAATAGCAAAATAAATATGTCAGTTTTAACAAGCAAACAAATATTGGAAAGAATCAAAAAAGGCGACATTGTTTTCAAGCCGGCGCTGGATTCCTTTCAATTGCAGGCGCACGCGGTTGATTTGCGGTTGGGCTATACTTTCATGATTCCGAAAAGCTGGCACCTAACGGAAAATGGTCGTGAATCTCTGAGGGTGGACCATTTGAACAGCGAAAATGTTTCTAATTTATATGAGGTGGTTGAACTTGAAAAGGGCCAATATTTTGAACTTTTACCGGAGGAACATGTCCTGGCGGCGACTCTTGAATCAATAAAATGGCCAAGCGATTTAATGTCAGTGCTTTACCCAAAATCTTCAACCAATCGACGCGGATTGGCCGTAGATTTAACCGGAATTGTTGACGCCGGTTTTGAAGGACAATTGATTATTCCGATTAGAAACAACACCAGCGCTCATGCCATTCGGCTTTATCCCGGTGAAAGATTTTGCCAAATAACTTTTCACGAATTGTACGAACCGGCACGAAAACCAAACGGAACTTATCATCAGAAAGATGTCGTTGAGGGCTTTATCTTGAACAAAAAATATAAAGACTATGATATGATCAAGAAAGGACAGATCTTGGAAATGAAGGAGAAATTTAAAATAGAAGTCAACGAGGGAGTCAAAGATGACAAAGACAAAAAATAGTGCGCGAATTAGTCTAATCGCCGCCATAGCAAGAGGCACTCGTACCGTCGGTAAAGAAGGCGGCGGTATACCTTGGCATATCAAAGAAGATTTCAGGGATTTTAAAGAAAAGACAATGGGACACCCATTGATTTTCGGACGAAAAACTTGGGAAGAATTTGGTGGAAGGCCGCTTCCGGGACGAACGCACATAATTGTGACTAAGGACACGGGATATGAGGTTCCAGAAGGACACTTTGTCTGTGATTCGGTTGAATCGGCCATAGAAAAAGCGCAAGAAATAGAAGAAGCGCAAAATTCTAACGGCGGAGAAATTTTTGTCGCCGGCGGCGCACAGATTTATGCGGCCGCCATAAAACACGCCGACCGAGTTTATCTGACCGTGGTTGATGTTGATATGGACGGTCCGACAAAATTCCCTGACTACACCGCCGAGGGCTTCACAAAAGTAGTCTCCAGTCGAAAATCAAGCGACGAAAACTACTCGTACGAATTCTTGGTTTTGGAAAAATAAAAACACTTTTTGAGATTACTTCAAAAAAGTGTTTTTTATTTGTCCTTACTTCACCTCTACGCCCATTGAGCGACAACTGCCTTCAATTATTTTCATGGCCGCCTCAACTGAATTAGCATTCAAATCAGCCATTTTCTTTTGGGCAATTTCTTTGATTTGGGCCTTGGTAATTGTGCCGGCTTTTTGTGTTTTATTGGCGCCAGAGCCTTTGTCTTTACCAATGGCTTTTAAAATAAGAGCCGTGGCCGGAGCAGTTTTGTATTCCAATTTGAAACTGCGATCTTCAAAGACCGTGATAATCGTCGGAACAACTTCTCCCATTCTGTCCTTAGTTTCAGTATTGAACTTGTTGATGAATTCGCCAATGTTGATTCCGGCCTGACCAAGAGTCGGACCCAAAGGAGGCGCTGGTTTAGCTTGCCCGCCGACCGCTTGAACTTTTATTACTTTTGAAATTTTTTTCGCCATAATTTTTCGTCCTAAATTAGTGTCTGGGATATTAGCTTAAATTTTCTTAACTTGCAAGAAATCAAGCTCAACCGGCGTTTCGCGGCCGAACATGGAAACGTTGACCTTGATTTTCCCGCGAGTTTCGTCAATCTCTTCAACTCGTCCCTCCAATTCCTTAAACGGTCCCTCAACAACGATGATAACGTCGCCAACCATCAAATCAATTTTGTGTTTAGCCGTATCGGTTTTCATGCGGTTGAACAAGTCTTCAACTTCTTTCTTAGAAAGAGGGACCGGATAGACGCCAGACCCAACAAAACCAGTGACTCGCGGAGTATTTCTGACCACATACCAGGAATCGTCGGTCACAATCATATCAACCAGAACATATCCGGGATAAATTTTTTCCTCAACTTCCACTCGTTTATTGCCTTTTATCCTGATTTTTTTCTCGGTAGGGACAAGAACATTAAAGATTCTGTCCCCCATGGCCAAAGATTCTATTCGCTGGGCCAAGTTTTTAGCAACGGCGTTTTCATAGCCAGCATAAGTATGAATGGCATACCAGTTGCGTTCACGTGTTGGTTGTTGTTTTGACATATTTTACGAAACAAAGAAGTTCTTAATAATGTTAACGAAAGCAAAATCAAAAAAGCCCAAATAAAGTGAAACAGCGACAGAGATAATTATCACCAAAGCCGTGTAAACTATTGTCTGCTTTCTTGACGGCCAGCTGACATGCTTCAATTCGCTTGTCGTCTCCTTGAAAAAATTCATTAATCCCATAATGTTGTTTGGTTATTTAAAAAAGCCCCTTTCAGGGCGGTGATTCTTATGCTATCACCAGGGGCTTTTTTAGTCAAGCGATGTAACGCTACTTTATTTCGTAATCAACGTGAACTGTATAAGTTATTTTCTGTTCTCCAACCGGGATATCTGGAGAGGCTACTGATTTGGCGCCCATTCCGCCCGCTTCTTCATAGCCGTAATCATACATCGGGTAACTGCCGGAATCTTCATAGAAGCCGACAACTCTAACCAGTCTGACACCGAGACTTTCTGCCAATTCTTTTGCCTTTGCTTGAGCATCTTCAATCGCCAACTTTTTAGCTTGTTCTTCCAAAGCATCGCGATCGTCAGAAGTGAAACTTAGTCCACTGACATTAGAAATTCCCAGTGATCCTATACCGGACAAAAGGTCTCCGGCCTTAGAGGTGTCTCGGACTTTTACCGTAACGGTTTGGCTGACTTCATAGCCGATGATCTCTTCATATCCGCCCGGACAATAATAATCGCTACAAACTTCGGAAATCCAACGAGTTTTCGGATAGATGTTATAGCTTGAAGTCTCCAAGTCCTTTTCCTCAACTCCGTTATCCTTCAAATATTTTAAAGCTTTGTTAGTTTTTTCGGAAGCCGCCGACTGAGCTAACTCAACATTTTCTGACGCTTCGGTAATAGAAAAGTTGAAAGTCGCTATATCCGGAACAGCCACAACCTCGCCTTCTCCCGCGATAGAAATGCTTGAATAAAAATCATCATCAAAAGAATCAATGGTGATGCTGACTAGATATACCGATAAAAGTATGGCCACAATCAAAACCGCTACAACCACCCACCCAAAAGCATACTGCCAATTCTCAAATATTTTCTTAAGATTCATGTTATTAAATTACCCGATAATAATGCTAGATTATATCACCCGCGCCTTTTACAAGCACGAAACAGATTTTGGAAAAGACAGGCCACGGTCATCGGCCCAACCCCACCAAGAGCCGGCGCCAGCGCGGCAACTTCTAGGCCAACAGTTTTGATGTCGCCAACGATCTTCCCGTCTTTATCGCGGGAAATACCGACATTGATCACAGTTTGTTTTTTGTTAAAAAAGCTCTTGTCTAAAAATTCCGGTTTACCAACAGCGGAGATAACAATGTCGGCCGTACGCAGAATTTCTTTGAGATTTTTAGTGCGACTGTGACAAATCATTACCGTCGCGTCCAAATTCAGAAACTGCGCCGCCGTCGGCCGCCCCACTAAATTTGAACGCCCCACGATCGCCACCTTTTTGCCGACAATAGGAACCTTATAAAACTTCAACAATTCAATAATGCCCTGCGTCGTAGCCGGGATCATACCATCTTTATCGCCGCGGAATAGTTTTGAAATATTTAAGCCGGTTAATCCGTCAACATCTTTGGCCGGATCAATGGAGTCAATTATTTTGTTTCTGTCCAATCTGCCCGGCAGAGGGAGTTGAACGATAATTCCGTGAACTTTTTCATCGGCATTTATTTTTTTGATAACCGAGACGATTTCCGTTTGCCGAGCATCGGCGCCGAATCGGAGAACTTCGGCACGTGCGCCGATGGTTTCGGCGAATTTGATCTTTTGAGCAATATAAATATTTGAGGCTCCGTTATCGCCGACTTGAATAATCTTCAGCGTCGGTTGGCTTTTCAAAATTTTAGATTCTCTAAGGAGAGATCGCCGGATCTTTTCATTTACTTTTTTACCATCAAGAATCTTCATTAAGAAATGTAGAACATTATCACCGCCAACAAGAGCCCGAGAACGAAATAATCAACGAGTTTTTTAACTTTGTCATATTCGCTAAGCGCCCGATTTAGATTACGTTTTATTTCGTCGCCCTCGCTAGCCACGTTTCCGTGGGGATGAGTTTTAACAATTTTTCGTTCTACTTCTTCCATTCGCTAAATTATAGCAAATCACTCTCCCAAAAGCGTGTTAATCATAAACTGCCACTCCTCTTTTGGTTGAGCGCCGCTAACGGTTTGTCCGGTTCCATCAGAGACAACGAGTGAGAACGGTGTACCAAAATTGCCAGCCGTGGCTTGTAAAACATCGTTGTAGACGCCTTCAATCTTGGAGACATAACGCTGTTCAACATTGCACTCGTCAAATTTTTCCAGATCAATTCCGATTGACTCGGCGATTCGCGGAAGTTCATTTATATCAAGCCCGTCGTTAGAGGTTGTGATGTTGTAAATAGTGTTCAAGTATTCCCAAAATTTTTCATTGCCACCGATTTCTGCCACACATTCTGCCGCGTGAGCCTCAAGGATGGCTTTTTTGTGTAAGGTTGGTAGCGGTAACGGACGATAAATCCAAGCGATTTTGTCGCCGTATTCTTCAGTCAGTTCTTTTAACGTCTCGTGCAAGATGGCGCAGTAAGGACATTCCGTGTCGGAGTATTCAACGATTACGACTTTGGCGTTCAAATTGCCGACGATATGGTCATTTTCGTTTGGTTGAGGAATTTTTGTAATGTCGGCCGCTATCGGAGAAGTTTCTTGATTTTCAAAGAAAGTTTTAAAGACGCCGATAATTCTGGAGTTTACTTCAGAAACATATTTTGAATAAAGCATCTGATAATTGGTTGAGCTGCCACCAGTTGAATCACCTCTAGTAAAAATCAACGCCGCGGCAATCAGCGCGCCAGCAATGATAATTGAGATCGCCATCCAAATATTGTTTTTCTTTTCCTCGGGCATATTTTTAAATTAAATTATTAATAAAGTTTCAGCAAAGGTAAGTGAGTATTATAGTAACATAGATTCCGAAGACGAGAAAAATAAAAACCCGCCGATCGCTTTCGCGCCCCCTCCTTTGTTTCATGGGCGACTATCGGGAATCGGTCACAGGTTCGGCTACGCCGACCCGCGACCCCGACTCACTCGCTACGCTCGCTCCGTCTTTCGATTCCGAAGTCTTCCTGAAACAAAAGTCGCCGACTCGTTCCGAGCCGGCTCCTTTGTTTCATGGGCGACTATCGGGAATCGAACCCGAATCGAGAGTTCCACAAACTCTTGTGTTAACCGTTACACCATAGTCGCCATTTTCAACCACACTTCCCCGCGCGACGCATTTGAAATTTTTTGCCGCTCGTCACTCGGGAACTCTTCTTTTATACCAGACAAATGGCTGGCAAGTCTAGCTAAAATAGATTAAAAAGTTTGGCGGCAAAAACAGCGTAGAGCAAAACATATAGCACTCCTTCTTGGATATGAATCCGGCGCGAGATGCCAGAAATGACAAACAATATGGTGGCAATAACTAGAACGGGCAGACCCAAAGTGAGAGTTTTTTCGTCAATCGGAAGCGAACTGATCAATCCGGGTATGCCGATGACAAATAGAGCGTTAAAAATATTGGAACCAAAGATATTACCGATGGACAGTTCCGATTTGTGGGCCATGGCGGCTCTAGTCGAGACCGCTAGTTCGGGTAGAGACGTTCCGATGGCCACTCCGGTAATAGCAATAACGCCAGTGGCGATATTTAGAAGGCCGGATAATTCAACAACAGAGATAATAAGATATCTTGATCCGACAATCAGGCCCACGAAACCAGTGATTAACAGGACAAAATCTTTAGCTGATAATTTTGGCCTTTTGGCCTTTAACTCGGCGATTTCATGCGGCTCGTCAGCCTCGTCTGGTTTGTAGATAACGGAAAAGCCAAGATAGATCAAGAACGTCAGTATCAAAAAGACAGCCTCAAAAAAAGTTATGACTCCGTCCCAGGCGGTAATCAAAAAGATTGAACCCGTAATGGCGATCGTCGGTAATTCCAAATCAATCAAGTCTTTTGTCACAACTAATCTGCGCGCCAGAATGGCCGAAAAACCAACGATAACTAAAATATTAAAGATGTTGGAACCAACGACATTGGCTACCACGATTTCCGGAGCTTGATGCAAGACGGCGACAATTGACGACGCTAGTTCTGGCAAAGAAGTCCCGAAACCGATGATGGTTACGCCGATTACGAATGGAGAAAGGCCAACGGCCAAGCCGATCCTTTCAGCGCTAACTAATGTCCAATCGGATCCCTTGACCAGAATGCTCAACGAAAGAACAAAAATAACAACCCACAAAAATATCATGCGATTAATTTTAACACTGAATTTATCCGCGACAAAATGACAAGCGCGGAATTGCAAATGAAGCGGATGTCGGGCAAAATACGTCTACGCCCAGGTGGTGGAATTGGTATACACGTACGCTTGAGGTGCGTATGCCGAAAGGCTTGGAGGTTCAAGTCCTCTCTTGGGCACACAAAAAACCGGCTTCAGGGCCGGTTTTTGATTTCTTATTTCTTCTCTTCAATCTTCTCCGTTTCAGTTTTTACTTCGTCTGCCGCAACTTCTTTGTTGTCAGCTGTCCCAGCGGCTTCACTCGGAACTTCTTTCTCTTCTGTCGTAATATCAACCATCATCATTCTCATTCTCTTACTCATCTGTTTGATGGCTTGTCGGCGAATATTATAAAGTTTGCTTCGGCGAGTCTTTGATCTTTTAACAATCTCGATTTTATCAATTGTCGGAGAATATAATGGAAAGATTTTTTCCGTTCCGTAACCATCGGTTGTTCGACGAACAGTAAAAGTCGCGCCCGCTTCAGCGCCATGCTTTCGAGCTAAAACTAAGCCCTCAAATTGCTGAACACGAGTCTTGCCCTTTTCTTCAACTTTTTGATAAACCCGAACGGTATCGCCGGTTCTTAAATCAAGATTTTTTCGCTGATCTGTTTTTACTTGCGAGAGTTGCATAGTGGCTCACAATTTAACACAGGCTCTTTATTTAATCAAGGAAATCGCCCTCTCAAAATCTAGCGGATAAGGCGCCTCAAAAGAAAGTATTTGCCCCTTCGGATCAATAAATCGCAAACTTTTCGCGTGTAGGGCCATCCTTGAAAATCCAAGCAGAGATTCTCGGTTAGGCGCGTAAAGATTGTCGCAAACAATCGGATGATAAATGTGTTTTAAGTGAACTCTTATTTGATGAGTCCGACCGGTTTTGGGAGAAGCTTCAATGAAAGTTACGGATTTGTCGGTGGCTCTTTTCAGAACTTCAATATTTGTAACGGCTTCCCTTTTTTCACCGCGAGCACGCAAGCCGGCCAGCCATTGGCGAAAATTCTTTTTGCTTCGACCGATTGGTTCGTCAATGGTCAAAAACTTTTCTTTAATATTTCCATAAACAAAGGCGTGATATTTTTTCTCAATTAAACGATCTTGAAATTGCTTTTTTAAATATTCAAAAAACTTCTGGTTGCGGGCGACAATCATCACGCCGGAAGTATCGCGATCCAAACGGTGAACGATTCCCGGCCGATCAATTGAAATTTTTTTGCCGGTTTCTTGATCTAGAATAAGCGCCGGCTCGCCGACGCCCTTAATTGCAGGATATTTTTTTAAAAGAAAATCGCAGAGCGTCGACTCTTTTGTCCGGCCGTCGGAGTGAACGACAAGGTCGGCCGGCTTATTTATTATCAAAAAGTCTTTATCAGCTTTGAGGATTTCGGGGGTTAGATTGTAAGTACCGCGAGGCATCTGTGTGGGCGCTAAGGGACTTGAACCCCTGACCTACCCGGTGTAAACGGGTTGCTCTAGCCAACTGAGCTAAGCGCCCAAATTCAATTTTCTATTTTAATACAAGTTACGGTCCTGACCTGCCCGGTGTCTGTCTGAAGCTGGGGTTGCTCTAGCCAACTGAGCTAAGCGCCCAACAGAATGAGAATACCAAAAAAAAAGAAGAGTGGCTAGATAGTAAATAGAATTAAATAAAAAAGAGGGAGCTGTTTTCACATACTCCCCCGAGCTCCTCACCACAACATAAGACTCGCCCGATATTGCTCCAACTGCGCCGTCCAATCATGTATGACCTTCAATTGGCCGTGGCGGCTGATAAAGATCCTCTGCTGAAATCCGGGATCAGAATAGTACGGCCTCGGATTAAAAATTTCTCCGCGATGGCCGAGACTCTCTATTGCTCCATTTCCGCGGGCAAACTGCGAGAACAGGGCAGATGTTTCCATGAGTCCCTCCAAACCAATCTCCTGCCAAGAGACGAGGCTTTGTCCATCACTCGCGGCCAATCTTTTGGCAATCTCGGGCACATTCTCATCGCCCGAAACCAACGCCCGAAACATCCGGGCGTGGGAGAGCGCACCGGCCGGTGAAACAAACGACCCGTGAGCTTTTGACAAAAGCCAGATCCCTCGTCCGCTCTGGTCAAGGTGAAAATCCACGGAAAGAGTAATCTGAAGATCAAATCTGGAACCGCCCTCTTCCGCCGGTTTGAAATTCCAGAAATTGCTTGGGACCCACCCAGGAATCTGTTCGTGGGGATTTTCATCAATGAGCGTAAAAACGGTGTCCTGACAATCCGGACGGGGCTGGCGATTAATTTTGTGCCCTGCCAATGTGGCCAGTAACTTATCGTCCAGCTCATACACCTTGATCGGACCGGAGTACGCTTTGGACACTCCGATATGAAGTGCCAGATTGCAGTGACTGGCTACCCTTTGCAACAAATCAGCAAGGGTAAAGCAATCAACACCGACCACTAAGTGCGGCAAACCATTCATCGTAGTCTCCTTTGACTTATATTAGGTTGTGAACTATGCAGATCCAAATCTGAGACTAACAAAGAGAGAAGTAAAAATCAACTTGTCCTCTCGGCAGGAATCGAACCCACATCAATGCCTTAGAAGAGCACTGCTCTATCCATTGAGCTACGAGAGGAATACTAAAAAAATAACAACGAAACGGCCTCTGGTCAAATATTATTCAGACAAAAGTTGATTGAAATTATCTTTTCTAACTTCAAAGTCGTAAATAACGCGGTTGATCTTTCCCGCGTCAACAGACTTACCGTTGGCGGCAGGACTAACCGCACCGCCGCCAACCTCGCCCATAATGTGCCGATAGACAAAAAATCCCGCAACCAGCGCCAACAGCGCTATCACCACAAAACCAGTCAGAAGAACCTTCCAATCGCCCCGCTGATCTTTGCCAAAAATCGCCACTTCTTGTTTTCTGTTTTGAGATTTCATTAAGTTCATATTGATTTCACGGCAATTTTCAAAGAAAATATCGCCTTCCATGGATCGGCCGGGTCTTCCGCGTTACGACTTAATTTAAGCGAATTGATTTGCGAATAATAAGGTGAGTTTTCAACCAATTTTATAAATTTTATGACACCCGCCCAGTCGCCGCTAATTTCCAAAACAACGGACAAGTCTCCGTAAATAATTTTACCCGACACTCGACTGGCGGCATCATCCAGACCGGAGACATCAACGGCTTTAGTGACAACAACCACGCCATTATTTATGCCCAACGCCTCAAGATAACTGATAAATTCAACGATTTCGTTTTCCGGCAAGAACATCCGGCTGATGAAAATCTCCTTAACCGTGGCCTCCGCCAATTTTCTTTCCGTGTTCAACGAGCTGTAATTTTGAGAATATTCTTCCAAAAAAGTTCTTCGCAGGTTCCCGACCGTGTTGGATTCGCTTCTTAAAAAATTAAGCAATAAAACGTCAGCGATCAGAAGAAGCGCGAAAACAGCCACGGTAATTATCAATATTATTTTAGTCTTACTAGTTTTCATCGCTTAAATTTAAAATCTTTGATTTATCTGAAAACAACGTAGCGGTAAATGAGATGTCGGTTGTTTGAGCAAAGTTGGAATAAGGAATGTCTATCTTGGCGAATAAATCGCTCTTTCCCAGTCGGTCCTGAAACGCCAGAAGTTCCGCGCGAGTTTCAGCCAACCCGCGGAAAGTAATTTTGATAATCTTCCCCGGAACCTTATTATCAGCGTCGGTGTATTGAGTCTCAATCTGCAGTCCATCCAAAGAAACGCCGGCGCCGGACGACAAATCCAAAGTTTCAATCAAAATCGACGGATTTATAACCTTCGATCCGACATACTTTATTTGCTCGTCTAACAAATCCAGTTTTTCGGTCAGGGCCTTTCTATCCGCGGCTAATTCAGTAGAATTGATTTTCCGCATCTGGTCCTGGACAATGTCTCCGGCGATGGATACTTGAAGAAGGGCGGCAAACAACACCCCGCTGAAAATAATCAGGGCGACAATCAAAAACGCCGTAGCAACAGTGAAAAACCTGACGGCGTATTCCCCCTTCAATTTATCTATGTTTTCTTGTAGAAGTAACCTAGCCATGAAGTTTTAATTTAAGAGCCAGCCCGATAACCGCGGCGTAATTTAACGAAGCGGCTCGATCAATCGTCGGTATTTGTTTTTCCAAATCCAGACAATTCGTCCAGGCGTTTCCGGCTCTGACGCCGATTTTTAGGTGCCTCTCCAAAAATTCGTCTATCTCCTGCGACAAGCTTTCTTCTCCGGCGACAATTGCCGTGTTGATCTTTTTATGCTCTTCGCCGAAATCCCTGTTGGTAAACCAGAAAATAAGTAATTTATTCAAGGCGTTTTTGAGTTCCGTCGCTTTTTCACCGGCCGGATCGGCAACAGCGTCTCTAACGCTGACCTGAATTGAAGAAGAATATTGAACGACATTTCTCTCAACGATGGCGACATTCGTACGATCAGCCGCCAGACGAATTAACAAATAAGGTTCAATGTCACCGTCTCCGACCACCGCTTCCGCCAACGCGGCGGATTCCGATTCAAAACAAACTGGCGTCAGGCCGGCTCGTTCCAAAATCTCCGTGTAGGCGGCAATAACTTTTTTTGGAAAAACATTGACGATGACATCAATTTTGCCTTTTTTCAGAAGTGACTCGTCGTCTATAACCGAATAATCAAAAACTGATTCCTCAAAAGACAGCGGCACATTTTCTTCCAACGAAAACTTCACGGCCGAAAGAACGTCGGCGCGAGCGGCGGCCGGCAGTTGAATTTTATAAACGTAAGACTCAATATCCGGCAAGATGGCGCCGACATATTTCAAATCAAGCTCCTTTCGCAGTTTCGTTAAGGTTTCAATCAAGACTTGTGCGTCTTTTGAAGAGGCGTCGCAATCCCGAGAAATACTTGATGAATCATATTGGCCGGCGACGGTGACTTCGCGGAAAATTTGCGGCAGAAGTTGATCTCCAGATCTTCGCAGTCTCATCAAACGAATTTTTTGAGTAGAAATGTCAATAGCCACCGGGTTAAGACTCAAGAATCTCGGCACCGGGAAACTTTCTTTTATGCGAGAAAAGAAACGAACGGCTCTAGACATATAGCAAATTATACTACTTTTAAAACTTTTTATAAAATTTCTAAACTCTTTATGAGGTCTTTAAGATATCAACGCTCCCACTGAAATTTCATCGTCTATGTTGAGCAGAGAAAATTTATTGTTGGTTCTGTCCAAGACGGCCAGAATCATGCCGTTACTTTCAAGGCCGCGAAGAACGCGCGGCTGCAAGTTTGTGACAAAAGGACATTTTTTGCCGACCAAATCTTCCGGGTTCGGATAGTATTCGGCGATGCCGGAGACGATCTGCCTGGCGTGATCGCCAAAATCTACTTCCAGGCGCAATAATTTATCAGCGCCGGTAACTTTCTCGGCCGATTTTATCTGGCCGACCTTAATTTCCACTTTTTTAAAATCATCAATTGAAATTTTTTGTGATTCTTCCATGTCTTTGATTTTAACACGATTTATCGGCGGAATTACCGACGATTTTGCCCATCCAAATAGTCCTGCAAAATAATAGCCGCGGCCGAAGCGTCCAGTTTTTCGCTCTTGCCGGTGATCTTTCGCGCTTCAACGCTGGTCAAAAATTCCGGATGCAAGTGAACATCAATGTTAAGCTCCGATTCTAAGATTTTTTTCAGATCAAGAATTTCCGTCATGATTTCGTTATCTTCCATTTTGAAATTCTTGGACTCGCCGAGAATAATTTTGCCAACAGAATTCTTTCTGGCGATTTTCAGCAACTCTTCAATTATCTTAGAATTGTTCTCCAAGATGACTTTCGGAAAAGCAATTTTGCCATCGTCGTCCGACAGAGCGACGCCGATTCTCTTTGTTCCATAATCTATGCCGAGATATTTCATAAAGGTATCATTGCAAATCAGGCCTTTTTTGGCTAGTATTTTCTACTATTGGAGAGATGGCAGAGTGGTTGAATGCACCGGTCTTGAAAACCGGAACATCCGAAAGGGTGTCGTGAGTTCGAATCTCACTCTCTCCGCAACGACTTGTGAAGACGGGCAAAGCTCGTCTGAACAAGGCGTCTGCGAAAATAGCGAGGGTGAGATGAGAAAGACGGACTGAGCGAAAATGAGCGAAGCGAATTTTTGCGAAGGAGTCGGGGTCGCGAACACTTAGATTTTTACGAGCCGAGTTTAGCGAGGCGAAGTAAAAAGCTTAGTGATTCGTGACCGAATCTCACTCTCTCCGCAAATTATCCAAATACCCCACTGCCCCATCCGTCATCTTTTTTATAAAAGCAACGTCTTCAGGAAGAACTTTCTCTTGTTCTAAAATTAATTTCAGTGTCGGAATATTTAAGATGCTTAATTTGTCCGCCATCTGCAAAATTTTTGCTTCTTGAGATTCCGGCTTTCCGCCCGTTCCGTGATTCAAGATACAATCTCTCATCTCCGACGATAGTTCAAAACCTTTCTGCTCAAGCAATTTAACACTATGCTCTGCGTGATTATCTTTTTCCACTAAATACCCGATGTCATGAACCCAGGCGGCCGTTTCAACCAACTCCTGATCGCAATTCGCTTTTTTAGCAAGGGTAACCGCGATCTCCGCCACTGAAGCGGAGTGAATTCTGGCAAAATCGCCTTCAATTCTATCTCGGTAAGACTGAAAACAGTCTCGAGCAATTTGTTTTGCCAACTCTAGTGTAAGTTTTTTCATATAAAAAATTATACAACAAAAAAACAAAAGCGCGTCATTGCTGACGCGCTCGTACAAACAACATCTCGCGGAATCATTCTTGGTCGGCCACGACCATTGCAGCGCTGGACGACGAACCTCCGGCGCGTGCCCGAGCGTACTGGCCCCGAACCCAATTGAAGGTAAGCCCGGCAATAATCGCCAAAACGGCCAGAATGCCGACGGCGGCGGCCGTCTCCAGAGACGGCGATATCTGCCTTGCCTCGTGCGCGTCTCGCTCAATCAGCTCTTCATCCGGCATGTCTTGAATATTTTCGTTCATCTGATCCGCTCCTGTTTTGATGTCTTTATATGTACTCGAACTCCTCCACTTCCTGGCGGATTATAACAACACGAGTGGACATTTGTCAAATGCCCGCATCTAAAACACCGCGTCTAAAACACCGCGTCTAAAACACGCTGACGTTACTTCGCCAGACTATTCATGTGATCTTCCAGATCCTTCAGTCGGTCATCGGAAATATTACTCGTCTTTCTTAAAATTTCTATTCCCTGTTTTATCTCCTTTTTATCAATTCCAGATTCAGAATTTGACTCATCCAAGTGGCCGGCAAAAGCCATCTTAACCTTGTCCCGATCGGCGGAACTCCAATTTCGAGCGGAAAGATGACTCAAGACCCTTTCTCGAAACTCGGTCTTGGAAACATTCGGCTTTGAACTGTTCCAAAATAATCCCATAGAATTATGATTAGTTGATAACAGTTAAATTATATCTAAACGCACAGAAAATGTTAAAATAGTTTCAATGACCCTTTTCATAATAAATTTAATATTGGCCTTAGCCGGAATCTGTATTACAAGAAAGATTTCGTCAAAGAAACTTCGGGAAAAACAATTTGTCTGCTATGTCGGCGGTGATTGTGAGAACGTCCTAAGCAGTAAGTTTTCAAAATTTCTCGGAATAAACATAGAAAAAATCGGACTCCTTTATTATTCAGTCCTTTTTCTTGGTTATATTTATCTCCTGGCCGTAAATCCCGCGCCCGTCATAATTTTCGGCCTATTTGTTCTAAATTTCATCGGCCTGATTTTCTCCTTGTACCTTACCTTTGTCCAACTAACTTACTTGAGAAAATGGTGCCTCTACTGTCTGGCCTCGGCCTTCAACACAATTATCATGTTTACAGTAGCAATGTTTATTTTCTCAGATCATTTCGGAGTTTTATCTCTTTACCTGGCACAAGTCATCAGCGTTTTGAACGTCTTCCAGGTTATCGGTATCGCCGTTGGATTAAGTAGCGCCACCGTCAGCGGAGTTCTTGTCATAAAATTTCTAAAAGATTTCAAAATAGATCCTCTGGAAGATAAAAAACTGGCGATTTTGGATCAAATAATCTGGTCGTCAATCATAATTTTGCTGGTCGTAAATTTGTGTTACTACATCGCCGATTTGGAAGTTTACTTCCATTCAACTCGTCTACTGGCTCAATTTATCATCCTGTTAATTCTCGTCGTCAATGACGCGTTTCTTGGCTTGTGCGTCAATCCGAAACTTATCGGTGTCAGAATGGATTTGAAATCTCTTCATGTCTCAAAAACTCTCCGACTTCGCCAGGCGGCCCTGGCTTTGGGCGTGATTTCCATTGTCTCGTGGTATGCCGTCCTGTTTGTCTCTTTCTTCATTCAAGGAGATATAGATATCATCAGTATCATCAGTCATTATTTAGCCATAACAATCGCCGCCGTCGTCATCAGCCAATCTGTCATTCTGCTTGTTGATAAAATAAAGATTACGAGCGATAATACATATAAGTTTAAATAACATGGCGCAAAAAAGTATATCCTGGAGAGCCCTAGATCATATCAAGGAAGCCAAGTCCGAAGATTGGTTTTGGATTGTCGGAATTGTCGCCATCGGATTGGTAGTCTTGGCGATTTTCTTTGACAATATTTTGTTCGCACTTTTAATCGCGTTGGCCACTTTCGCCTCGTTCTTGTTGGCACACAGCGCTCCTAGAGAAATTGATTACGAAATTAGCCGGAAGGGCATCCGTTCCGGCGATATTATTTATCCGTTCTCAAGTTTGGAAGCTTTTTGGGTTATAGATGAGGATGGCTATGAACGTGATCGAGTTTTGGTCAAATCCAAGAAATTTTTCATGCCGGTAATCACGATTCCGGTTGGCAACGGCGCAGATCTGGAAGAAGTGCGAGATTGTCTCTTGCAATATCTGGAAGAAGAAGAAATCCGCGAACCTTTTTACGAGCACTTGATGCACCGGCTTGGTTTCTAGTTTCAATTTATTGCCGGAGCGCGATTTCATAAAGTCCCCATAGTTTAATGGATAAAATGCAAGATTGCGGATCTTGCGATCCAGGTTCGATTCCTGGTGGGGGCACTAATATTAAACTTTCCGATTTTTTGAAAGGTTTATGTTAAAATATAGAAGGATTGAATTATTACTAGCTTAATTAATAACGCCCGCATTCGGCCCTTGTTGATTCGGGCGAAAAAGGTAAATAATATGAATAAAATTATAACAATCAGCCTTTTAGCGATAATTCTTGCCCTTGCTAACGATGCCGCAGCAGTAAGCCCAAACAGTAGTGCCGGTGCCAGTGGGAAAAATCAAGTCCAGCAGCAAACTCAAACTGTCAATCAGGGCGAAAGCGACCAGATTCAAACACAAAACAACGAGCAAACTGGCGGGGGCATCGACCAAACAGAGACGGGAGCGCAAGCACAACAAGACGAGGACGAGACTGGAGACGATCAGGCTGATGAGCAAAATAAAGGCAAAAGTGGCGAAGTCAAAACTAATAAACAAGAAGAGAAAGTTAATAATGAGGTGGCCGAACAAAGAAGGAGTCAGGTCGCTAATGCAGTGCAAGAGATGCTACAAGTCGCCGATAGAAACGGCGGAATTGGTCAGCAAGTAAGGGTTATCGCCCAAGCTCAAAATCAGAACCAAGAGGAGTTGGAGGTCAGCCTACAAAATGTCCAGAATCGAGGTGGTTTCGCGAGATTTTTCATCGGACCAAATTACGGCGAAATCAACAATGCACAAAAATTACTAGAACAGAATCGCGAACAAATTGAGCAGTTGAATCAAATCAAGAACCAGCTCTCTAACCAGAGTGATGCACAAACTTTAACGGAACAGATCCAGACGTTGGAACAAGCCAATTTAGAGATCGAAAATTCCCTACAAAATGCGCAAGGCGGGTTTAGTTTGTTCGGCTGGGCGTTTAGATTGTTTTCTAAATAGCAAAAAACAAGTTATCATATCCAAAAGCGCCATAATATCCCCATGTCATTACTGTTCGTTTTAGTTTTCTTCTTGTCCTGCGCGCTTTTGATGATTTCTGGAAATTGGATAATAAAAGCTCTCTCCGGCATTTCTGAATTTCTCGGCTGGAAAGAATTCACCGTGGCTTTTATTATCATGTCAATCGCCACCGCCTCGCCGGAATTACTCGTCGGCGTCAGCTCCGCTATCAGAGGAATACCGGAACTTTCTCTTGGAAATATTATCGGACAAAATATCATTCACTTTACCGTGGCAATTTTCATTCTGGTTTTGATTCGCGGACGATTTTCCGTAAGATCCCGCGCGACCCGAACAGCAACTCTTTTTTCGGCTTTCATGGCGATTTTCCCGCTGATTTTGGTTTTGGACGGATCGCTTTCAAGAATTGACGGGCTCATTTTAATCCTACTCTTCCTCGTCTATACAATACGCTTAATTCAGAATTCAAAGAGGCGGGAAAGTGTCTATGACGTAGAAGCTGATTCACCGGCCACCGGTAAATTTATACTGACAGATTTTACTTCATTTCTAAAAGACGTGGGAATTTTATTGATCGGTGTAGCAGTTTTATTAATCGCTTCGCAAGGAATCATCAGTTCCTCAATTCACTTCGTTCAATTATTGAATTTACCGTTAGTAATTGTCGGCGCGGTTATCGTCGGCATCGGCACTTCCCTGCCGGAAATTTATTTTTCGGCGGCATCGGCCAGAAAAGAAGAACCGGAATTAATGGCCGGCAATTTGTTGGGTTCAACGGTAGTCTCAACCAGCTTAGTTCTAGGAATCGTCTCTCTAATCTCGCCGGTGACAGGAATTTCCTGGCATTCCTACGCCACAAGCAGAATTTTTCTATTCATCTCGGTTTGTCTATTTATATCTTTCATTTGGCCAGACAAAAAAATCAGCCGGACCGAGGCTTGGATATTATTCACGATCTACTTGTTGTTTATCGCGACGGAAATGCTGTTATAAAGCAAGGGGGGCGGATTCTTGGTTATTTTTTCTATTTCTTTTCGGCGAATTTAACTTTTTTGATTCGCGCAATTAAACGAGATTTGGTTCTGGCCGCGGCGTTTTTATGGATAGTTCGCATTTTTGCCGCCTTATCAATCGCCTTGTAAGCTTCCGGCACTTTTTTCTCCGCTTCAGCGACTTTATTTTGTTTCAACAATGCGTCAATTTCTTTGACGATATCTTTATAAACTCTTTTTCGACGAAGATTAAAGATCGCCTTGCGTTCGCTAGCGCGGATAGCTTTTTTTGCTGAACTTGTTATTGCCATAAGTGACGAAAACTCTACCAGACCACCTCGCAAAAAGCAAATGATTTTTCTTCGGCCATCGTGATATTATATAAGCATGATCGCCTATCTTTCGGGGAAAGTACTTGATTCAAACCTTGATTCCGTCGTCTTGGAGGTCGCCGGCGTGGGATATCGGATTTTCGTTTTGGGTAAATTAATTCAGGAAGTTAAAAAAAATAAAGACATCTCGCTGTGGATTCATCACGCCGTC
The DNA here is from genome assembly GCA_022711495.1 of Patescibacteria group bacterium. GTDB lineage: Bacteria > Patescibacteriota > Minisyncoccia > Phycocordibacterales > JAACPR01 > JAKLEX01. The sequence goes on from JAKLEX010000001.1 coordinate 46,033, forward strand.
CGTGAAGATTCCGAAAAACTTTTTGGTTTCAAGAACAAGCCGGAATTGGAAATGTTTGAACTTCTCATGACCATCTCCGGAATCGGACCGAAGTCTGCCCTCTCAATATTAAACGCATCATCACTGGAAACGTTAACCGAGGGAATTCGATCCGGCGACGCTGCTTATTTGGCAAAGATTTCCGGAATCAGCCGAAAAAATTCTGAAAAAATTGTCCTCGGATTAAAAGATAAGCTAGGGGCAGATTTGTCAGGCGATGAGAATTATCAGAATCAGAATACTTTGGCCATTGACGCTCTGGTAGCCCTAGGTTACTCCGAGCGCGAATCAAGAGAGGCCGTGCGAAAAGTTGAAAAATCCGATAACCCGGAAGAAATCATCAAAAAGGCCTTAAAGAAATTAAGCGACTAGTCTGTAAAAATGGAGAAAATCTTGCAAATCATAAAAAGAGCTGTCCCTCAAAAAATTTTCCGGGCCGTCCAGCCGATTTATCACTATTTGCTTGCCATTATCGGCGCGGCAGTTTATCGTTTTCCGGCCAGAAAATTATTTGTCATCGGAGTAACCGGAACTAAAGGCAAATCATCAACGACTGAAATTATAAACGCAATTCTAGAACAGGCCGGCCATAAAACTGCCGTTTGCAATACGATCCGTTTTAAAATAGGCGGGGAGTCAGTCCCCAATAAATTCAAGATGTCCATGCCGGGGCGCTTTTTTATCCAAAACTTTCTATACCGAGCGGTGAAATCGGGCTGTACTCATGCCGTAGTTGAGATCACTTCCGAAGGAGTTCGACAATTCCGCCACAAATTCGTCTGGCTTAATGTTTTCGTGTTCACCAATTTGGCACCAGAGCACATTGAATCTCACGGTTCGTATGAAAAATACAAAGAAGCCAAATTAAAAGTTGTTGATCTATTAAGAAAAAACGGCGTCGCCATTGTGAACGCCGATGATGACGAATCAGAAGCTTTTCTTAACCGAGCCCGCGTTGATAAAAAAATTAAATATTCCCTATCAGACGCCAAGCCGATTGTCTACGGCCACGAGACAAAATTCAAAGAAGGGGCACAAAAAGAAACACTCGCGGAAACACAGGCCGGAGCCCGAACGGAAATGAGATTCAAAAGGACAATCCTGTACCCTAAACTGGTTGGCGAATTTAATATCTACAATATTTTAGCCGCCGCAACCGCCGCCGACGCGATGGGCATCGGCGTTGAAATCATAAAAGAGGCCGTGGAAAATCTGGCCGAGATTCCGGGCCGCGTTCAGAGAGTCCGCTCTGGACAGAATTTTGATGTCATCATTGACTACGCTCACACAGCCGAATCCTTGGAAGAATTATATAAGGCCTTTCCAGAAAAAGATAAGATTTGCGTTTTGGGAAACACCGGCGGCGGCCGTGACAAATGGAAAAGACCGATTATGGCAAAAATCGCCGAAAAATATTGTTCGGAAATAATTCTAACCAATGAAGACCCTTACGACGAAGATCCCGAACAGATCGTGGAAGAAATGAGAAGCGCCCTAACCAAAAAGTCAGCCAAGGTTATTATGGATCGCCGAGAAGCTATTTCAGAAGCTCTAAAACTGGCCCAAAAAGCGTCCGCCACGTCTTCCAGAAGTAGCGTCGTGTTGATCACCGGAAAAGGCACCGACCCTTATCTCATGGAGAAAAATGGCAAAAAAACACCTTGGTCTGATTACGCCGTCGCCGAAGAGGAACTTAAAAAAATTCTGCGTAAATAAACATGCCGGAATTACCTGAAGTTACAACAACTGCGCGGATTCTCAATAAGATTTTGGTCAATCAGAAGATTTTGTCTGTTTGGACGAACTACAGCAGTCCTCATTTCAAAGGGAAAAAGAATATCAAAGATAAAAAATATTTTGAGTTTTTCAAAAAAGAAGTCGTCGGCTCAAAAATAGTCAGTGTCGGCAGAATCGGAAAAAATGTTCTGATCCATCTCTCCGGAACAAAGACCGGATCAAAGACCGAATTGAGGCGCGGCCTAAAGACAATTCTGGTTCACATGAAAATGACCGGGCATTTCTTATATGGAGATTATGAGAGACGAGGAAATGAATGGCTCGCGACAAAACCCGGCCCGTTACAAGACAAGTTTAATGGTTATATTCGCTTAATTTTCGGTCTCTCCAGCGGCAAATACCTGGCGCTTTCCGATGTCCGTCGTTTCGCCAAAATCGCTGTCATTTCGGACGGCAACGTCAAAAATTTTGAAGACATAAAAAATCTTGGCCCGGATCCAATGGAAAAAGAATTTGACTTCAAAAAATTTAAGTCAGTGATCTCCCAAAAACCGACTGGGCGCGTAAAAAGCGTCTTGATGGATCAGGACGTTATCGCCGGGATCGGCAACATCTATTCCGATGAAGCGCTTTGGCTTTCTTCCATACATCCGGAAACTCAAATCAAAAAATTGACAGATAATGAGCTAAAGATTTTATTAAAAAACATTAAAAAAGTTCTAAAGTTTGGAATTGACATGGGCGGTGATTCTACTTCTGACTACCGCCGACCCGACGGTTCCCCAGGAAAATCCCACCACGCTCACAATGTCTACCAGCGCCGCGGTGAAAAGTGCTCTAAAAAAGGCTGCGCCGGCACGATCGTCCGCAAAGTTGTCGGTGGCCGCGGAGCGCATTTTTGCGATACTCACCAGAGAAAAAAATAAGGGGGAAATGGGAGAAAGATGAGAGAGAAACCGGAGAAAAAGTGGCCGTTCATCCGGAGCGTAAAAATTAAGATCTATCAAACAATCTAAATAACAAAACGGCCGTTGCCACAGCGACGTTCAGCGATTCTTTTTTGCCTCGCATCGGTATTTCGGCAATCACGTCACTAACTTTGAGAAACTTTTTTGAGACACCATCAATTTCATTGCCAATGACAATGGCAGCTTTGTCCAAAACCGGAATTTTCTTGTAATTCACGGACTTGCCAGATTGTTCAAGAGAAATAATCTTGAACCCGCCCCTTTTCAAGGTCTCAATTAGCGATTCGGCATCAGAATCAGAAATAGACTCCCAGAGAATATTTTTCTCCGCGCCCAAAGCGGACTTTTTCATGTCATTTCTCTCGCGACCGAAACGATCAAGAGGCGTTGGTGTGTAACCAACTAAATAAATTTTGGAAACGCCAATGGCGTCAGCCGTTCGGAAAATAGATCCGACGTTAAGAACACTTCTGACGTTATCAATAATTAAGATAATCTGCCTGGTTTTGTTCATCTCTGATATACTACATCTATGTTCAGTATTTTTCCAAATCTTTTGAACTTTAGTTTTTTCGCCGTGTCGGTTATTAGAATCTTGATTGGGCTGGTTCTGATATATCTCGGCTTGAGAACTTACTTTTACAAAAAGGCTGCGATAATAGAAAACTTGGCGGCTCGAAACTACCCCATGACAAGATTTATACCTATAATCTCGGCACTTTTGTCCGTCATCACCGGAGGTTTCTTGGCCGTCGGATTTTTAACTCAAATCGCCGCAATTATCTCGGCGTACGCTTTTCTGAATTTCGGAATGATTGACTTCGGAGAAACTAAGCCGCTGGGGCAATCGTGGTTGTTTTATTTCGTGATGACGGTTTTGTCGTTGGCCCTGGTATTTCTTGGCGCCGGCGCATTCGCCGTTGATCTGCCACTTTAATTAGACTTTTCGGCGTTTTTTGTTATAGTTTTTCTTACCATTTATTCCCGCTCATAGCTCAGGTGGTAGAGCACCTGCCTTTTAAGCAGAGGGTCGTAGGTTCGAGTCCTACTGAGCGGACATTAAATCCCCAACACAAACTTTTCTAACCGCGCCTCTAGATCAACTCCTCCCCTCCGCGCCTCGTGGTACATGGAGACGATTTCTCGGGAAAGATTTTCCAACTCTTCTCCAGTGAAATTTTTTGAGTATCTTTTGGCTTTTGAATAGACAAATGGTTTAAGTCCGGCTTCTGCGGCAGAATTTGTCTGACTAGCAATTAGCATCGACTTTATCTGCCACCACAAAATTCCGTGAATTTCTTCCGGAGCGGAATTTTTAACGGCCGACAAATATAGCAACCATAATTTTTTAGAATTTCTCTCGCCAAAAGCGTCGGTCAAAGCGAAATTCGAGGAAAGATCCGCCGAATTTTTATCAGAAGATTTTGTGCCGGCGAATTCTTGCGATTTCTCGGCAAATTTTTCTATCTTTTTCAAGTTTTTTGCGTCAATGTCGGGCTCAATCCAAATAAAAACGTTCTCCGATTCCTTCAGCTGGTTGAGCTTGTCTAAGATTTCGTTAAAGACATCCTCCTTTTCAGAAACTCGAGCGATCTCAACAATATATTTTTGAGTAAACAAAGATTGCCCGCCGATTAGCTCGTCAAATCCAGATGAAGAAAAATTATCCGTGTTAATTTTAAAAACTTCCGAGTTGGGTCGCTTCAACAGCATTGAATTTCTAAGCTCTGCCGCTTTCTTGAAACATTGTTTTGATTCGCCGTGAATAAAATAGAACATGGTCGTGAATATTTCTACATTTTTTTCATGTCTCCCCAACTTTTGCCCGACAAACAGTCAACAATAACCGGAACTCCAAGAGCTTCTTCTTTCGTCAGGGCATTTTCCAGAATCTCTTGAATTTTTGGCGCGTATTTTGCCGCCAATTTTTCGTTCATCTCATATATTACCTCATCGTGAATCTGAAGAATTATTTTGACCTGATCTAAAACGCCCTCATTTTTCAAATATTCGTGAACTAAGACCATAGCTCGTTTTATCAAATCCGCGGCAGTTCCTTGAATCGGCGCGTTTATGGCCATTCTTTCAGCTTGAGCACGAATGTAAGGTAGCGGCGACTTAAAACCATCAAAATAGCGGCGGCGGCCAAATAACGTTCTAGTAAAGCCATTTTTAGCGGCCTCAACTTTGACTTGATCCAGATAATTAGCCAGATCAGTATAAATTTTAAAGTATTGATTGTAAAAGGTTTGAGCCTCCTCGCGACTTGAATTGAGACTTTCCTTCAGGGCGTTAACGCCCATGCCATACAAAATTCCGAAATTGATAATCTTCGCTCGGCGGCGCATCTCTTTGGTAACTTTATCCGGCGACACGGCGAAAATCTTGGAAGCGACGTCGCGGTGAATATCGTCGCCATTCTTGAAGGCTCCAATCATCTTTTTATCTTTTGATAAAATAGCGGCAATCCGAAGTTCAATTTGCGAATAATCAAAAGATACAAAAACATTTCCCTCTTCGGCCACAAAAGCCTCGCGGATTTTTCGGCCGCGCTCGGTGCCAATCGGAATATTTTGCAGATTAGGATTGTTTGACGACATCCGTCCAGTTGTGGTGCCAGTCTGTGGAAAATTTGCATGCAAACGTCCGTCTGGGCCGACCAGTTTCGGAATATTGTCAATGTAGGTTGACAATAATTTCTGAAATTCCCGATATTCCAAAATCTTTCCGACAATTTCGTGTTCGCTTTTGAGTTTTTGCAAAACATCTTCGCGCGTTGATAAGCGACCGGTTGAAGTTTTGCGCATGCCCTTGTATTTTAACTGCATTTTTTCAAATAAAACTTGCGATAACTGTTGCGAAGAATTGATATTGAACTCCGCGCCGGACATTTTCCAGATTTCTCTTTCAAGTTTGGACAATTCGGCGGAATATTCAGAAGAAAGCCGCTCCAAAAAAACTTTATCTATTTTTACGCCGTTCTTTTCCATTTCCGACACTACTGGGATAAGCGGCTTCTCAATATCTTCAAAAACTTTTTTGAGGCCGTCTTTATCAATCTCTTTAAGAAGCTTGCTCCGCGCTGATTTTAAATCGCTTTCACCGGTATAATTTAAAATATCAAGCAACTGCGGGTCATTGATAGACGAATTCACCAGCCACAAAGCTATTTTGGTTTCAGCCAGAAGATCGGAGCTGCTATTATCCAAATTGAGAGCCGTTTGGCCAGAACTTTCCGCGGGTAAAATATCTTTGACTCGAACGGCCAGAGTTCTGAAATCCAATTCCCGAAACAGGGCTTGAACCGCGTCAGCCGAGACCGTCTCCCGCCAAGTTTTCTCTGGAATTTTAAATTCCACCGGCGCGTCTCGTCGAATCGTCGCCAACATTTTACTGAATTCAGCTTCTTCTTCGTTGTCTTTCAGCAGATTCAGTATCCGGTCAGTAATTCCGGCTTCCTTTAATTTTTCTGGGAACTTTCTGAGAGTTTTGTAGATGTCTTTGATTGACCCAAATTTAGAAATCAAAGTCGTGGCGGTCTTTTCGCCGATTCCACTGACGCCGATAATGTTGTCGCTCGGATCGCCGCGCAGGCCCTTGTAATCCGGCAAAAGTTCCGGGCCGAATCCGAATCTCTCTCGCACGGCATTCTCATCATAGAGAATCGTATCTTTAATTCCCTTTTTCAGGGTATAGACCTGAACCGATTTCTTATCAACTAACTGCAAAGTGTCCATGTCACCAGAAGCAATTATCACTTCGGATTCGGATTTTAACTTCTCGGCCAGAGTTCCGAGGACATCATCGGCTTCATATCCTTCTTTCTCATAGATTGGGATATTAAAAGCCCGAAAGAAATCGTAAGCACGTTTTATTTGAGCGACCAATTCCTTATCGGCCTCTTTGCGACCGGCTTTGTAATCGGTGTAAGCTTCGTGGCGATAAGTTGGTTTGGGCAAATCAAAAGCAGCAATAATGTAATCCGGTTTAAGTTCTTTGACGATTGAGATCAACATGGAGGCCAGGCCGTAAAGAGCGCCGGTTGGTTCTCCGTTCCGCGAAGAAAAATCCGGCAGCGCGTGATAGGCCCGATGCAAAATCGCGTGTGAATCAAGAAGCACTATTCTTTTTTTATTTTTTGAAGACATTTTTGAAAGCTTGAGCCAGGCGCCGGAACACGTTTGTTATAACACTCGCTCGCGGAGATTCAATCACTTCAACTTCACGGGTGTTTTCATCTATAAAAGTAAAATTGATTTTGGTCGTCTTTCTTGGCAAAGCTGACGCGATTTTTTCCGGCCACTCAATAAAGACGAGGTTCTCTGGATTGGCGATGGTGTCATCAAACCCGATAGGCCCAAGCTCATCAGTGGACTCAACTCTGTACATATCAAAATGATAGAGATTTTTCCAAGGAAAATTCTCGCTACCAGACAATCTAAAACGTCGTCTCATGATAAAAGTCGGGCTGGTTACTTCTTCCGTTATCCCCAATTCTTTGGCGAAGTACTTCATAAAAGTCGTCTTGCCGGATCCCAGATTTCCACACAGACCGACAATAATGGCTTTATTAGAAGATCCGCTTTCAGACACAAGTTTCTTTAGATGATTTAAAACGTGGTCCGCAACCCGCGTGAGTCCTCCCTCATTCTCAATCCGAAATTTCATGAGTCTATTTTAACATTTAAAACGAAACTAACCTTTTCGCCGAAAATCTGTTAAAATAACTACAAATGGTTCTCAAGTTTGATGAGGAAAAACAAAATAGCCGCGTGGCAGAGCTTCGACAAAAAGAAAGCGAAGATTTGGCCCAATACATGGCTTCAAAATATGGCATTCCATATGTGAATTTGTCTGAAATCACTATAGATACTAACGCCCTTAGACTTATTCGCGAAGACGAGGCTCGCTCCGCCCAGGTCGCCGGTTTTCAATTATTCAACAAAAAACTTGGCTTGGCCGTTCTGTCGGCTCAATCCGAAGCGGTACAGAAAATTGTTGAAGATTTTAACGCCCAAGGATACAACGTCCAGTTGGCCATCTGTTCGCCAAGCAGTCTTGAGCACGCCTGGACTAGATACAAGGATATTTCTTTCGCCACCGCGACTGATGCCGGAACGTTGGACGTGGCCAGCGATTTCGTTGAGGAATTCATCAAAAAAGTCCGCTCAATTGACGGCGCTCGTAAACTGATTGAAGACGTCAAACAGATGAAGAAAAGTTTTCGCGTCTCGCGAATCGTGGAGATCGTCGTAGCCGCAGCCATCGCCTCAAAATCTTCCGACATACACGTTGAACCGGAAGAAGAATCCATCACAGTTCGCTTCAGAATAGACGGTGTTCTAACAAAGGTCACTTCGCTTGATTTTGAAACATATAATTTGTTGCTATCAAGAATAAAACTTCTATCAGGATTAAAACTGAACATTAAAAACCAGGCGCAGAACGGACGCTTCAGCGTAAAGATCGGAGAGATTGAGTTTGAAATCCGAACCTCTACCCTACCGGGCAACAACGGTGAGTCTATCGTCATGAGATTACTTGACCCGAACTCGTTGTCCGTCCCTTTAACCGATTTGGGAATTCCTCAAAAACTGTTGGGCCTCTTAAATAAAGAAATTGAAAAACCGAACGGCTTGATCCTAAACACTGGACCGACCGGTTCCGGTAAGACCACGGCTCTTTACGCCTTTTTAAGCCGAATTAAAAACCCGGGCATAAAGATAATCACCATTGAAGACCCAATAGAATATCACCTCACCGGCGTTGTTCAAACACAAGTTGATCAGCACAAAAACTACGATTTTGCTTCCGGTTTGAAAAACTCCTTGCGACAAGATCCCGATGTCATCATGGTCGGCGAGATCCGTGACAACGACACGGCCGAAACGGCTGTTCAAGCGGCGCTAACCGGCCACTTGGTCTTATCAACTCTTCACACCAACAGCGCCGCCGGCGCCTTTCCGCGGCTGACCGATCTTGGAGTTGACCCGAAAATCACGACCTCGGCCGTAAACGTCGTCATCGCTCAAAGATTGGTCCGAAGGATTTGCAAACATTGTGGTAAAAAAGTAAAAATCTCTTCCGACAAAATTGAAAGAGTCAAAAAATGTTACGACGGAATCGTTGACCGAGACATCCCGGCCTGGTCAGAGGAGGTTTACGAGGCTCAAGGCTGCGAGAAGTGCAACAACACGGGTTACTCCGGCCGAATAGGAATTTTCGAGGCGATTTTCATGGACAAAAAAGTTGAAGCGGCCGTCCACTCAATCGCCAGTGAAGACGAAATCGCAGAAACTGCCCGACCGCAAGGGGTCATGAACATGCAAGAAGACGGCTTAGTAAAAATCTTAGACGGAATCACGACCATTGATGAAGTTGAGAGAGTTGTTGGTTCCTTCTAGCCCGACGAAAAATAGAAAACAAAAAAAGGGGCTTGGCTAGTTGAATTTGAAATAGATATAACTAATATAACTTACAGAACGCCAAGTGACGGAAAGTTCCAAGACATAAACCTCTAAGCAAAACCTTTAAATACTGAGACCTAAAGGCAGGTAATTATCTAAGGATGGCATCAGTTAAACGACTTGCGTCGTCACCAAAAGCGTCCTCGATGAAACACCGATGGGATCGCCCCCTTTGCTTAGAGATTTATGTCTTCGAGCGGTAGAAATTCAGGTATTGTGTAAAAAGCTTTATACCTGGTATAATAACATATACGAATATTATGTCAAGTACTTCCCCCAAACAAAACGACACGGCCCAAAATAATAAGATAGATAGCTTTTTAGATCAAGAGCTACGACCAACAACATGGGATGAATATGTCGGTCAAAAAAACACCAAAGATAACCTCAATATCCTCCTAAAAGCCGCCAAACAAAGGGCTCATCCGCCGGAACATTTACTATTTTACGGTCCGCCAGGGTTGGGGAAAACTACTCTGGCCTATCTTATCGCTCATCATACAAATTCACAGATTAAAACGACCTCCGGTCCGGCCATAGAAAAAGTCGGCGACATCGCTTCAATTCTAACGAACCTAAATCCAGGAGATATTTTATTCATAGATGAAGTTCATCGACTTAATAAATCCATAGAAGAAGTACTTTACCCCGCTATGGAATCGGGAAGTTTAAATATAATAATCGGCAAGGGACCATCAGCGAGAACTTTGCAACTTGAATTGCCGCCTTTTACCCTAATCGCGGCCACAACAAGAATCTCCATGATTTCTTCCCCGCTCCGCTCTCGTTTTTCCGGCGGAATTTATAAATTAGAATTCTATTCGGAAGAAGAGATAGAGAAAATCCTTGAGCGTTCGGCGAAGATTTTAGGAATTAAAATAGACAAGGACGCGGCCAAAGAAATCGCCAAGAGAAGCCGCCAAACGCCGCGCACTGCGAACTATTTATTGCGACGATGCCGAGATTACGCACAAGTTCACGGTTTGGATCTTGATGAAGAGACCGTAGAGAAAACTCTTTCCATGTTGCAGATAGACAAAATTGGCTTAACTCGGGCCGATCTAACTATTCTGAAGACAATCATAGAAAAATTCGGCGGCGGACCGGTCGGTTTAAATACTCTGGCCACGGCTCTGTCGGAAGAAACCGGCACATTGGAAGAATTTAACGAACCATATCTGATTCAGCTTGGTTTTATAGAAAGAACACAACGGGGCCGAGTGGCGACCGAACTTGGTTATAAGCACCTGGGTATAGAACCGCCCGCGGATTTGCAAAAAAAGCTTATCTAAACTTATTAAAAATAGAAAATATTAAATCCATGTCAGGTCACAATAAGTGGTCAAAAATAAAGAACAAAAAAGGCGCTGAAGACGCGAAGAAAAGCCGAGTTTTTTCAAAGTATTCAAAACTAATCACGGCCGAATCTAAAAAGGCCGGAGGCAATGTCTCTTCCCCATCTTTAGCCGCGGTGATTGAAACGGCCAAGAAAGAAAACATGCCCAAAGACACCATTGAGCGCGCGGTGAAAAAAGGAATGGACCCCGGCACAGCAAACATAGAGGCCGTAATGTATGAAACCTACGGACCAGGCGGAGTAGCCATCATCATTGAGGCCTTGACCGACAACAAAAATCGAACGGCGCCAGAAATTCGTCACCTTTTAACGAAAAATGGTTATGAACTGGCTCAACCCGGAGCGGCTTCTTGGGCTTTTAAAAAAGAAAACGGCAAATGGGTAGCACAAACATTGATAAGTCTGTCGGACGCGGACTTGGAGCTCCTCTCAAAACTCGTTGAGGAGTTGGAAGACACGGAAGACGTTCAGGAAGTGTTCACTAACGCCGAATAAAGTTAAAATTTAACTAAATGAAAATCATCGCCGTTGATCCTGGTTATGAAAGATTGGGAATCGCCATCTTGGACGCAGAGAAACCAGAAAAAGAATCTTTGGTTTTTTCCGAGTGTTTTAGAACTTCGGCAAAAGAAAGTCACCCAGAACGTCTAGCCAAAATTCAAAACGAGATCGGTAATTTAATAAATAAATTCAAGCCGAAAGAATTGGCCATTGAAAGTCTGTTCTTCAACTCTAACCAAAAAACAGCCCTGAAGGTCGCCGAGACGCGCGGTACGATAATCTCCCTAGCCAAGAATTCGGAATTGGAAGTTTTTGAATACTCTCCTCAAGAAATCAAAATCGCCATCACCGGCAACGGCCGAAGCGACAAAAGTTCCGTCGCCAAAATGCTCTCTTTGATATTAAAACTAGGACCAGAGATAAAATACGACGACGAATTTGACGCCATCGCCTGTGGCGTAACACATCTATCTTCATTGAAAACACGGGGGCGATAGACTTCATGTCGCCGCCTCTGGAGGTAAATGGCCGATTTCTGGGGTCAAATGACCGATTTTCTAGAGATAACTTGACTCGCGGATATTTTTTCCACAGGTTTCTGCTTTTAGCCATTGGCGACTAAAAAAATATTTGCTACAAGTATATCTAATTAGTTTTTTAATTTAAAACCATGGATGAAGTTGAAGAAACAAACAGCCCCGGAGAAAACGAAGATATTGATTCTTTGCTGGAAATTGATAATGCCGAGGACGGCGATTTGGTGGACGATGGAGAGGAACTGACCGTGGATCCGTTGATAACTAAGACCGCCCATGTCGAGGAAGAAGGTCCTGCGGAAGAAAATGGGGATGACGAGGAAGAGGAAGACGATGGGGTAGACACCGAAAGTTTTGAAGACGTCGTAAATTTTTAAATCACCTCAACCTTAGCAGCTTATCTTCATTAACGTAAGTTGGGCTCTACTTTAATAAACCGACGTTTGCCAATTCTGTAAGTCTCACTTTTCTCTACTTTGTAATCAAAATCCGAGATTTTACTGTCGTCTTCCATGCGGCTGATTCCACCTTGCTCAATCAATCTGCGCCACTCGCTTTTTGATGAAATAATTTTGTTTGCTAACAGGATCTCGGCCAACAGGGTCCCGGATTTTACAGGAACAACCGATATGTCTTCGGGAATTTCTTTCTTTGAAAAAGTTTTATCAAATTTTTCTGCCGCCATTATGGCTTTATCTTTGCCGTGGTAGATGCTGACAATTTCCACTGCCAATTGTTTTTTAGCGCCCATCGGATTGATAGAACCAGAATTGAGACGACCCTCAATTTCAGAAATCGTCGACATCGGCACGCCGGTTACGCCGGTAAACAATGGCACGATCACGTTATCCGGCAAGGTCATAATTCCACCAAACATATCGTCCGGGCCGTCTTTTAGAGAAACATAGCTACCCTCGCTTTTACTCATCAATTTTTTACCAGTCTTCGTGTCTTCCAATAAGGTCGTGGCCATAACATACTTTTCTTTTTGTCCAAGTTTTTTCCTCAAAACCCGTCCGGCTAGCATGTTAAAAATCTGGTCGGTTCCGCCGATTTCAACATCAACATCAAGCATTTCGCTGTCATAACCCTGCATCAGAGGATACAAAAACTCATGCAAATATATCGGCCGATTTTCTTTAAGCCGCTTCTGGAACATATCGCGTTCAATCATTTGTTGAACAGTAAGATTAGAAGCCAATTCAATAACATCTTCAAAAGAAAGCTTTGACAACCAACGACCGTTTCTTCTTATCTTGATTGGATTTGAACCGTTCAGGGTAACAATTTTTGAAATTTGTTTTTTCCAGGTTTTTAAATTTTCCTCAACTTCTTTTTTGGACAAGCGCACCCGAGCGGCCGATTTATCCGTCGGATCGCCAATTCGCGCCGTGAAATCTCCGAACAGCAAAATCACCTCGTGGCCAAGTTTTCTGAATTTTTCTAATAAAAGAAGATTTTTAGTATGGCCAAGGTGAAGTTCGCGGCCGGTCGCGTCAATTCCGGCGTAAATACGCAATCTCCTGCCACTCAAAAGCTCCTTTTTCAAGGCTTCTTTTGAAGGAAAAATCTGGCCAACGCCTCTGGTCAAGATTTCCTCTATCTTGCCCTCATCCGTATCAATTTTTTGATTAAACCCAAACATTAGATAGATTTTAGCATCTAAAACCAAGCAAAACAAAGAAGCTTTGACGTTTGGGATATTTTCTAATAATCTTACTAAATTGAGGATATAATGGTGTAAGTGCTAAAAACAAGACAAGTGGCTCGTAACTCAAAAATAAAAAACCTGGTCAAACTCGCAGCCGTCGGTTTTCTGGTGGCGGCAGGAATAATCTTTATCTGGATTTCCACCTTGGACCTGCCAAACCTAGCCAACTTCGAAGAAAGAAAAGTCGCTCAATCAACCAAAATTTTGGACAGAACCGGCGAAATTGTTCTTTATGACATTCACGGAGACATAAAAAGAACCATCATACCTTTGGGTGAAATATCTTCCTATCTACAAAAAGCCACTATCGCCATAGAAGACAAAGATTTTTACGAACATTCTGGAATTCAAATTTCAGCAATCATTCGGGCAGTTTTCAGCAACCTTTCTCAAGGAGATTTGTTAAGCGGCCAAGGCGGTTCAACCATAACGCAACAAGTAATAAAAAACGCGCTTCTGACGACGGACAAAAAGATCTCTCGAAAAATCAAGGAGTGGGTTCTGGCGCCGAGGTTAGAAAAGATTCTGACTAAAGATCAGATTTTGGAAATATATTTAAACGAAATACCTTATGGCGGCAACGTTTACGGCGCGGAAGAAGCTTCGTTAAAATTTTTTGGCAAGCAAGCTAAAGACTTGAGTCTGGTGGAATCGGCCTACCTGGCAGCGTTGCCCCAAGCTCCAACTTATTTCTCGCCATACGGAACTCACACTGACGCTCTGGAGGCGCGAAAAAATTATGTCCTGGAACAGATGCGCAACCAAGGTTACATAAATCAAACCGAACTTGAGACCGCTCAATCAGCAAAAGTTGAATTTGAAAAACAAGAGGAATTCGGCATCAAAGCTCCGCACTTCGTCATGTACGTCAGAGAATTGTTGGAAGAAAAATTCGGCAAAGACGTCATAGAAGAAGGCGGCCTAAGGGTCGTCACGACGCTTGATTGGGATCTTCAGAAGAAAGCTGAAGAAATAGTAAAGAAATATTCACTGGAAAACGCCGAGAAATATTCGGCCGAAAACGGCGCCATGGTCGCGACTGATCCAAGCACCGGAGAAATTTTGGTCATGGTCGGTTCAAGAGATTATTTTGACGAAGAGATTGACGGTAACTTTAATATCGCCACCGCCAAGAGGCAGCCAGGATCTGCTTTTAAGCCAATAGTTTACGCCGAGGCCTTCACCAAGGGATACCGTCCGGAAACGGTCGTTTTTGACGTTTCAACTGAATTCTCAACGGCCTGCAAAAACGGTGGCAGTTGTTATCGTCCCTCAGACTATGACGGAAAATTCCGTGGTCCGATTTCTTTGAGAAATGCTTTAGCTCAATCTCTAAATATTCCGGCGGTGAAAGTCTTGTACTTGGCCGGGCTGCGCGACTCTTTAAATCTGGCGAAAAAAATGGGCATTCAGACCTTAACAAACGTAGATCAATATGGATTAACCTTGGTTTTGGGAGGTGGAGAAGTCCGATTGATTGATATAACAAGCGCTTATGAAGTTTTCGCCAATGAAGGAAATAAATACGAACAAGAGGCCGTTCTAAGAGTGGAAGATAAGAACGGCAATGTCCTCTTTGAAAATAAAAACAATGAGCCAGAAAGAGTCCTGTCGGAAAATGTCGCCAGAATGATAAGCGATATTCTTTCGGATAACGCCGCGCGAGCTCCGATATTCGGCTCGAACTCGCCTCTCAACGTCCCAGGTGTAGCGGTCAAAACTGGAACGACCGACGATTATCGCGACGCTTGGATCATTGGCTACACGCCAAACATTTCCGTCGGCGCCTGGGTGGGAAACAACGACAATTCGCCGATTGATAAAAGAGTCGCCGGTTTTATCGTCGGTCCGATGTGGAACGAATACATGCAATTTATCTTGCAAGAGAGAAGCAACGCCCAATTTAATAAACCAGAAAAACAGTCGCTTGACGTGAAGCCGATCATAAATGGATTTTGGAAAGGTGAAAAGACAAAAGTTTTGACCGACGACAACGGCAATGAACAAGTTGTGGTAACCGGCAAAGGTGACGGCATTCACAGCATCTTATACTGGGTTGATAAAAGCAATCCGTTGGGTCCGGCGCCATCAAATCCTTATGATGACCCTCAATATGAAGAATGGGAAAAAGCAGTCAGAAGTTGGGTGAGAGAAAATAACATCAGCGATAATGTCAAAGTATCTGATCCGCAAAAAATTACTACTCCAAAATTAGAAATCACCAATCTGACCAATAACGCCTCATATTTGACGAATCATCCGCTTGTCATCATTGTCGCCATGTCCGATGGCCGTCTATTACGCAGTGGCGAAGTCTTTTTAAATGATCAGAAAATTGGCGACATCAATGTGGAAACAATGTCGTTCATGTTCATTCCAGAAGAGAATTCTTTCATTAAAGACAGAAACGAACTTAGAGTTGAAGCTCTCGACGAAGTCGGAAATGCCTTCAAAGCGGAAGTAGACTTCCGTATCAACTGATTCGGCTAGCTAACCTGGCTAGCTGATTCGGCTAACTAATTCGCCGATCAATTTGCAGTCTGTCTCGCACAAGATTTTCAATTTTTGACTTATTAATAAAAATTTCGGTCTTCTCCACTCCAACCTTGTTTATTCTAACCTGTCTGTTAGTAACATCTATTTCTTTCGGTGAAAGTTCAATGCCGGTGGCGTCTTTAACACATTCCACGACGACTCTCTTGATATTATTTTCCTTCAGACCGAGATTTTCAAACTTTTTTAAGTAGAACGATATTGATTCCATAAAGCCATAAGAAAATTAGCGGTTCATCGGCATAACCAAGTACAAAAAGCTCTTGTCACTAGTTCCCTGAATAATCATCGGCTTTTCCGCGCCACTGAATTTCAGAGTCAGACCGTCTGATTTTATTGAATTAAAACAATCATTGATATATCTGCTGTTAAAACTCAATTTCAGGCTGTCTCCGTTAATCTGGCACTTAATATTATTTTTGGTTTCACCAACTTCACTAGAATTTGATTCTATCTGAAATATCTCGTCTTTCGGAGAAATAGTGAAAGTAACCTGATTGAATTTATCGGCAAAAACACTAGAAACTTTCAAACACTGTTGCAAATCGTCTTTCAAGACATGAACTTCCGTTTTCACTTCCTTGGGAATAATCTGGCGGTAGTCCGGAAAAACACCGTCTATAACGCGTGAAATTATGGTCATTTCGTGCGTTTCCACGATAATCTTGTCTTGCTCAAAACAAACCTCTATTTCTTCGTCCAAGTCCTCAAGAAGACGAACCATTTCCACGGTATTCTTATAAGGAATTAGGATGTTCTCAAAAGTATCAACATTTTTGACTAAAATTCGGCTTTCGGCCAATCTAAACGAGTCAGTGCCAACGAAAACCAAATCCCCATCGTCATGATAGACATAAACGCTGGACAATTCCGGCTTAATACTTGAAGTGGCGGTGCTGTACCAGACCGAATTTAAGCCTTTAACCAAATCCGAGGAGCTAATTTTGAATAATTTGTCGGATTTCTTATCGGAAATAACTGGAAAATCATCAACTGATTGGGTGTTTATAATCGTGTCGGTAGATTCGCTAGTCACATGTAGCTTGGAATTGTTGGCTTCCAGTTTGATGACTGAATCTCGCTTAGGCAAATTTGTCAGAAAAGAATTTAAAATAGCCGCCGGGACTAAAACTTTGCCAGTTCCACTGCCTTTCACCTTAGAGACGATTTTCAGACTAATATCCAGATTGGTTGAATTGATTGTCAGATCCGTGCCGTCAAAATCAAACATCAAACAAGACAAAGCCGGCAAGGTTGAACCTTTGGTGGCAATTTTTTCGGCTTTACTGACGATCCTTGTTAGTCTTTCTTTATTAATCTCTATTTTCATTTTATATAAAATTATTTTTTATTATTAATCCTGTGGATTTGTGTATAAGTCCGGCAGAGCTTTAAATATCTCGGTTAAATTGAAATCTTTTTTCAGACAAACTGTGAAATAAAAATGGATAACGCATTTTTATGTGAATAACTTTTTGTCTTGTTAATTCTTATCCACATTTTCCTGAAACTTTTCAGAAGCTTTTTAACAAAGAACGCAAACCTTTCCCACAGCTTTTCCGCAAATTTATAACATCGACCGGATTTGCGTTAGCTGCTGTGAGAGAGAGTTGTCGGTTTTAAGATCCCCTTTAATCTTTTCGCAAGAATGAATGACCGTGGTGTGATCTCGGCCGCCCAATTTTTCACCAATGGTCGGATATGAAATGCTAAAGTCTTCTCGCAAGATATACATTACTATCTGACGAGGTCTAACGACTTCTTTTCGTCGAGTTTTATCGCAGATGCTCTTTTCTTCTATATTGAAGAAGTCGGAGACGATCTTTATCAATTCGTTAACCGAGACCATTTTCTTTGGTTTGGCGCTATTTTTGATTAAATCCTTAATCTCATTGAAAGACAGGGCCTTTCCTTTCAGTTGAGTCTGACAAATGATTGAATTTACCGCCCCTTCAAGCTCTCTAATGCTTCCCTCAACGGCTTTGGCAATGTAGTCAAAGGTTTCCTTATCCAAGCGAATATTGTTCTTTTCAGCCTTAGATTTGAGGATGGCGACCCGGGATTCATGGTCGGGAGCGGTAATGTCAACCATCATACCCTGATTAAAGCGGGATTTTAGCCTCTCTTCCAGGCCAGGGATAAAATTTGGGTGTTTATCCGAAGAAAAGATGATTTGTTTATTGTTGTCATACAGAGTGTTGAACAAGTGGAACAGTTCTTCTTGCGTTTTTTCCTTGCCGGACAAAAACTGAATGTCGTCCATGATCAAGACATCATATTTTCTGTATTTGTCCTTGAAAAGGTTTACTTTGTTTGTTTGGACGGCGCCGATGTATTCAATAGCGAATTTTTCCGAGGTCAGATAGTAAATTCGTTTGTCGGGGTTTTGCGTTTTTATGGTATTCCCTACCGCTTGAAGCAAGTGAGTCTTTCCGTTTCCGGTGTTTCCATAAATGAACAACGGGTTGTAAACAATTCCCGGTTGTTTGATGACAGCTTGCGAAGCGGCGTGAGCTAACTCATTGAACGGACCGATGATAAAATTTTCAAAGGTATATCGCGGATTTAAATTATCTTCTTTGTTGATGTAAAAATCGGCCAAAGGAAGTTCATTGACTTGCGTTTTTGGTTTGACGATGACATTTTTCTTTACTTTGTCGGTCTTAGAAACGATAAACTCAAGAGATCGGACCTCGTCGGAGATATCCCGCAGAGTTTTTAGGATGTCTTTGTGAAATTTGCTGTTCAACCAGTCCTTTACGAAGCTGTTGGGTACGCCGATATGGACAACGCCGTCGTCAATTTTAGTAATAAACGTATCTTTAAACCAAGTATTGAAATTCGCTTTAGAAACCTGATTTTCTAAAATATTCAGAGCGTCTTCCCAGATGTTTTTGTGTTCAAAGATTCCCGACATTGCTTAGATTTAAAATGTTGCTCCATTATATACCCGAAAGCAAGATGGGGAACTTGCTCAAAATAATTAATTATGTTAAAAACATGTTAATAACCTGTTAATTATTTTTATGTCAATTACATATCAACCGAAGAAAAGAAAGCGATCAAAGACCCATGGCTTTTTAGTGCGTAGCCGCTCTAAAGGTGGCCGAAGAGTTCTCAAAAGCCGAAGACAAAAGGGCCGAAAAAGAATCTCAGTTTAATGCTTCTCTCAAAAAATAGAATATCCGCCGGAGACCTTCAGGAAATATTTAAGAGTGTCAGCAACTCTGTCAGTTCCAAATTCTTTTATCTCAAAAAAAGATTGAACAATTTGAATTATTCCAGATTTGCGGTGATCATCCCCCAGAAGATTTCTAAGTTGTCAGTGGCCCGGCACCGAAACAAGAGAAAAGTTATGAACCTACTCAAAAAAATCGGCACTACTGGTAATTATGATTACGTTTTAACTTTGAAAAAGAGGGTCGACGATGTCGTGACCGGAGAATTGGAGGCCGACTTGGTTAAAATTTTAATTTAGGATATCATTTCATTAATATGAAAGCGTTGTTTGTTAGTCTTGTTGTTCGACCATTTTATAATGCTTTGATTTTGTTAATGGATTTTGTCACCAGCGATATCGGCATTGCGTTGGTAATTTTAACTTTAGTTTTTCGTTTTATTCTCTTCCCTCTTTATCGAAGTCAGATTCGCACGCAAATAAAAATGGGACAGGTTCAAGAACCGCTCAAAAAAATTCAAGAGAAGTATAAAGACGATCGCGAAACAATGGGGCGGGAGATGTTGAAACTCTATCGGCAAAACAAAATTAATCCATTTTCTGGAATTCTGATAATGATTATTCAGTTGCCATTGCTTATCGGTTTTTATTATGTTTTTTCCAGATCAGGTCTGCCGAATATAAATGAAAATCTTTTATACTCATTCGTTTCGTGGCCGGAAAACATTAACACCATGTTTCTTGGTTTAATTGATATGACCGGTAAAAGTCTGCCGTTGGCGATTATCGTCGGCATAACGCACTTTTTCCAAATGCGCCTAATGCTACCGAAGAAAAAGGAGGCTCAAGAGGGCGATAAACCCGGGGGTTCTAAAGAAAATATGATGAGGAGCATGCAGACGCAGATGAGCTATTTTATGCCTGGAATGATGGCGGTGATGGCCTATACGCTTGGTTCAATGGTGGGCTTGTATTTCTTTGTCGGTGGACTTATTTCCATCGGACAGGAATTTTATATAAGAGAAAACATCCGCAAACCGGAAGAAGAAAGATTGAAAAAAGAGAAAAACGGCAACTAAACTATTCCGTGATTTCAGCGTTCGGTCGGATGTCTAAACTCCAAAGTGACAAATCTTTTTTATTTTGAAAGACCAAATATTCCTCCTGTTCGTTTAGGGAAATGTTTGAGATGTCAAAAATTAATGGAAAGCCGGTGAACATCGTGGCGGTGTCTTCTTTCAGATTGATTTCAAAAATACTGTCGTTAAACGAGACGGCACCCAAATACCAATCGTCCGGATAATCCGCCGAAGCTAAATTCGTCGGAACGGCGCAATAAACAATGTCAGTATTTTTTTTGCCCCAAACACATTTGTCGGCCAAAGTGCGAACGGTGAGTGGCTTATCCTCGTTAGTGCTTAGATCATAAATGCCGGTGGAAATCGTATCGCCGTTATATTCCGAATATAAAATTTTTGTTAAGTCCGGGCTAGTTTTGGTTGCCAATCCGTATTTGTCATCAAGAAGTTTTGAGAGGTTTCCGTTTGTTGGATTCATGGCAAAAGCGAATCCTTCTGAAAGCCACGAAGGTTTTGTCGTCAAAATAATTGTGTTGTTAATCCACTCCGCCAACCATTCGGTTATAGGATATTCAAAAACTAAGGTTTGAGCTTGCGGAGCCGCGCCATCAAAAGTGTAACCGCGGTTATCTTTTATGAAGAAGAAGGAATCTTTGGTTGGAGATTTGATCAAAGTCGAGACGTTTTTTGGTAGAAATGACCCATTCAAAGCTGAATAAATGCTTTCGTCTTCGGCAATGTTAGGATCGGCTGGGGCGTCTTCAATCTTGCCGACGAAGGTCTCAATATCATTATTATCGTCCAGATATCTCAATATCACGCCGTCTCCGGAGTTAAAGAACATTGCTTCTTGGACTTTAGGTATGGTCGTGTTTGTAACTCGACTGACAGTTAGGCGATTCTCGGTGGTTTCATAGACATTTCCAGAGGCCCTATGAACGAAGCGATAAACCGTTTCAGTTTGATTCCTTTGAGACTCGGGAATTGTCGTGTCGTTCGGATTTATTTTTCTCTCAAAAGTCGTGAAGCCGGAAACTAATGTTGGAGTGATTTGTCGCAATTTTGGAATCTGACCGATATTTTCCAATTCCGTCGAGGTTGTTTCTTCGGCGGCAGTGGTGTCGGCGCTTGTGCCGGATGTTGGGAAAGAGAATTCGGCGTCTGTTCCGCCCGAAGTTTCACCGCCGGTTGTGCCAGCCTCTTGTCCGGAGAAGATAATAAGATAGCCGACCGATAGTCCGGCCAAGACGACTACTGTTGCTAATATTATTATGGCTGTTTTGCGTGTCATGGATTGTCTTTATGGTACGAGTCCTTCCATCTCCAAGACTCTTTGAATGTTTGGCGGAGAGGTTGGATCTGAGTTTTGATTACTGAAAAAATCAATTTGTGATTCCGTAGCTATTGGTCCACTATCGATCTGATTATTAATTTCTGCCTGTGCGGCCGGACTCAGTGTGGGGGCGGGACCACTGATACTTAACTGTTGGCCCATAAACGAGGAGTTTATTTTTGTTTCTGTCGCGTTGCCAGGTTTTTTTAACTCAGATGAAACGTAGGCGGCATCAACTTTATTTGCTGGCTGCGTGTCCGATATATCACCCAGACTAGGAGACACAACCCTGGGGCGATTTGCGCCGTCGCCGCTAGCGCCGGAAACGCTATTATCCGCCGTATTTTTTACCCCAATATCCAAATTCAACAGCGCCGGATTTATCTCGTGCAAAATCAGCCACGATACCAAAGCCAAAATTAGACCGGCGATTGCCGACTCTATTTTTGCCCAGCCTTCTTTTTTGTCAAAAACTGCATCAGTCGTCATATATTGTATGGCGCCGAGCAGAATAAACAGAACGGCTAAAATAATGGCGATAGCCACGGTCCAATTAAAAAGTTGCTTTAAGACTGCACTTAAAGATGTCTTTGAGGTACCAGTTCCCTGACCTTGATCAAACAATCCTTTGCCGGATATCGGAACATAGTTTGCCACGGATTGTCCGGCTTGGGCCAAGCTTTGCTCGCCGGAATTTCTTGTTGCTGTTAAGACATCCGATTGAAAAAGCACGGCGACAAAAATCACCAAGGTGAAAACTATGGCGGATCCTAATATTATTTTGTTTTGGCGGCTTATCATATTGAACTGTTAGCGGAATAAGTTAAAGTCAAGTTGGAAGAAGCGCTTGAATACAAGTTGTTCTTGTCCAGAATTTTAGCCGAAATGGTGAACTGGCCGGATTCTCCAGAATTACGCCCGAGGATGATTGAATTTGTATTGCCGACGGTTTCAATTCTTGAATTATTCAAATACCAGTTATAAGTCAATGATCCCAGATTTCCCAGATTGAAGTAAAGAGGCAAAGCCGTTATCTCAACTTCTTGTCCACTGAGAGTCATGTTCCCCGTAGCTAGTCTGCTTAATATCAAGCCATTTGTCGGCGCTTTGGCGTAGAGCAGGGTTCTTGATTCGGAATAGCCGATATTTTCAATGGCTTGATTTTGCAAATTCTGCCCGACGACTTTAGCGGTTACGGTGACGGTGGAAGGATTAGTGAATTCTGTTTTTGGCACAGCAATATAAACATTGCGTCCGGTTCCAGAAGCCGGTCCGTCCGTCTGACCATTTATTCTCCAGGTGTAGACTATATTTGAGTCATCTATTCTGCGGCCGGCGGAATTCCGGAAATCCGAAATGGCGATGAATTTGTGAATTGAACCTGGCACCGGCAGAGCTCGACCTTTATAGAAAGGTGGCGTTGAGGTCAGAGCCTCATCCAATATTGATAATTCGGATGGTGAGACTGTGTGCGCCACTTCATACTCACCAGTAGATGTTTTGACTACGGCTTTTATGTTAATGTTTC
This sequence comes from Patescibacteria group bacterium, assembly GCA_022711495.1. Classification (GTDB taxonomy): domain Bacteria; phylum Patescibacteriota; class Minisyncoccia; order Phycocordibacterales; family JAACPR01; genus JAKLEX01. The sequence goes on from JAKLEX010000001.1 coordinate 69,020, forward strand.
GGGCGTTTTCACCAACTGTCGTGTTGATACTTTTTAGACCAAGACCGCTTGAAATGAATTTTCCGTCAATGTACCAAGAAATCGTGGCTTCATCCACTGGCAGAGAATAACTCTGGATATATATTGAAATGTTGTCGCCCGGACTTGGGTAGGCGGGGTCGGTGTAGATGGAAATATTTGGAGTTATTTCAGGCAAAGAGTCCAGAAATCCTTCAATATCAGTTAAGTCAACGGTGGTGTTGTCACCGGCCCCGTTAGCTGGAATAGTTTGAGCAGACACAATTGACGTGCCGAGAACGAGAGAGAAAAATAGCCAAACTATTAGAAATAAGCCTAGTTTTTTCATCAGTATAATTATAGCAAACCGCCTGTTTTTGTTAATTAAAGCGAGCAGGTTTCGGGCGAGGAATTGATGTGCCTTAAAATCCCTCCAAATCCTTCTGAATTTTTCTAATACTGGATTCCTGCAAGTCTTGTTTGCCGGAATTTTTCAATTCCTGCTTGCTTCTCTTGATACTTAAAATTTGGGCCGGATCGGAAGTGATGATCTGATCTTCAGCGTAGGAGCCGATGACTTTAATGGCCACGTGTTTTAGTCCGGCAAAAAAGATTCCCTCTCCGACGTTGGATTCAAGCAGCAGATATTTCTCTTCCTCGGTTAAATTGAATGTTCTCTGGACAATATCAATTGATGAAACTGATTGTTTCATCAGCAGTTGCATTGAGGAGTTGCTGATAATTGGCACGCCGTATGGAGAATTTAAGAAGTCCTCAACGTCTTGCGTGATTGTTGAAAGCCCCAAGAAATATTTTCGTCCTCTTTTAGCCAAACCAAGCAAGAACGAAGCGGTGTCTTCGGATTTCATCATCCACCAAGCTTCGTCAATGACCAGCAGTCTCTTTCTCAAATCTTTTCGTATGGCCGTCCAAATGTAGCGGGTGATGATGTACATGGCGATCGGCTTCAATTCGTCTTCCATGTCGCGCAGAGCGAAGACGATGAAGTTTTTATTGATGTTGACGTTGGTTGGTTTATTCAAAAATCCCGCCCAAGTTCCTTGAGTGTATTTCGTTAATTTCTGTGCCAAATTTTCCGCTCCTTCCATTCCGGCCAAAACAAGGGCAAAGTCGGACATCAAAGGTGGCTCAATTTGCGAGAAGTCAGATTCCGGCGTGATATCTTTTAGAGCGTAAGTCTCGGTGATGGCGCGATCAATGATGGCGTCTTCTTCTGGTGTTAATCCGCCGAACATTAGTCGGAATAAACCGACCAAGTTTATAATGTTTGATCGCAAAACATCAGCTGGTTGTTCGTCCGGCCGCGGAGTCGGAATGTCAAACGGATTGATGTGGTGATTTGAAGTCAGAGAGATGGTAAAGAAGCGTCCGCCAGCGGCTTCGGCCATGTATTCGTATTCTCTTTCCGGGTCAATGACGATGACTTCTATGCCGAACATCAAAGAACGCAGAATTTCCAGTTTGGTGGTATATGATTTTCCGGCACCGGCTTTGGCGAAGGTAACAGAGTTATAGTTTTCCAATGAGAACCGGTCAAATAGAATCAATCCGGAATTGTGTCGGTTTATTCCGTAAAGAATTCCGCGGTCGGAAGTCAATTCAAATGAGATGAATGGGAAGATGCTGGAAAGGGGCTCAGAATTTAATTGCGTGTGAATTCCCAGTAAGTCGGTTCCGACCGGAATAATACTTTTGAAAGCTTCTTCTTGTTGGAAAATGGCTGGTTTTACATAAACGAGCTTTGATTCTAGAAGTGACTTGAATTCGGATTCAAACTTATCAAGTTCGTCGTCGGTGTTTCCGTATATTGAAATGTATAATCCGACGTCAAAAACCTTCTCTGTGGCTTGTTGCAGACTATCTCGCAGAGCCTCCAGGTCGCGGTAAGCCGTGTCTAACTTTGGGTCGCGCACTAGACCTTTTTCCGTGCGAAGGTTGATTTGACTCTCTACCTCGGCGACTTTCTTTTGGAATTTTCTCAAAATAACAGTGGTGTCTATCGGGTGAACGAAAATTGAAACGTCAAAAATTTTATCTAGATTGATTACCGGCGAGAACCAGCTGTCGGCCAAAAAGCGCGGATAAGAAATGACGAAGAAACTGCGAACGACTTTATCACCCAAATTCAATTCCCTCGGTGAAACTTTCAAGGCTGGTGGGGCGATGATGTCCCGTAATTCCAAAACTCCCGCTTCATATATTTGTTGCGGCAAAAACGAAGTGATCCTTGGATCCTCTATTTTTGTGTTTTTTTTGCCTTTTAGAAAATCTAAGATTCCCATAATTATTTGTTAGCTTTGAAATCAACATCGCCCGGATTGAAGATTTTGTAATAAACTTCAATGATTTCTTCCGTGCCAAGATTGGCGGCGCGAACGCCACAACGGCTGATTCCCTGTTTGACGACGGCCACTCTCTGTTCCAACTGGCTGCGGCTTTCTTCAAAATCGTCAATGCTTTGTTGCTTCTTGTCTTTCTTCGGTCCAAAAAACTTAGCGCCTTTCGTTATATCCAGACTTGGCGGAGTATAAGGGATGACGATAAAAAAATTTTTAGTCATGATGTTGACGCTCTCGGTGAAACTTTTTATGAAGTTTATGTATTCTCGGCCTTGTATTTTCAGCAAGTCGTTGGTTTGTTCTTTGACTCGGCCATCAAGCATGGACAAGTAGGGTTTGATATCTAGCTTTCTGGATTGGATGAAAATCTGAATGGTAAAGTCCAAAGAGTTAAGAAAGTTTTGAAATTGGGAGATGATGGCCTGTTGCTCGTCGGTGGATTTTAGAGCGAAGTTCAAGGAAGAAGTCATCAACAAGGCCCGCATTGAGCCGTCTTTCAAGATGGCGATACCGTCTCGGACCTCTTTAATTGGGACAAACTCTTGTGATGTCTTAGGGACCATTCCTGATATTATACACTATTTTATATTCTCATTAATATCCAAACTCCAAGAAAGATCTTTCAGTTTGCTGTCGGAAAGCTTCGGTATGGCGATAGGCGATTCGGCGGCGGAAGTTTCTTCTTTTTTCTCCTCAAGTTTTTTTGGAACTTTTTTCCAGATATATTTCTTATTACCGATGAAATATTTCATGGAGTTTTCAAAAGTCTGAACAAACGGTTGCCAGCCGTCAAATTTAAAGAAGGCAAACATTAACAATAAAATGACTATCGGCGCACCGACAATTACGGCGATAATCGGCGGAAGGATGTTCCAGACGATAAATCCGGTCGCGGCCGCGCCACCGACATACAAAAATTGCTTAGCGGTGAGCGAACCGAATATTTTGTCTTCTACTTCTAGGAATTGTGGAACTTGGTATCTCATGATCAGTGTCTAATCTAGCGGTTCTCGGTACGGATCAACCGGTCGGGATTTTTGAATGTTGGCGTTAGTGTTGGCGACATCGGCACCACCGGTTGAAATGACATGACTTTCTTTTTGGGCTTCGGTGGTGTTCAATAATTTCTTTTCAAGAATGGTGTCTTTAGGTAAGTCCTCAATAACAACTTCATTATCTATTCCGAGAGCTGGCTCAGGCGGTATTTCCGGAACCGGAGCAACAGATTCTCCGCCGGCCGAGATGATTTCTACCTCAGAATTTTCTCGAGAGCTTCCTTGTTCTACTGCTTTCTTGGCAGCCTCTTCGGCTTTTTTCTCTTCCTCCTCAAGTTCTATGAGTTGTTGCTTGATGTTTTGGAAGATTTCTTCTTCAACCGAATTTACTATTTTACTCAAAACCTCCGGACTTAGATTAAGTTCTTGTCTTAATTTATTCATGTAGTCGCGCGGACTGGTTATGCCGAGCATCACGAGAAATGTTTCAGTTTCCAGAACGCTAGCATCACCGATGACTAAGTTATTTTTTTGAGCGATGATTCGGATTTTTTGTTCCCAATGTGAATTGACAATGGCCTCTTGAATAGACTTTGGTAGCGCCCGGAAGCGTTCGATGATTATTTGGTTGTTGGATTCGCCTGATTCCATAATACGCTATTAAATTATTTTATTTCTTTTTGTTATCACCGCCCCCGCCGGATTTTTCTTCTTTGTCCTCTTTCTTTATTTCTTCTCTCATCTCTTTTGCCATTTCTTCTTTTAATTTGTCGCGCTCACTTTTTTTCATTTGCTTTAGACGAGCTTGAACTGCGGCATTTGAATGAGTCCTGTGTATTAGGTTGCCTCTAAATGGATTAAAACGAGCGCCAGCGTATTTGCCGCCCAAGCTTTTAACCGCTTGTTCCATGGCCGCGTCAATCATTTTGTTTTGTGCTTTTTCTGCTTCCGATTTTAGTCCCTCCTGTTTTTTTATCTCTTCTCCTGAAGTGCCTATTGAATTTTGTGCGGCTGTTTTTATCTGAGTCAGACGATTCATTTCTTGTTGTGTCTGTGTTAGTTCGGCGTTGGAGAGGCCTCCTTTTTGTAATTTTACAGTTAAGGCAGCAATTTCGGCGTCAACCTGGTCTAACTTGGCCTTGTTGTCTTTGGTTGACTGATTTTCAGAATCAATTTTTGATTGTGCCTGCTTAATTTTGTCTGTCTCGTCTCTATATTCCTGTCTGTTCTTTGCTATGTCCCCAGCTTTCTTTTTGATATTATCGTCGGTCTGTCTATCTTCTGGTCTTCTGAACTTGTCTCGTTCCTTTTCCAATTTCAGATCTTCTTTGACTCTCTCTTCCGTCAGACCGGCGTAACCTTTATCGGCGCCCTTGGCGGGTTTACCAAAATCAAGGCCTGCGCCTTTCAGGCCGGCCTTAGCTCCTGCGGCTTGTCTAATATCAAAACTTCTCTTTGAGGCCCAGTCGCCGACTCTTCCCAATGATCTCGCGATTTTGCCGGCTCCCTCTCGTTGCCCGACTGCGCTTAGAGCCGCACCAACTCGTCCGAATGTGCCACGGCCAACCGCGGCGATGCCTCCGGCGCCAATGGCCGCTCCAAACTCCGCACCAACTGCGCCGAGTTTTTTGCCGATCATCACGGAGCCGATTATGAAGCCAAGGACGATTATTAGATTAATGAATATTCCAATGGTACTGGTATCGTTTTGAGTCGCTATCGATAAGGCGTTATCAGTTGAAACAAAAGTTGTGGTTCCCTTGAGTAGGCCGCCAGATATTTCATATGTTATGTAGAGCATCAAGAACATCACTGGAAGTGATATGAGCTGCTCTGATAATTTCTTTGACCAACTTTTTGTGTGTTCTTCTAGTTTTGGTAATATCCATCCGCCGAACATGATTGGCGAAAGTATTAGCAGGAATATTAGGGTTATGAATCTGGAGAATATAACTGCCGAAACGCTGAATAGTACGACGGCCACAATCAGAAGTACTACGCCGATAGCAATATATCCCAAAATTTTTTGTCCCAGATTTAATTGATTGCTTTCCAGAATGTCTGTCGCTGCGCTGTCATTATTACCTATCATTCCGCTATTAGGTTTATAGGCGCCTGACAACTGTAATTTATTGACTAAACAATTTGATAGGCCGCCGTCGGTGAAATATTCCACTCTATTAATCTTGGATTCGCTGGTAAGCGGTTCGAGAGTTTCTTTTTTTGCCCCCAAGGTTTCGGTCGGGATATCGCACCCGGTCATTTTGTCGTAGAAACTTAGTGCCAATATATTTGATATGTCGATCAATACTGTGGTGAAGAAGAAACTAAAATTTATCAAAAGTGCGGCCATTATGACCATTCCCAGTCTCTTTCTAATGTTTTCCGTCCACCCGCTGACTATTGTCAATATTGATATATATAACAGACCGAATATAAACAGGATATTTATTACATCTCTAAAAACTGACCAACCCAGTCTTATGGCCTCCGAGTTTGTAATCGTATAACCCATTTTCATGATCCCCAGTATGACAGAGGCATTTAGTATCGTACCTGCGGCGAACAAGACCCACGCGCATAGTTGTTTAAACACCTTGGGCAAGAATAGTATAATGGATTGAATTCCTTCGACGAAACCGGTATAAATTTCACTAAACCAGCCCCTTTTTTCTTTTCTTAATTCATCCCTAGTAACAGCCTGGTCATCAGGGTTTGACGCGGCTGATGCCGCGCTAGTATCACCCGCATAATACTCGGAGTAATCGTACTCTCCGACTTGAGCGAGTGCCCTTGGGCTTGTTCGTGATGGCAGAATAAAGGCACATGCTACCAGTATAATCAGCAACCACTTTACAAGCACAATTCTTTTGTTCAAGAGTGTAGGCATAATTCATTTACAAACTAATCGGTCCTCCCTGGAACATATTAAACGCTTTGGTTACAAGCAGATCTACGACGGCCGTCATCAATTCGTCAAACTCATCGGCAAAGGCCATTTTATCTTCCGGTATGCCGGAGATTTTAGATATTTTTTCTACCAAAAGTTTTCCGGGCCACTTCAAAGTCCCGTCTTCGTCTCTTGGGCCGAGAAATCCATTGCCCCAATTTAGTTCCATCTTTAGGGCATTAGCCTTTGCTCCAGCGGCCGCGATCGCATCTCTCTCTATCTCGTATTCAGCGATTTCTGGGTTATTAATCTGCGACAACTCAAACCAACCTCTCCAGCCGCCCTTTTCAAAATCTCCTTCAATAAACTCCTCCATGTTGTCCGTTATTTCTGACAACGTACAGACGTCTTCTTTTTTCCTCATTTGTTGACCGCTTAAAAGATTTAATTTAATACTGATTTGAAACGGTTCACACAATGTAGCCCCGGAAGTTGTTCCAAATACTAGAGTGTTAACGGCTTTGCCGAACTCTTCGTCGGCCAAATCGGTGAAAAATTGTTGCGGGTTTTCCAAAAATAACGGACTGCCATGGGCGCCGGTTTGCACCCAGCGAGTTGTATCTACCAATATTGCCTCAATCAAACCGTTCATGATGCAGTTGGCGATTCCGTCGGTTGATGGTGTTCCGATTCTCCCGGTTTCTTTGTTTCGGAACAGGCCCTCTCTCACCGGGACTTCTAATGACAAGATACTGCTGGCGACCTCTTGTATGGCATTTCCCATAAAATTAACTATCCAGCTGCTAACCATGTTTGCTGCTAAGGTAGACAAACATCTCGCGGCGACGGCGCCGACTCCGGTGGCGATGGCCGATGCCGTGTCTGAATCGGAATCTCTCGTATATGGATCCAAAACTGACCCGCTGCTACTTTGAGCGCTGGCCATTCGCGGGTTGTATATAGAGACAAAACTAAAAACCAAGACGAAAGTGAGAATTGGTGACAGGCATCCAGCTATTTTTCTTGAAAAAGTATTAGACATTTACTTAATCTGTCCAGACAAAGTCCTCGCCATTAAATATTATACCATTGTTTCTTATATATTGAAACATTATAGCCAGGTTTTCCGCCGCCGAAGCGGAGCTTTGTGAAAATAAAGTCAAACCAACCAGCGCCAGAGCCGGATCGGCATTTTCTTGTGCCATCAAAACGATAGCTGAACCTATATTGTAGTAATTGTTGGCCAGCGCCGCTTGGTATGACACCAATTGTTCCGGCGTTTCAAGGCCGATTAAGTATTCAGCCATCTGGGTGGTCGCCGTCGATAACTCTGAATAGTCTTCGGGGCCGATTTGGGTCGAAGCCATTTTGAGGCGATCCTCCCCTTCAATCAAGGCGTTGGCATAGGACAATAATTTATCTTTATCCGTGGCGCCGTCAAAGGTTACCAAGCTATCTTTGTTGTACCGGTTTCTAAAAGTGTATCTCCCCAAAGCGCTGTCGGTGACGTTTTCTATCAAATTTGTTTTTTGTTCAAGCGACAGCGCGCCGCCGGTTTGGCTTCGCAGAGAAAAATAGCTTGAAATCAAATCGCTTGAAATTTCTTTGGTTAGTCCGGTTGTCTCTGGCCACTTCTTTTCCAAATCAGCCAAAAGTTTTTCTTCAATTTCGTAATTGCTGTCATCTGGTCCGACGACAAGTGGATTTCTATCGGCGTCAACTTCGGCGCCGTCCGTTGTTCCGTCTTTATCGGTATCTGGCTCATTTATATCAGTGCCCCACAGAGATTCTTCCCAATCCAAAAGTCCGTCGGCGTCCGCGTCTTGAGTCGCGTCGCTTTGCAAGTTTACCGGCACAGATAAACTGACTTCGGTCGTTGGTGTCGGAACGAAATTTTCTTCTTGGCTGTTGATCAGCACTATTGCCGTCACGACAATTACGGTGCCCAACAATACCGCCGAGACCTTTTTGCTTGGCATTTTCATTTGGCTCTTATTATAGCAGATAAACCGCTTTTATTTGCTATAATACTGCTTGAGATGTCATTATTTTTTTCTCATACCAAGAGACTGGCGATTTGCCTGAAAATAATTCTGGGATTTGCGCTTGTTTCGCTGATTTTTTTCACTGGTGGTTTTAGCACTGTTTTTGCCGGTGTATCTGTGCCCGCCATTCCGATAAGCGCGGCAGTTATAACTCCTTATGGGGGACAGGTCATGTTTACTGTGCCGTGTCCATGTTCCGGCGGAAACCTTTACGTGATACACGACTATCGGTCAAAGTTGGTTTTACCGATATATCAGAGCTTCGCCACGACCATCTATCATACTCGTCAGAATATTGGTTCATTATTTACTCCTGGGCACTTTCAGCTGGGTAATTTATTAGGTACAAATGCTTGTGTGTTAGGGGTACCGCCCCTCTGTCTTCTCCCAATCCCGGCGCTGAACATCAAAAACTTTGGTAATGGCGGACTTCCGCTTGGCGGATTTGCGGTCGGACCGCTGGCTTATGGGGCGTTGGCCACGACACTTGCCATCGCGGGCGCGTCTATTATTTATCCGAGCGATGTTCCGGCGATAGACCCAGATAATCCGGATACTTGTTACGCCGCTTCTTTTGAGTCGGCGTCTTTTTCTGGCAGCGGCGACAACGTTACTCTTCATGTCTCAACTCCGGGCAGAGAAAATTGGCCGATGGTTCCAAATCCTGATGCCGAAGAGCCAGTTACGGGCTGCACGATCACCGGAATGAACATTCCTTTTGATCAAGATTTTACTTTTGTCGTCTCCGGCCAGTTGAGCACGGACATGAGCGCTGATAGCGGTGTGGCAACTCGTCTTTGGTTTGCCAATGATCGGGACAAATATACGATGTTTGAACTTTTTTATCACGGTTCTCTCAACATGAGGTTGGCCAACAGAATGATCCATTTTTCTCGGGCCATTCTAGGCAGTATCGCTCGACCGAATAGTGACACTGACCACTGGGCCAAGGCTGCCGGTGCGGCTTTCAGTGCTGGAATACACAAATTCCGAATCGAATATTCTTATGCCAACAAAAACGTAAAGCTTTATGAGGACGATAAGAAAATCGGCGATTGGGATTTTGAGATGAATACTCTTCCTCCGCCGATAACCAGTCTGACTTTCATTCTTTTGTCGCCGCAGTTCCTTGGTTACAAAGTCGGCACGGCCAATGCCACAGAAGCCGAATTGGAAGGGCCTCTAGGCGCAGCCGCTTCAGCCTGTATTTTGACCAATCTTTCTGAAGGAGATGATCAATATGTTAACGCCGAGATTTTAATAGACGGTCAGCACGCTGGCTGGATGGTTGAGGGCGCGAATGAGGCTGTTTTGAAATTTGAAGAAGGGGCCGATCGACCTAATTCAGGCGATGAAGTTGATATTGAATTACGTTCTGTTGACGCGGCTTGTTCAATCAGCGAATCTGCCGAGTGGCCGTGATTTTTTGTAATTTAGCGTAAATTTTCTGCCAATTCCCCAAAGAAAGTTCTTCGGCGCGAGTATTTTTATCAAATCCGACGAGGTTGGAATTTTCTCCGCCTTTTATACTTTTGGTTCGAAAAATTTCTTTTAAATTTGAAGTTAACTTCTTTCTTTTGTGTGCGAATCCGGTTTTTACCAATTCAAAAAACTTTTTCTCGTCAATATTATTTTTCTCAAAGAAATCTTTTGAGATGTTTTCAAATAAAATTATGGCCGAGTCAACCTTTGGTGGTGGGCTGAAAGACCCGGCCTTTACCGTGCCGATGAATTTCGGTTGGCAATAAGCTCGAACCGAAATTGATAAAATACTTTCTTTGCCGTCTTGCGTCATAATCCGATTGGCGACTTCTTTTTGTACCAGCAGAACCATTTTTTCCGGCGCCTTCTCCGCGGTCAAAAATTTTCTTATGATTTCTCCGGTAATGTAGTAAGGAATATTGGCGATTAATTTGTATTTTCGGTTTCGCAGTAGACTATTTTTGGTCGGATCAAAATCAAGGATGTCTTTTTCTAACAGAACCAGCTCTTCTTTTTCTAATTCAGTGCGGAATTTTTCCGAAAGGACTTTCAACATTTCCGAATCTTTTTCCACGGCCAGAATTTTGGCGCCGGTCGCCAATAAGGGCGCTGTCAAAGCGCCTTGTCCCGGCCCGATTTCTAAAATAACATCGTTAGCCGTTACTTCTCCGGCCCTGACTATGTCTTGTAGGGCCGATTTTGATTTTAAGAAATGTTGCCCGAGTGATTTTTTGGCGCGCATATTGAATTTTGGTACTTAGTACGACTATTTTTCCCAGATATCTAGTAATCTATCAAGTACTCAATGGAATTACCATCACCATAAGAATTTCCGCCGAAGTCTCCCCCATTATAAATTTCTCCGTTGAAATTTTCTCTCTCAATTATTTCTTCGCTGATATCGCCCAGAAATTCCGATTGCAAGTTGTTTTGTTTGTTGCCGTAAATCGTTCGGAAATTTGTCCAAGTCAAGAAAAGTTTTTTTCGGGCTCTGGTCAGAGCGACATAAAAGAGCCGACGCTCTTCCTCGGCGTCTTCCATATTTTCATTTTGGTTGTCTCGCTCCATTGGGAACAAGCCGCTTTCTAGCCCGACGACAAAGACATAATCAAATTCCAGACCCTTGGCGGCGTGAACCGTCATAAGTTTTACCCCATAATGTTTTCTTTCCAAATCATCTTGATCCGTCGCCAAAGAGGCGTCATCAAGAAAATTATTCATCGCCTCTTTCGGATTGAGACCGTCGTATTTCTTTGCCAAAGAGACCAGCTCTTTTATATTTTGAATTTTTTCCAAGCCGTCTTCGCCTTGTTCTTTCAGGAAATTTTCCAGGCCCGATTCCTTAAAAATCATTGAGACAATATCTGCCGGCGTTTTAACAGCGGACTCTTTTTCAATCTTCTCCAAAAAATTCTGAAATTTTTCTACGCGCTCTTTCATCGCCGGAGTCAGGTCTTTTTTCTGGCCGGCGTGTATTTTTAAAGCGGTTGATTTACCAATTCCGCGCGGCGGTGTATTTATGATTCTGTTCAAACTGGCAAAATCGTTTTTATTCAGCGCCGCTTTAATGTATGAGAGAACGTCTTTGATTTCTTTTCTGTCAAAGAATCTGGTGCCGACAATTTGGTGTGGTAATTTATATCTAAGACAGATTTCCTCCAGAACCCGTGACTGAAAATTAGCTCTATAAAGAATGGCGATTTCGTTTGGCGAAACTCCGTCGGCCATAAGTTCCCGGGCTTTTTTGACTGCATAAATGGCCTCGTCATATTCATCCAAGGCCGAGTAAATTCGAATCTTTTCGCCCTCGCCGTTTTGAGTGAAAAGATTTTTTTCCTTGCGGATGGAGTTTTTAGAGATAATTTCGTTGGCCGCTTTTAAAATATTTTGAGTTGAACGGTAGTTTTCTTCTAGAACGATTTCTCGAGTTCCTTCATAATCTTGCTCAAAACTCATGATGTTTTTTATGGTTGCGCCCCGCCAAGTATAAATATTTTGATCAATATCGCCGACAGCGCAAATGTTTTTGTGTTCAGCTGCCAACATTTTGGCCAACTGATATTGTACTTCGTTGGTGTCTTGGTATTCATCAATGTGGATGTAGCGCCACCGATTTTGGCAGGATTTTCTTATTTCGGGATTTTCTTTTAGCAAAGAAACGGTTCTGGTCAACAGATCGTCAAAATCAAGCGCGCCGTTTTTTTGTAAGTGATCATCGTATTTTCTCCAAACGGTTGAAACCAAATCATTCCAGAAATCTCCCCGTCCACCAGAGTCCTCATATTCTTCGGGGGTGAGAAAATCGCCTTTTTGGCGAGAAATTGTCGCCAAGATTTTGGCCGGATCGTACTGCCGCGGGTCATAACCTTCGGATTTCAAAATATCACGGATTATTTTCTTTGAATCCGCTCTGTCCAATATTGAAAATCTCTTTGGCAATGCGGCTTTCTGGAAATTTTCTCTTAGGATCATGACTCCAAGCGAGTGAAAAGTCCTAACCGTCGGTCGTTCCGTGAATTCCACCGGCCTTTTCAAGGTCTTTTCTTCTCCAAGTAATTTTTCCACTCTCTCTCGCATCTCATTGGCCGCCTTGTTGGTGAAGGTCACGGCCAAAATGTTCTCCGGATTAACTCCGTTAGAGATTAGATGAGCTATTCGGTAGACAATCGTTTTGGTTTTTCCTGCTCCGGCGCCGGCGATAATCAGGAGCGGCCCTTCGGTGTGTTGGGCGGCCTCTCTTTGTCTCGGGTTTAGTTCATTTAGATAGGACATCCCGGTCATTTTATCAGAAAAAATAGGTCAAGTACCCCCTGTTGATAGCTGTTTGACACCCTCTCCACCGACTCTATAATTAACCATACCACTGAAAAGGGAAACCGAGGGCGATCCGTAGATCAATCTGACAGGATGACAGAGATACCGCTTAAAATAAGGCTTATTTTACGAAAAACCTCTATATTTGATTACCTTATCCGCCTTTTCCCCTGCGGCAAGGGCCAGGTGAATAACGCGGGATTAAAGGTCTCCAGGAAGTTTTACCTGTGGACGCTTTCCAGATTTATTTTCACTTCTCTGTTTTTACCGTTTTTCTCTCATGCCGCTTCTTTTTCTGATATCTCGCTTTCGTCCATTATCGGCATCAATTTTGCTTTAGGCGCGGAGACGATTAGAGAAATTAGCGACGTTGACTTTGAATACAACTCTCAAAACATAGACATTCTTATACCAGAAGCCGACAACAACCAAACTGTCGGCTCAATCGGTGGTGGGAAAGTTACGGTTGTGGACGAGGTGGCTCTTGTGCCGGAAATTGGGTCCGTCGGAACAACATTAGACATTGATCAGACTCAAAACGGTGGAAAAATTTCTGTCTATGAGGTTCGCGAAGGGGATACTTTGTCTCAAATCGCCGAGATGTTTGATATTTCGGCCAATACCATCCGTTGGGCCAATGACATTGATGGCTCAATCCGACCTGGCCAAGTTTTAATTATCTTGCCGGTTACGGGCGTAACTCATAAAGTCAAAAACGGGGGCACCATTGCTGATGTCGCCAAGATCTATGGTGCCGATGTCCGAGAAATTGCTTTATTCAACGGAATTGATGAAGAAGCACAGCTTAAACCAGGAGATGAAGTCATTGTTCCGAATGTTGATCCGGTTGTTAAGAGTAGCGGCAAGAAGACTACGAAATTAACCCAACCTTACGTTGCTTCTTATTCTGGTCCAGCCGCAACGGCCGGTTATTATCAAAACCCTGTGCCCGGAGCAACCATGACGCAAAATCTACACGGATACAACGCGGTTGATCTGGGCGCTCCGGTGGGCACGCCAGTTTATGCCTCCGCTGACGGGCGAATCATTGATAGCCGATACGGTGGCTGGAACGGAGGATACGCCATTATGATTATTATCTCTCACGACAACGGAACACAGACGCTATATGCGCACTTGAGCCAGAACCTGGTAAAAGTTGGACAGAAAGTTGAACAGGGCGAAGTCATTGGATACGTTGGCTCAACCGGAAACTCCACCGGCCCTCATTTGCACTTTGAAGTCCGTGGCGCGAAAAATCCTCTTGCCGCTTGTCGCGTCGGTTCAACCTGCTCCATCTAACCGTACAAATCTTTTGGTCTATATCTTAACGCCTCTAAAATATGAGGCTCTTTTATTTTCTCTGATGACTCAATGTCGGCGATGGTGCGAGCCAGTTTGATTATTTTGTAGTAACTTCTGGCCGACAGGTCTAATCTCTCGGCCGATCTATTTAAAAGATTTTGAGTTTTCTCATCCAAGACGCAGAATTTCTTTATCTCTCTCGGGGCAAGTTCACTGTTTAATTTTCCGGCTCGCTTTACTTGGATTTCTCGAGCGGTTTTAATGGAGAGTCGGGCCTCATTAGATTTTCGTCCAGAAATTGGGAGTTTTTCTCCCGGACAAAGTTTTTTATAATCCACTTTCGCCACTTCTACCCAAAGATCTATTCGATCAACGATCGGCCCAGAGATTTTTCTGCGATAATTTTGTATTGAATTTTGACTGCACAGACATGGCTTGATGCCGGTTTTGAAATATCCGCAAGGACAAGGATTCATAGACACGATTAAAATAAATTTGGCCGGAAATTTAATTGTTCCGACTGCTCTAGAGACGGTGATATTTTTCTCCTCAAGCGGTTGGCGGAGCGAGTCTATAACGCGACGGTCAAATTCTGGAAATTCGTCCAAAAAGAGCACGCCATTGTGAGCCAGGGTGATCTCTCCGGATTTAAGATTATTCCCGCCGCCGATAATTGAAGCGTACGAAGAGGTGTGATGCGGCGCGCGAAATGGCGGCTCCCCCACCATCGGCTCGTTCAGTTGCCCATTGACTGAGTAGATTGATGAACACTCTATTGATTCGGAGTCGTTCAGCGGTGGCAGAATTTCCGGTAAAGATTTCGCCAGCATTGTCTTGCCGGTCCCGGGCGGGCCATACAAAGCGATATTGTGTCCGCCCGAGGCCGCAATGACCAATCCCCTTTTAGCGATTTCCGCGCCGACAATTTCATCAAATATCTTTTCTGTTTTTTTATCTGACGGTGCGGCGATTTTATTATTTTGTTCGTTTTTATCGTTTGTCGCTACGATTTCTTTTTTGCCGGAAATATGGTCTATAATCTCATTCAAATTTTTAGCGCCGAATACCTTGATCCCACCGGCGATAAAAGTTTCTGACAGATTTTCGGCCGGCACGAAAACTTCTTTGAATCCGCGCTGTTTTGCGAACAAAACTACTGGCAGAACGCCGCATACTGGTCTCAACTTTCCATCCAGCGATAATTCTCCGATAAAAAGTCGGTGCTCCGTTGCGGCGTTTATATCTCTTGAGGCTAGCAAGTAAGCGATGGCGATGGGCACGTCAAAACAAGTTCCTGATTTTTTCAGATCGGCTGGCGCTAGAGAAATCACCAGTTTTTGATTTTTCTGTTTGGGCGCGATAAAACCGGAGTTTTTTATAGCCGCGGAGACGCGGTCTTTTGCTTCTTCCACGGCCTTGTCTGGCAGGCCGACAATAATAATTGAGTACAGGCCCCTTGTTATGTCTACCTCAACGTCCACGCCATCCGCGCCCAGCAGTTTGGCTTGAGCGCTATGAACTTTAGAAAAATACACAGGGTGTATCTTGGAGCGCGTGTTTAAAATTTATATAAATTTTAAATGAATTATTCGCAGATTTTAGCGCAGGATCTTGCCGCTGGATAAGCCTCCAGTCTTTTTAGCGGAATTTGTTTTCCGGTTTTTTCACATATTCCATAGGTGCCATCATCTATTCTTTTCAGGGCGGCTTTTATTTCTACTAGTTCAGTTTCCAACTCCTTCAAAATGGCGGAATTTTGTTCAAACTGCTCTATTTCATCGGCGAAGTCATTTGGATCAGAGACATTTGATTCTAATTCCCCAGGAACTGGTTCCCAGTCGTTCGGGTTGTCAGGATTTACTCGGCCGACCGATTTCAATTCGGCGACAATTCGCGCCTCTTCTTTTAGGAGTTTGTCTTTGAAATACTTAAGATCGATTTTTTCTTTTTCCATAATTTTATTTAACACTTTAACTTATAAAACTCTATCTGAC
Source organism: Patescibacteria group bacterium (assembly GCA_022711495.1). Classification (GTDB taxonomy): domain Bacteria; phylum Patescibacteriota; class Minisyncoccia; order Phycocordibacterales; family JAACPR01; genus JAKLEX01. The sequence continues at coordinate 84,902 of JAKLEX010000001.1, forward strand.
AATGTTTTGGAGATTTAGCTTGGTCGCAATTTCTTGGACAAGCTCGGGTTTAATAGCTAGCAATAAGTGGTTGTTGTTTACAAAAGTGTAGAAAAATAAAATCTGATTGTCGGTGCTGACTATTGCTCTAGCATCCCGATTGTATATAACTATATCATTAAATTTGTTAGGGTCAAAAGCGGCGCCGCTGGTGTTGCCTGCTGACAGAGTCAAAAAGTCGTCCGTCCCGAGCGTCTTAAAAAAGATGTCGTTTATTTCTCTATACAATGATCTCTCCCAAGCTAACATGCCGGAAAAAACTCTCTCGTATTCAAGCGTCTTTATCAAAATAAACGGCACGGTTTCGCCGCCCAGTTTTATCAAGCCGAGCAGATAATTCTCGTCCAGTGCTCTGATGAAAGTGTCGTCCGGATAAAGTTCCAGAATGTCTAACAATTCGGCGAAGCTAACTTTTTGTTTGATCTCAATTGTCTCGTCTCCGATTGTCTGTGATATTTTTTTGGTAACAAGAATTTCCGCGATTTCCCTTTCGTTTAGATCGGAAGGCGGGACGTCAATATTTCTAATGATTTGCGTTTTAATTTCGGAGTTTAATTTGTAATCGGTCGGTATTTCTATTATCTGCTTTTTGTCTATCAGAATATTGCCAAAATTGTTCGGCTGGTTTTGCCCAGGTTCTTCCTTGGATTTAAATATAAAGTAAATACCCCACAGAATTAAGATGGCCAAAACAACAAGGCCCAGGCTGACTTTCAGCATCAGATGAGTTCTTTTTTTGATGTTTTCGGCTTCCGCGACCGAAGCGGTCTCTCTCTGTCTTTTTTGTTCGGCGGCGATTATTTTAGACGTGGAGATTTGTCCGCGTTTAACAAAATTAGCCACGTCTTCTTCGTAGGTGCGAAGCGGCCTGATGACAAACTTGTCTTTGGCAGGCGCCCTTTCCGGATTGTCCGCGCCTCCTTGAACGTTTGTGTCAATATTTATTGGGTTGTTAAACTCTTCAGCCATGAATAGATTCTAATGTTTTTTATCTTTGTCTTTTTATTTCCTCCAAATCTTCTGACGTTGCGGACCGATTAGAAATCTTCCCGGTTCGCGATCCATATCAATAAAGTCATCGGCGATCTCTATCAATCTTGAAGAAGTCGAGCGCCCGAAAGAAATCGCTTCAACTTGGCAGCCTCCGCTGGTTTTTAGATATTCCACCAACGGAACAAAGTCGCCGTCGCCGGAGGCGATGACGATGGCATCAACCTTGGCCATAATTTTAACGGCGTCAATGGCCAGACCGACATCCCAATCGGCCTTTTTAGCTCCGCCAGGGAAAATCTGTAAATCTTTTGTTTTGGTCTCTATTCCCAGTTTGCCCAACGCGTCAAAAAAACCCTGCTCTTCACCGGTCTCGGAAGTAATAACGTAAGCGATGGCTCGAGCCAACTTTCTGCCGGCTAAAGCTTCTTTTAAAACTGCACCAAAATTTACTTTCTTCTTATATAAATTCTTCGCGCTGTGATATAGATTTTGTGTATCAATGAAAACAGCGACTCTCTGCTCTTTATGTTTGATTACTGACATATTAAATAAATATTAAAAACCATGCTCCTTATAAAATTGTATCAAAAAACCACAAAGCCCGCTTCTCGACTGATCTCAGTGACTCCTTTTAAGTTTTAAAGCCCGATCTTTTTAGCTAAAGATTTGTATCGTCTCGGGCTCTTTTTTTGCAAATATTTAAGCGTTGATTGTCTATCGGCAACCATGCCCAAAAGTCCGCGTCTTGAGTGATTGTCCCGAGGGTGCTTTTTCAGGTGCCTCGTCAACTCCTCTATCTCTTTGGTTAGTATAGAAACTTGAACTTCAGGGGACCCCGTGTCTTTGGCATGGGTTTGAACGTCTTTTATAGCTTTTGTTTTCTTTGATTTTGTAAGCACGACAGGAAAGATGGTAACACGGATTATTTATTATTGCAAGACAGCGAGATATATTGTGCGACACTATAAATGCTATAATAAAAATATGGCAATAAAGTCAGAAATTGATTCTCTTCGCCAAGGATTTCTGGAATACATTGAGATTGAAAGGGGGCGGAGCGTTAAAACGGTGGAGAATTACGACCACTACTTGAACCGTTTTTTCCAACAGCAAAATATTAGGAAAGTTAGCGACATCACCGAACGGTCGGTTCGCGACTTTCGCCTTTGGCTTAACCGACAAAACGCCACTAAAAATATTAACGGCCGTCTGACCGCCGGCACAATCAAGAAACGGACGCAGAATTATTACCTGATTGCTTTGCGTTCTTTCTTAAAGTTTCTTCTTAAAAAAGGATATAAGGTTCTGGCGCCCGATCAAATTGAGTTAGCTAAAGTTCCCGAGCGGTCAATTGATTTGATTACTGCCGAAGAACTTAGACGAATCATGGACGGCCCAAGGGGTTCCGATGTAAAGAATCTGCGCGACAAGGCTGTTCTAGAGTTGCTATTTTCAACTGGTTTGCGAGTTTCAGAATTATGCGCCCTGGACAGGGATCTTGATTTAAGCCGCGGCGAATTTGCTATCCGTGGGAAAGGCGAAAAAGTTCGAGTTGTTTTTATTTCCGAATCAGCCAAGAAAGCGCTGAACGAATATCTGGAAAAGCGCGACGACATGGATGAGGCCATGTTTGTTCAAGTCGCCGGCAAGGGCGGTAAAGATTTGTTAAAAAAGCGTGAATCAATTCGATTGACCCCCCGTTCGGTTGAGAGGATTGTTCGATTTTACGCCACTAAGGCCGGTATCTCTAAAAAAGTTACTCCGCACATCATCCGGCATTCTTTCGCCACTGATTTATTGTCAAACGGCGCTGATTTGCGCTCGGTACAAGCTCTTCTCGGCCACGCCAACATTACAACGACACAGGTTTACACGCACGTTACGGACAGGCACCTAAAAGAAATTCATAAAAAATTTCACGACAAGAACTCTTAGAGATCCTTATAAATAAAAAGGCGTTCAATGCATTATCTGCTATTGAACGCCGGTGTTTTTTGCTGGCCAGTTCGGTTTTCTGTCTTTCGCTTCCGGTTAACGACTGCCAACGCGGCGAGGCCGCGCAAGGCTTGCGGCGATACGCTTCACCTCCTCGTCGCACACGAACTGATTCCTGGCGACGACCACGGCATCCCTACCGTGGTTCAAATATCTGACGCAGATGTTGCCTTCATGGTAGCAACTTGCGCCGAGACGGACCATCCTGTCTTCCGCGAGTCTCCGTAGCTCACGGTCTTCGTCCGTTTTTCCGATACGGACGCGGTCTACCCCTCCTTCCGCTTTTCCTCCCTTGACCCGCTCAATCATGCGATTGAGGCATCGGGCTCCAAGCGGAAACTCTTCGCATCTGGCGAAAAAGACTTCAATCGCCCGATGCTCATGGTTCCCTTGGACTCCAGGTCTCCTTGCTCCCATCACCAATGTCATAGTCTGTCCTCTTTTCTCTTTGTGAACCAGCCAGCAAGACGATCATTATACGCAATTCTTTTGGGCAAAGTCAAACTTGCCGCGGAATCAGGAGTGCATAACTAAATATGTTATATTTACAATTATATTAACCATGAAAATAGTCTCTTGGAATGTAAACGGCATCAGGGCCTGGCACAAAAAGGGCTGTTTGGGCTTGCTTCTGGAAGCGGACCCGGACATTATCTGTCTTCAAGAGACAAAGGCCGAAAAAGAGCAGCTGCCGGTCGAATTGATTGAAATTCCGGGGTACTTTTCTTATTTTAATTCTTCTTTAGAAAGAAAAGGCCACTCCGGCACGGCCGTTTACGCCAAAATTAACCCTGAAAAAGTCACTTACGGCTTAGGCGTCAAGGATCTTGATGGCCAGGGTCGGCAAATTAATCTTTTTTATAAAGATTTTGTCGTAATAAATTGTTATTTTCCTAACGGCGGTGGTCCGGAAGACAGATTGCAGAAAAAATTAAAATACTACGAAGAATTTTTAAAATTTATAAACAAAATCAGGAAATCCGGTAAAAAAGTCATCTTTTGCGGGGATGTTAATGTGGCTCACGAGGAAATTGACTTAGCTCGTCCGGAAAGCAACAGAGAAAGTATTGGATTTTTACCAGAAGAAAGGGCATGGGTAGATCGTTTCATAGAGGACGGTTATGTTGATGTCTTCAGGGACGCTTATCCAGACAGGGTTGAATACTCATATTGGGACACTAAGACGCGCGCTCGTGATAGAAACGTTGGCTGGAGAATAGACTATTTCTTTGTGGACGAAACCATTTTAGACAAAGTTGTGGATAACAAGATTTACGGCAATGTGCTCGGTTCTGATCATGCACCCATAGAACTTGCCATTAACCTAAAACCATAAAGGACATTATCCACAGGTTTGTCCTTTACATTTGTCCTTTATAAAAATAAAATATACTCAGATACAGATCATTCAGATTAGTTCTTTTAAGTTCTTTCCAAAATTAAATATAGACATTTCGTTTTGTCTCGACGCGCGTGTTACCCTCTTAGGGTCAATTATCAGGCGGTGTCAATAAAGACAAACCGAAAGACCATCGTAAGCTTCAACAGCAATAATAGTCCTCAACACTCTTCTATTATCCTAAAATAAAGTTTCCCCACTTTATCTCATTTCATTGAAGTCTACGGTGGTTTTTATTTCCCCCAAAAAATTCTTTTCGCGTCTCTGGCGGAAGGTCGTTTTGTGGCTATTTTACGCCTCTCTTTCGCCTTATTTTAGTAATTTCAGCCTTTTCTACTTCGGTTTTGACTTCCCTGGCCGCTTCGCCGATTCCTTTAAGTTCGCCGTCTGGCAGTTTTAGTAATTCCGCAGTGTGTTTCACGAGAAACTTTTTATTGTTTCTGGTTGGATCTTCTAGGACTTCTTCCAGTAAAGCGCTCAAAACATAGCCGATCCTCGGTCCCGGTTCCACGTGAAACTCTTTGATTATGTCGTTACCATCAATTTTTAACATAGAAACAGAAATCGGATCCCTGATAACTTCTTCAATCATTGATTGGAATTTTCGTAACCTGTAGGGCTCTTCTTTTGGTCTGCCGGTACCCACCCTGTCGCATATGCGCAAATTGACTAGCTCCCAGATATTTTCTTTAGAGACTTTATTGATGAGTCTTCTCACTGCTGAAGGGGTAATCTGTTCTGTGTCCGAGAAGAACATGTGGCATCTGATCAGTTTCTCAACTTTCTCTATAACTTCTTTAGGAAAGGCCAGTTTTCTAAGTGTTTCACGTGCAACCTTGGCGCCCACGACCTCATGCCCGTAGAAAGTAGTTTTGCCGTCTTCTTGTCTTTTAGTTGCTGGTTTGGCCGAATCATGAAATAAGGCGGCCAGGCGGACTTCCAGCGAGAAGTTCTTATCAGCCGCGTGTTGCAGGGCTCTCAAGGAATGTTCCCAAACATCATATTTATGAGCTTCTTTATTTTGAGAGACTCCGACCATTTCTTCTAACTCTGGTAAAGTGTGGCTTAAAATATGAAGTTTTTGAGCTAGTGCCAAGCCCATGGCCGGATTTTTTGATTGGATAATCTTTTTAAATTCTTCTCCGATTCTTTCATTTGAAATGTGTCCGATAAGGCCAGCGTTTTTAGAGATTGATTCGGCAGTTTCTTTTTCAATTACAAAATCAAGTTCGGCGGCAAATCTGACCGCTCGCAGCATTCTTAGAGCGTCTTCGCCAAAACGCTTATCAGGGCTTCCTACGGCTCTAATTAGGCGTTTTTCTAGGTCGGATAGACCACTATAATTATCAGTAATTTGTCCTTTATCCGGGTCAACAGCTAGCGCATTGATGGTGAAATCTCTTCTGCCCAAATCATCGTCCAATTTATGGCTGAAAATAACGCTATCCGGGTGTCTTTTATCGGAATAGCCCGCTTCCTTTCTGTATGGAGTTATCTCCACGACTTTTAATGCCGGATCGTCCGAACCGCTTTTCACGCCGACGGTTCCGAAAGTGTTTTCATAAAATGAGTCTGGAAAGAGGCCCTGTATTTTTTCCGGCGTGGCGTTGGTGGCGATGTCCCAGTCTTTGGGTTTGTTACCGAGCAAAATATCCCTGACACAGCCGCCGACCACGAAGACTTCAAAACCGCCCGCTTTCATCTTTTGAGAGATATTCAAAATTTCTTTTGGAAATGAATTTGTCTTGATTTTCACGGATTTATTCTAGCCCAATTTTGATTTTTGGCCAATTTATCGTATCATTTTCTTTGTCTGCGCCCGTGGTGAAATGGATATCACAACGGTCTTCGGAACCGTCGTTGTGGGTTCGAGTCCTGCCGGGCGCGCAGGCTGTTTTTAAGGAACTGGCTGTTTTTAGAATATTGCTGAATTAGGAAGATTAAAAGATAATAAAAATAAGACATGTTAGAAAAAGTTAGAAGTTTCTTAAGGTTGCATCCGAATTTAGACCTTATTTTAAGCGGTATTTCGCTTGTTTATATCTGGCGCGGAGTTTGGAGTTTAACCGATATGTTTACCTTTGGCACGTTTCAGCGCGGAGCTTTCTGGTCTTATCTGATCCCGCTTGTTATTGCCTTTGCTTACATATACTTGAACGACTACAGATTGAAAGAATTAATCCATACTGATTAATTGAGCCTGTCTATGTCGCAAAAAGGCGGCCCGAGCACGCGTCCTCTATTGAATTTTATTTAGAACATATTATACTTTAGGGCACGTTTTGCGAGTATGGTTTAGTGGTAGAATGCGTCCTTGCCAAGGACGAGACGGGAGTCCGATTCTCCCTACTCGCACAAAAAGTTGCTATTAATAATTGTTACGGATTGCTGCGAATCGCCGCGAGCAGACCCGGATACTTTATAAGGACAAACTGATTTTGTAAAATAGTGTCCGATATAAAACCTTGAAAATCAAGGCGATTTAAACGACTGGGGATAACTATGTGGATATGTGTATATAAGACATGTCTTTTTGATTTTTATGCTATTGACGGGGGCTATAGATAAGGTTGTTTTCATTATGTTTCATGAAAAACGTTTCACGTGGAACATCTCCACATTAATTTTAGGTAAAGCTTATATTTTATTTATTTTCTTGTGCCATATTTTGGAAATACCAAGCAAAATAAGGATAAAAGGGAATTTTGGCGAAGATATAGCAGTTAGGTTTCTCGTGAAACAGGGCTTTAGAATTTTAGCTCGTAATTATCTTAGACGGGCAGGTGAAATAGATATTATCGCCGAGCGGTTCGGGGAGATCCATTTTATTGAGGTTAAAAGCATATTTCTGAAAAATGTTTCCCGTGAAACGATTCGGGGCGGGGGATTAAATTACCGACCGGAAGAAAATGTGAGTCGTAAAAAAATATTCAAGATGATCAAGGCGGCTGAACTTTTTCTGTTAGATAGGGGTCCGGGGGCTGCTGAGAAGGTACATTTTGATGTTATTGCTGAAGTCTTTGATTGTCAGGGAAAAATCTTGGGGTTCAGATATATAAAGGATGTAAATTGCGGATAGGTTGATCAAGGCAGGATTGAAAGTATATGTCACTATTGACAGAGTTGTTATATCTGCTATAATTAGAGGCAGAAGGATCTGGTAGGTTGGTACAGTCACAAATCAACGAGAAAAGGAGAAAAACATGAACGGTTCGAGGCGCGCGTCTTGGGTTCTTGCCATAGCGACATCAGTTGGTTTTTTAGCCGCTTTGATTGTGGCCAGCAGGGTCCACGAAGAATCTGTCGCCACGATCGCCACTCTGGAGACATCGGTCGGATCCTATACTGAACCGAATACCGGAGTCCTGTACAGGGTTACGGCGGTTGACGATCAATGTGGCCTGATGATTCTGGCCGTTCCGTGGTCGTCTTTGCCGGGGGGAATCGATCTGGCGGGTCGGCGGTTCTTTCAATCAAACAATGCCAATCTCAAGACCGGTGCTTGGTTTATTCGTGAGTCGAATGGTCGAGATGTGGTAGTTATCCGGCCGAATCCACCGCCGAATTTGCAGAAAATCTCATATTCAGGTGAGGTGAATCTGTTGTTAGATTGATACCCCATCGGCGTAAGAAGACTTGGTGCCCTCGTAGATCTGAAAACAATCTTTTCAAATTTATGGGGGCTTTTCTTTTTTGCAATGTTTAAGTTGGTCGGAGCGCAGGGATTCGAACCCTGAGTCATCTGCTCCCAAAGCAGACATGTTAGCCGTTACACCACGCTCCGTTATGCTTCCAAAATCTTACACAAAAAATGGCAAGATATCAAATGGGGTGGTAGATTGTGTTTATTAATAAATATAAATCGCGCGCAACAAAATGTTTGGAAAACTTTTCCAAAAAAAGAAAGAAGACTTTATCTGTGAAAAATGCGGATTTCAAAATCAGGGTGACGGCTACACCAATCATTGTCAGAAATGTCTGTGGTCAAAACATGTTGATGTGAACCCGGGCGATCGCGCCGAATCTTGTCGGGGCTTGATGAAGCCGGTTGATTTAGTAAACGAAGGCGGAGTTTTTTATATTCTTCATCGCTGCGTAAAATGCGGCGCGGAAAAGAGAAACAAAGCTCAAAAAGGCGACGATTTTAAGGAACTTATAAATTTAAGTCGTAAATATTAAATCTCTCTCAATAGTAGCTTGGCCAAATCTTCCGTATAGACGTCTTTAAATTCTGCCGCGCGCGATTTTAAATTGCCGCCAATAAAATAACTCAAACTTTTTCCTGTCTCGTCTTTTATATCTCTCTCAATATACGAAAGCGTGATGCCGTTGATTTTGGCTTTTCCGTCACTGCCGTCCGTTGTGGCAATTACTCCGATCAAATCAACGGACTCTTCGTCCAAGCCGTAAAATATTCCACCGCCGGAAGCGCCTTGTGCGCCGACTTCAGATTTGGAAGTGGTGATGACGTCCGCACGATTGCCGCCGAAAGTGAAAATATCCAATATAGAAACTGCTGCCATTCTTAACCTTCCGGCGTGGCCGAGATCTAACAAACTTTTCGGACCGCCCGGATAACCGGCCACGATGACGTTATCGTTTTTATCAAGTTCTTGAGCCGCGTCCGGATTCGCGCTAGGGAACGTCTCTGGTATTCCGAGAGCCGAGTTGGTGTTTCCGGTTATTAATATTAAAGCGTAGTCATCTTCTCCCGTGCCGCGGGCGTTGTTATTGGCGATTAGTTCATAATTTTGTTCAATCCATTTTGGCGAAACGTAAATCGGTTGGCCCTTGTATCCGTAGGTTGGAATATTCTCTTTGTACATGGCGCAATTTATGAGATCAGGATCGTAACTTTCAAGCACAAAAAATTGCGCGACATGGGCGTTAGTCAATACGACGCCTCTTGGCGAGACGATAATTCCGCTACCGGTGGAAACATTCACATAATTACCATGAGTGTAAGTGCAAATGATATTGACCACGACATCTTCAACCGTGGCAATTTGAGCCTCTGCCGTTGGAGGAGTTATAGGCTCTGGGGTGATTGGAGCAGCTGGTTCTAGTGGTGCGGTCGATTCTGGAGGAACTGGTGGCACGGGCGGTGCAATTGGTGCGGCAGGAGATTCTGTCGTTGGCGGTGCCGGCGCTATCGGCGGCGCGGACGGAGGCTTGGTTTCTTTTTCGGGCACGACTTTCTCAAGGGTTTCAGCGATTTGTTTGGTGCTGTTTTCAGTTTCTAGTTTGTTCTGTCTTTCAATCAAATCGGCCACGGCTTCTCTGCGGATTTCTTCAACACGAACAGCTTCCGGCGATGGTATGTTGACTTGCGGCGCGATTCCTAAAAAAGCCAATATGGAATAAGCGAACAGCAAAACTCTTTGCAAGATTATTCTAAGCAAAAACGGCATGGCGTAATTATATCGGAAATCTTTGATTCTTTCATTGAAGTTTGTCCGTTAGTTTGTTATATTTTTATAACTTGCGGGTGTGGTTTAGTGGTAGAATGTCTGCCTTCCAAGCAGAAGACGGGAGTTCGATTCTCCCCACCCGCACATAAAAACAAAAAACCGCCTATGGCGGTTTTTTGGCATAAACTATTTTCTCTAGGAAACTATTTTACAGCGTCCTTCAAGGCCTTTGCGGCTCGGAATTTTGGAACTCTCATCGCAGGAACGGTGATTGATTCACCGGTTCGAGGGTTTCTTGCTGTTCGAGCGGCTCGTTCTTTGGCGCCGAAAATACCGAAACCGGCGATTGATACTTCTTCGCCCTTCTTTAGAGAGCCAGTAATAGTCTCAAAAATTGAATCAACCACTTGCTCTGCTTGTACTTTAGTCCCGCCAAGTATTTCGTGAACTTTCTCCACAAGATTTGCTTTATTCATATGAATTTTGGATCAGTCTTTACCAATAAAATGCGCTTTTAGCACGCTACCTATTATATAGAAGCTTATTTTAAGCCGCAACAAGGCGACTTTATCGGGCGTAATCTATAACCCGATTTTCGCGAATGACCGTAACCTTGATTTCACCCGGATATTTGATCTCCTTTTCAATCTTTTCAGCTATATTTCTAGCCACTATTTTAGCTTCAGCGTCGGATATACTCTCCGGCTTAACGAAAACTCGAATTTCCCGGCCGGCTTGCAATGCATAAGATTTTTCAATCCCTTCAAACGAATCAGCGATAGCCTCAAGCTCTTCCAGGCGTTTTAGGTAATTTTCCGCGGTATCTTTTCGAGCTCCTGGTCGTCCGCCCGAAATTGAGTCGGCCACATAGACGATAACCGCTTCTGGCGTTTCAAACGGATATTCTTCGTGATGCGATTGCATGGCTTGGATGATTTTTTCGTCCGCGCCGAATTTTTGCAGAATCCTTCGGCCGATCTCAACGTGAGAACCGGCGACTTCATGATCCAGCGCTTTGCCGATGTCGTGCAAAAGAGCTCCGGCCTTGGCGATTTCAACATTAGCGCCAATTTCTCCGGCGATCATGCCGGCGATATGAGCCATTTCAACGGAATGTTGCAAAACGTTCTGTCCATAACTGGTTCGGAAGTGCAGTCTGCCGAGAATCAACAAGATTCTTGAATCAAGTCCAATGACGCCGCATTCAAAAGCGGCTCTTTCTCCTTTCTCTTTTATTATCTTATTGATATTCTTTTTGGCGCGTTCAATTTCTTCTTCTATTTTAGCCGGCTGGATGCGCCCGTCTTCAATCAGATTTTCCAGCGCCATCTTGGCGATTTCTCGCCGGATCGGATCAAAAGTGGAGATGGTGATCATTTGCGGCGTGTCATCAATGACAAGTTCAACGCCAGTCTTTCTCTCAAAAGTTTTTATATTGCGACCGTCTTTACCGATAATTTTTCCTTTAACTTCATCGCTCGGCAAAGCAACCGTTGTGGTGAAAATGTCGCTGGATACCGAAGTGCCAAGCCGCTCAATGGCCGAAATCAAAATATTTCGAACTCGATTGTCGTAGATTTCTTTGCCGGACAGCTCAAGTTTTTTGATGCGATTTTGCAGATCTTGATCCTGTCGGGTTTCTATATTTTTTAGAAGCTCTTCCTTGGCTTCTTCTCTGGATAATTTTGAAACACTCTGCAGTTCGGAAATTTTTTGCTCAATTATTTCCTCAAGCTTTTTCTTTAAGGCTTCGGATTGGCCGAATTGCTTCTTTAATTCCTCAGATTCTTTTTGCAGATCTTTTTGTCGCTCATCCAAGAAAGATTCCTTGCCGACCAGACGATCTTCAGTTTTTTGTAGGCGCTCCTCTTCTTTTTTAATCTCTTCCTTGGCTTCTTTGATTATTTCATCGGCCTTGTTTGTCGCTTCGCCGGTGATTTTTTCCGCCTCTTCGCGGGCCTCAAGCAACTTTTCTTTTATCTCCAATTCCATCGAGCCCTTCTTTCCGAGGGCCACGATGAAACGCAAAAACCAACCCACTGCGATGCCGATCAGACCGGCCGCCGTGGCGATCATTAAAACCACTAATAATTCCATGAATTTTTATTCGCTCCTTATGTCCCCAGTATTCAATTTTGTTTCAAGCTTCAAGGTTGTTCGAGCGTCTCGGTCAGTCGGGATTTTGAAGCGTTTTAATTTACTTAGTAACGAGTTTATGTTAGCGCTTTTGCGAGGGGAAGTCAAAAAGCATTTAAGGTTATTAAGCTAGGTTATATTTCTACGAGATCACCTTATCTATAATTCCATATTTTTTAGCTTCTTCGGCAGTCATGAAATAATCTCGATCAACGTCTCTTTCAACTTGCGAGGCCGGCTTGCCCGTGCTGCTGGACATCATTTCAATAAGTTTCTTTTTTAATTCCAAAATCCTTTTTGCGGAGATTTCAATATCAGAAGCTTGACCTTGCGCACCGCCAAGAGGCTGATGAATCATGACCTCGGCATTCGGCAAAGCAAATCTTTTTCCTTTCTTGCCCGCTGATAAAATCCAAGCCGCTGCACTAGCCGCTAAACCGACACAAACCGTTGAGACATCATTTTTTACGTGATTCATGGTATCAATGATGGCCATCATGTCCGAAATAGATCCGCCCGGAGAATTGATATAGAGCTGGATATCTTTTTTAGGGTCTTCTGATTGCAAGAATAAGAGTTGGGCGATGACGATGTTGGCAGCATGGTCGTCAATCGGTCCGCCGATGAAAATAATACCCTCTTTCAAAAGGCGAGAGTAGATATCAAAAGCTCTCTCTCCAAACTGACTTTTTTCAATTACTGTTGGGATGATCATATTGTTATTGTCTATATTAATATAATAAAAATACAAAAAAAGGGGCCCAAACGCAAATTAAAGGCACTTATACCCTATTAATCCACCGGTTATGAACATTTTATGAAGTTTTTCGGTTTTGGACCGGTCTGAAACCGCCAGATTTCAGAATTTCTTTAGAACTTTTAGATGTTTTCCAGAAATTCAAAAACCTTTTCGTTAGTCAATACGTTACTTAGGTACAATCGGGCCACATTTTCGTCAATCTCCTTATGATGTTCCACAAGATGTTTCATCTCTCGCTCAAGACGCCCCGAATCCGGAGTTATTTTTTCAATATGAGCGATCTTTGGCAAAATCAAGTTCATTTTTGCGCGTTTGACCGCGTCCGTTTGCCATTCTTTTTTCAGATCTTCCTCAGTCTTTTTTATTTCTTTTAAGTAGTCTTCAAATTTTATGCCGATTTTTTCAACGTCGGCTCTATATTGGTAAATCATTCGCCTCTTTTCTTCTTCAATCAAGACTTCCGGCAAATCAATTTTTGATTCAAGGATAATTTTTTCAATGATCTCCGTTCGGCGGCGATTTTTTTCGTGAATTTCTCTCTCGGCTCGCATATTTTCCGCTAACTGTTTTTTGAAGTCATCCACTCCGGAGAACTTTCCCAATGTTTTGACGAACTCGTCGTTAAATTCGGGCAATTTGTCTTTGTCGGACTCCTCAACTTTTTCTCCCGAAGTTTTTTTCTTCAAGAATTCCGCCTCCGCCCGGTTTTTCCTGATGTAGTCAATGTAATCACTAACTTCTTTTTCCGTAACCGCGACCGCGCCAGCCGGTTTAATTCCCTTGGCGATTTTTTTGTAGTCGGCCAACTCTATTGTTGGCATCAAGGTGAAAGTCGCCTTGAATTCAAAATCATCGCTCGGAGAGATTTTAGTCACAGAAATTTTTGGACTGGTTAGGGCGTCAATTTTTTCCTCAAGCATTATTACCGGCAGTATTTCGTGTAGCGCTGCGTAAGCTTGCTCTTCAAAAATTTTCATCTCGCCGATCTTTTCAACAATCATTTTCTCTGGCGCCATGCCCTTTCTAAAGCCCTTGATTTCTATGTCCTTGCTCAATTTACGGACAGTTTTGTCTCGCAGGCTATCAATAAATTTCTTCTCTATGGCGACTTCAATCGTCAGTTCTTTATTGGCCTCGGCCTTTTTCTTTATCGTGTAGTTTTTATCGCCCGTCATTTCTCTGATTCTGTCGTTGTCCCCGTTATTATTTCCTCGGCCGGAGTCTCCGTGGATTTTGGTTCAAACTTTTCTTTTACCTTCTTCAAATAATATGAGCCACCGAGAACGATCAGAACTATGATAATAATTGATCCGATGATTGGTCCGATTCTGCCGCCCCTGGCTCGGGGTTTTTGCGGGGCATTGTTTTGTTCGTTGCCTATTTCGTTATTTATTTGGGACTCCATATTTTTAGATTAAAAACTGATTGGCTAATTATAACCGTTTTGATGCCAATAATCACTCGGTTTTCTCTGCCGGCAATTCATTTGCTGGCACTGTCTTTTCTGAAACCGGAGCTTCTGCCGTGTCGGCGCGGCTCTCATCTGCCACTTTGTTATCCGCATCTGCCGCTTTGTTATCCGCATCGGAGGTAACGTCTATTTTCCATCCTGTAAGTTTTGCCGCGAGGCGCACGTTCTGCCCGCCCTTACCGATGGCTAATGACTGCTGATCAGGATTGACTCTGACTCGGGCGATTTTTGTTTCAGGGTCGGTTTTTATTTCTAGAACTTTGGCCGGGGAAAGCGCCTCGGCTATAAACGCATCCGGATTTTCCGACCACTCGATGATGTCAATTTTTTCACCGCCGAGTTCCGACATAATAGTGCTGACTCGAACTCCGCGTTGACCAACCAACGCGCCAACCGGGTCGACATGCTCGTCATTTGAATAGACGGCGACCTTTGATCTTGAGCCGGCCTCTCGAGCGATGGCCTTTATTTCAACAATATTGGTGTCCATCTCCGGAACTTCTGATCGAAATAGCTCTTCCAAGAATTTAGGATGTGATCTTGAGAGTTTCAAGAATACGCCATGATGAGTTTCGTCCACTCTGAATAAATAAGCGCGGACGCGTTCACCCTGTTTAAACTTTTCTCCGGGAATTTGCTCTTCATAATTGAGCATGCCAACGGCTCTGCCCATATTCAAATAGATTGTTCCGCGCTCAATTCTTTCAACGGTGCCGGAGACGATTTCTCCTTCTCGTTGGCCGAACTCCGAAACGACGGAAGTTTTCTCCGCTTCGCGAATTTTCTGGGTGATGACTTGTTTAGCTGTTTGGGCGGCGATTCGTCCGAAGTCGCCCTTCTTCTCAAGAGGGAAAACCAGCTCATCGCCGGTCTGAGCGCCTTTCTTTATCAACCTGGCCTCTTCCACAAAGATGTGATGCTCCGGATTGTATCTTGGTTTTGGCTCTTCTCCTTCCGGCAGATCGGCTTTTGGAGCGGTCGGCTTGCTTTCATCTTCTTCCATAATAACGCCGTCTTTGTCAACGACGATTTTGGATTGCCAAAATTCCACATCACCGCTGTTGATGTCAAACTTGGCTTTTATGAGTTGTCCTTTTTTTCCGTACTCTTTTTTATAAGCCGTTCCAAGGGCCATCTCTATGGCTTCAATTATTTTTTCTTTAGGTATGCCACGTTCTTCTTCCATCTGTGACAAAACCGCGTTTATTACTTTTAAATCAAACATATTCAATTTTGTTATCTCAATGGCGGCTGATGCCGCCGGCCTTTAAAAAAATTAGTCCGCCGATCGGCGAACTGTCCCTGATAGATAAGGTTATAATACCACATCCAAAAAATTGAACAAGTTGTCGGAACTTTGTTATAATTGGAACAAATGTTCATCGATGAAAACAAACTTCAAGAGTTTATGATTGACTCTGGTATTGTTACCCGCGATATCATAGATCGCGCGGTGGAAATCGCTGGCAAGGATCGCGGCGTGGGGGACTATCTGGTTAGCGAAGGGATCATCTCCGAAGACGAGTTGAAACGGGTACAGGCCTACATATTGGGCATTCCTTTTATAAATGTTGGTGCGCAGAAAATTCCTCTTGAGGTTTTGAGTCTGATTCCCGAACCGATCGCTCGGAGAAGCAATATCGTGGCTTATAACAAAGATTCCTCAGACCTGGAAGTGGCCATGCTTGATACCGATAATCTTAGCGCGATTGATTTCGTCAAAAAGAAAACGGGATTGAAAATTCTCCCAAGACTTACTTCCACGGAGGGTATAAAAAAGGCCTTGGCCCAATATCAGAAAAGTCTGAAAGATGATTTTGGAGATATTATCCGACAGGAGACTAATAATCTGGCCGGTTCTGGCGTTGACGATCCGGAAAATTTGAAAAAAGTTGCCGGCGGATTACCGGTTGTTCGCATCGTTGATACTTTGTTGAAGCACGCTTTATTACAAGGAGCGTCTGATATACACATTGAGCCGTCCGAAGACCAGGTAATCATCAGATACCGGGTTGATGGATTACTACATGACGCCATGACTTTGCCAAAAAATAGTAGTTCGGCCATCGCCGCCCGTATCAAAGTTTTAGCCAGTCTTAGGTTGGATGAAAAACGTCTTCCGCAAGATGGCCGATTCAAAATGGAACTGGAAGGAGAAAAAGTTTCTTTCCGAGTTTCAATACTGCCGATTTATTACGGCGAAAAAATTGTCTTGCGCATTCTTCGGGAAGGAGCCGGCGGCTTTACTTTGGAATCGCTGGGTTTTCACGGCGATGGACTAGAAAGAATTCACCGGGCGCTTAAGCAAACTACGGGCATGGTTTTAACTACTGGCCCTACTGGCTCTGGAAAGACCACTACTTTGTATACTCTGTTGGATCTTTTGAATGTTCCGGACGTGAATATTTCCACCATTGAGGATCCTATTGAATATCAGATGCCCAGAATTAATCAGACTCAAGTCAAACCGGACATTGGACTTTCTTTCGCCAACGGTCTGCGCGCACTGATTCGGCAGGACCCGGACATTATCATGGTCGGCGAGATCCGCGACGGAGAGACGGCCGGTTTGGCGATAAACGCCGCGCTGACCGGGCACTTGGTTTTATCAACTCTTCACACCAACAGCGCCGCCGGCGCCATTCCAAGACTGATTGATATGGGCTCGCAGAGTTTCTTGCTGGTTTCCACTTTGAAAGTGATCGTTGCCCAGAGACTAGTCCGAAAACTTTCAATGAATCGCGAGAGATATTTCTTGAAGAAAGCTGGAGTTGATCAGTTGGCAAAGATTGCCGACCTTGAGCGCTTACATCAAGTTTTAGTTGATGAAAAGATCATAGATAAAAACGTATCGTGGACGCAAATCCCATTTTATCGACCGGTCGCGGCTTCTGGCGAAGACGGTTTTTCTGGTCGAATCGGTATTCATGAAATTTTAAACGTTTCTGAAAACATTCGTGAGTTGATTATCAAGAACGCGACTTCCGATCAGATTGAAAAACAGGCTCGGATTGAAGGCATGCTTACGATGATTGAGGACGGCATCTACAAAGCGGTTTTGGGTCAGACAACCATAGAAGAAGTTCTTCGGGTTATTTCAGAGTAATTTATAAATATGGAAGTTGAATATAAATATCGGGCGATAAATGCTGACAATGATTTAGTCACGGGCTTTAGAAGTGCTCCGGATGAAATATCTTTAAACCGGATTCTGCTCCAAGAGAGACTGAGACTTATTTCAGTTGAGCGCGTTTCTAGATTTCGCATTAAAAAACTCTTGGCTAAGTTGGGTGATTTCAGCCGAATTTCTGAACACGACAAAATAATTATGTACAGAAACCTTGGCTCAATGCTCAGCGCGGGATTGTCGTTGGCCAGAGCGATTTCTGTCATGTACCGCCAGACCACCAGTAAAGTTTTCCGAAAAATTCTTGGCAAGATTGATGAAAGCATCAAGAAAGGTTCCAGTTTATCTGAAGCGTTCAGGCAATTTCCTCGGATTTTTAATCCGCTGGTTGTCTCCATGGTTAAGTCCGGCGAAGAAACTGGAAACTTAGCCAAGTCTCTGCGCGTTACCGCCGAACAGATGGAGAAAACTTATCTGCTCAAGAAAAAAATACGCGGCGCGATGATTTATCCGGGCTTTATTATTCTGGCTATTTTTGTGGTTGGGATTTTTATGATGATTTATGTTGTTCCAGTTTTGACCGATACTTTTAACGAGCTGGAGATCGAGCTGCCAATGTCAACTCGGGCCATCATAAGTATCAGTGATTTCTTGCAAAATAATCTGTTGGGAGTCGCGGTGGGAATTTTGATTTTGGCCGCGCTGGTTATCTGGTTTTTGAGAACTAAGTCTGGAAAGAGAGTCTTTGATTCCGCCCTGATTAAAGCCCCGGGCTTGTCTCCGATGATTAAGGAAATAAACTCCGCCAGGGTGGCCAGAGCCATGTCCTCGCTTCTTTCTGCCGGTGTGCCGGTGGTCAGGGCGTTAGAAATTTCTAAAGATATTGTCCAGAATTCTTACTACAAACAAGCTCTGGAAGGGGCGGCGAAAAATATTGGCGAGGGTCTTCTGATCTCCAAAATTTTTGCCGAAAATAAAGATCTTTTCCCGACTTTTGTTTCAGAGATGGTCTCGGTCGGGGAGGAAACTGGTGAACTCGGCGGGATGTTAAATGAGGTGGCGGTGTTTTATGAAGCAGAGGTTGATCAAAAAATAAAAAATATTTCCGCCATTATTGAACCAGCGCTGATGATTGTCGTTGGCGTGGCGGTCGGATTTTTTGCCCTGTCTATGATCGGTCCGATTTATAGTTTGTCCGAAGGCATATAAATGAATAAGAAAGAAAATACAAAAGAAAATAGGAGCCAAGACCCTCTAAAGCTTGAGCAAATGAAAAAAATTCGTGACGAAATTTTTAATCTCACTAGTTCTCCTTTGTACGCTGAGCGCGTGGCCAGCGGAAACTTTCCCGTCATTGGAGAAGGAAGTTATGATGCTGGGATTATTTTTATCGGTGAAGCTCCGGGAAAAAACGAGGCCAAAACCGGGCGACCATTTTGCGGCGCTTCCGGCAAAATCTTGGATGAATTGCTCGCTCACGTTGGCATAGACCGGAAAAATGTCTACGTGACAAATGTCGTGAAAGATCGGCCGACCAATAACCGTGATCCGAAACCCGAAGAGATTGAGCTCTACTCTCCTTTTTTAGATCGGCAGATTGAGATAATCAAGCCGCGGGCGATAGTTACTCTGGGCAGATTTTCCATGCAATATATTATGAATAGATTCGGCCTGACTTCAGAATTGCAATCAATCAGTTCGATTCACGGCAAGAAGTTTTTTGTTAAAGAGAAAGATTTGTTTATTGTTCCTCTATATCATCCGGCTGTTGCGGTCTATAATCGCAACATGTTGCCTGATCTAAAGAAAGACTTTGAGATTTTGAAAGATATTTTGCGCTAGATGCTGGCCCCGATAATTTAATCTACTGAAATTTGGAATCCGAACAAGGAAAAGTTACAATTAGACGACAGCCGTCATTCGCGCCGCGCTTGAAATCAACAGAATGAAGAACATTTTGAGAAACAAAAAATTGATTGTCGCCAACTGGAAGATGAACCCCGGTAATTTATCGGATGCTCGAAAGATTTTTTCAGGTTTGAAAAAAGCCAAGATTAAAGCTTCCAGGACGATAAATGTTATCTGCCCGCCGAGCATCTTTTTGGGTGACTTGGCTAGCGACTATTCCGGAAATAAGTTTATTTTTGGCGCTCAAGATGTTTCTTTCAGACAAGAAAATGAGTCAACCGGAGAGATCGGCACAGAGATTCTGAAATCTCTTGGTATAACTTTTGTGATCGTCGGTCATTCGGAAAGACGAGCTCTGGGTGAGACGGACGAAATTGTCTCTCTAAAAGCCCGCGCGGCGATAACTGGCGGACTGATCCCCATAATCTGCGTTGGCGAACCGGAAAGAGACGCTACGGGCGCGTATCTTAGAACGGTTGAAGAGCAGCTTTCTGGCTCTCTGGCCAAAATTTCTCGATCTGACATTAAAAAAGTGATAATTGCTTATGAACCGATATGGTCTATCGGGGCCGGACACAAAGCTCCTTCATCAAGCCAGATTCATCAGATGACTTTATTTATACGCAAGATCTTATCCCGAATTTACAACAGAAAAGCGGCGATGGACGTCCCGATTTTGTATGGCGGCTCCGTTGATGTTGATAATTGTCGGGAAATTATCAGACACGGCGAGACAGACGGGCTTTTAATCGGCCGGGCTAGTTTAAATCAGTTTGTTTTGGCTGATATTTTGAAAGTATTGAATAAGTAAGGCGGCGCCGATTATAAATTTGGCTTAAAATAAAAGCCCCGCGCATAATCGCGGGGCAAGATCAGGTGTCTTGAGTTTTACACTTTTTTATCAGCGGCCAAATATGCCGGAGGAACAAGTCAATGAAAACGGTTGAGAAAAACCACAGACAGAATAATCCGAAGAACAAAAACTCAAAGTACCAGACATATTCTGTAACCATTAAGTTCAGCATCTCTTCTCCTTTTATTGGATGCAAAGGCTGGTGTTGACCAAAGAACAATCTGGGGGAATCTTAGCCAGAGGAGATGATTTTTTTATAAAAAAGTTTTAAAGCGCCGAGATAATTTTATTCGCCACTTCTTTGGCCTCGTTATTTTTATAGGAAACGCGATTTGGAAGCCCGCGGTCTCCGGTTTTTCTCGGAATGATGTGAATATGGGCGTGCGGAACTATCTGTCCGGCGGCTTCTCCGTTGTTCATCGCGACATTCACTCCGTCGCAAGAAAGCCCTGTCTTGATGGCGGTGGCGATTTTTTTAACCACCCTCATAAGATTTGCCATCTCGTTGTCGGGCAGATCAAAAATGTTTTTGTAAGATTTTTTGGGCACGACAAGCGTGTGGCCGACATGGCTTGGATTAACGTCTAAAAAAGCCAATGTCTCGGAGTCTTCGTAGATCTTAGTGCAAGGGATTTCTCCGTCAATAATTTTCCCAAAAATTGTTTTTTCTGTTGACATGAATCAATTTTAACATAATTTTACTCAAGTATTTTATCGTCCGTCTTGTGTTAGAATGAAAAATTATGAATTTTAAACTTGCTCCTAAAATAAAATCCGAAGATCGGGCTAAACTCAATAAATACTCTGATATTTTGGCTAATTTGTTGTATCATCGCGGTCTAAAGACCAATGAGGCCGCCGGAGCTTTTATTGATTTGGATTATGAGAACGGCTTAAACGACCCTCTAAAACTCAAAGACATTGAGATCGCCGTTGAGCGGATTCTTAGAGCGATTTCTGAGAAAGAAAAAATTTGTATTTACAGCGATTATGACGCTGACGGAATTCCCGGCGCGGTGGTTTTATCGGATTTTTTCAAGAAAATTAAATTTGATAATTATTTCGTCTACTTTCCGCACCGCAACAGGGAAGGTTTTGGCTTAAATAAGGGCGCTGTGGAAAAAATTGCCGATCTTAAAACCAGACTTGTCATTACTGTTGATTGCGGCGTCAGCGATGTTGCCCCGATTGCTCTGGCGGCGGAAAGAGGCCTGGATGTTATCGTGACCGATCACCACGATCCCAATAATCATCAGACTAAAGCTCTGGCGATCGTAAATCCGAAACAAAAATCTTGTCTTTATGCCGACAAAAATCTGTGTGGCACCGGAGTGATTTTCAAAGTTGTCCAAGCCCTGATTCAGAAAGGCCATTTTGACATCGGTGACGGCTGGGAAAAATGGTTGCTTGATTTGGTCGGAGTGGCCACTTTGTCCGATATGGTGCCGCTTATCGGAGAAAATCGCGTGTTGGCCAAATACGGATTGATGGTCATGAAAAAAAGTCCACGGAGAGGATTTATTCGTCTATTGAAAGAGTGCAAGATTGATCAGAATAAGATAACAGAAGATGATGTCGGGTTTTCCGTAGCGCCAAGGATAAATGCGGCCTCTAGAATGGACGAGCCGGAGATCGCTTACAAAATGTTGTCTGCCACTGATGATGTCTCGGCCGAAGAAACGGTAAAACATCTCCACAAAATCAACGCGGAACGCAAAAGCGCCGTGGCGACGATCGTCAAAAAAATTAAAAAGGAGCTAGGCGACAATTTTACCCGGCCTATTTTAGTTAAAGGTAGCCCGGATTGGCAACCCTCTCTCTTGGGTCTGGTGGCCAATAGTCTGGTTGAGACTTACAAAAGGCCCGTATTTCTGTGGGGCCGCGGAAGCGGTGAAAATCTGAAGGGGTCTTGTCGATCGGATGGTACGGTGAATCTGGTTGAGATGATGAACGCCGTTTCTCCCGGAATTATCGGCGAATTTGGTGGTCACAAGATGGCCGGCGGGTTCATTGTCTATGACGACGGCGTTTATAATCTACCGACGGAACTGGAAAAAGCTTATGAGAAAGTTCAAGATGGCGCCTCGTCTGATGAAATATTGGTGGACGGCGAATTACGGTTGGAGGACGTGAATTGGAATTTGTACAATGATTTGCAAAAACTCGCGCCCTTTGGCGTCCAAAACGAGAAGCCAAAATTTCTTTTTAGAGGAGTTGTTCTTGATAAGGTGGACTTTTTTGGTAAAGACAAAAATCATCTTAGATTACATCTCAGGGGGGGGAGAGGTCGTTCTGTCTCGGCTATAAAATTTTTCGGATCTGACTCCGAAACTTTTTCGAGAATGGCTCCTGGCAAAACGATTGACCTGATCGCCAGTTTGGAGAAATCTGATTTTGGCCGACGTTCTGAATTGCGGCTGAAAATCATTGAAGCAGGTGCTATTTAAGAGGTATAATGTTTCTATTATCTCATCTAAACTTATTATGAACATCTAAATCTTCATGAAATTTGAAAGGTTCCCAATTGAAAAACAAGAAGCTGCGCCAGAAGAAATAAGGATGCTTTTTCGGGGCGTCTGGGCGGATGAATTATTCGGCGGGCAAGAGCTTCCTGTCGGTGGGAGTCTCTACTCGGAGCAATTGACCGGCAGATTGCAGCTGGATTTTGAAAGTTTTGAGGATGAGCTCGGAAATTATACGGAAGAGGGCATGAAAGATTTTTTTGAGTCAAATGGAAATAACGACAAATATCGTGAGTACATTGAAAGTTTTAATTCAGATTTTGATCCTTATCTGCATTTTGTTTGTTATCAGATCCAAAACAAAATTATTTCTCTCTTGGAAATAGATCAGATAAAAAGAACTAATGCTTTGGAAAGGACAAAAATGTATGTTGATAATGTGCCGAAACTGTCGGAGATGAAGGGCAAGACGATGTGCGGCGAGAGAGCTGCGTTGGCGCAATATCTTTTACAAAAAATCGGCGTTGAATCGGCTTATGTCAGCGGGGTCAGCTCGTTTGATGAAGCCGGCGAGATGGAAGAAGGTCACAGCTTTATTGTATTAAAAGATAAAGATGGGCAGACTTTTATCTTTGATGTCGCCCGACCGCACGAGGGAAATAATGTGCCGAGTATCTTTAAAACAGACGAACATTTTGACTACGAACTGCTGGCTGGCAAAGAAGATTTATTAGTCGGCGGAACGGAAGTCTTAGTCGGCCAGCGCGCTTATTTCGGAGTCGGCGATCCGAATGTCCTATAAATAGGGGGCTGCCGAGACTTGATTCCGGCCCGATTATAAATTAATTGTCGCAAATTCTAATTTGGCGAAGGAATTTACGATAATCAATATATATTTCAGAAATAAATAAGGCGCGAATCCGACAAACATGCCCAAAGTCTGGTTTAAAAAAGCCAGAACTGCGGCCAGAAAACCAAGAAGCATGGTCAGAGGGATAAATTGCAAAGTGATGATGTTAACTATTGGTGCGACGACCGACAATTGACCGGTCATTTTCATAAGTAACGGCAAAACCGCTATTTGGGTTGAAAAAGTTGAAGTAGTAATCTCGCGCAGGTTGAATTTTTCGGGAATAAACCCGAATAATTTCTGAACGAATTTGTTTAAATTGATTAATCCTAAAGTTGCCGTAAAAGACAGCTGGAAAGAAGGGTCGTAAAACAAGATCATCGGATTAATTAGGATCATGACGGAACCGGCCAGAAACAGGGCGCGATTAACTGAATAAGTTCGGCCGGAAATTCTGGCAGTTAAAGCCAGGAGAGTCATAATGGTTGATCTGATGACTGTCGCTCCGGATCCGACCATAACGCTGAATACGATAATTGAACTGGCGCCGATAATTGCGGAAAGAAAACTTGGTAAAAAACTAAAGAATTTCAATATGGCCTCGGCGATAATTGTGACGTTATATCCGGACAAAACGATGATATGAACCAACCCGACTTTTCTGAAATTATTTTCTAATTCCGCGCCAAGCGATCTCTTGGCGCCCAGTAGAATGCCGCCTAGCAATTCGGCTTCGGGAGAGGGGAGGATCTGATTAATTTTTTCTATAAATTTTTGTTTTATGCTGAAGATTAATCTCTCAAATTTAAGTTCGCCGTTAGACAGAATTTCTATTTTGGGATAATACATCAGTGAATAAACACCGTCCTTCGCCAAGAATTTTATGTAATCAAATTCTATTTCGTTTTCATTCAGAAAATTCTCTGGCAGATTTATTTTGCCGAAACTCTTAATTTTTTGGCCGGTTAAAAGCTCCGGATAGTGGCCGGTGGTAATTATTACTTTTTCTTGAGTAAAATTCCGGCCGGAATCGTGCTCAATCATTTCTGTTTTGACGGTGATGCGGCTGTAAGACTCTCTTTTGTCTATTTCACCGACAATTTCTCCAACCAGAGATATTTTTTCTCCGGCGAACTCCGCTATTTCTGATTTATGAAAAGATTTTCCACCGGACCAGATGGTCAAAGTTGAAAAGAAAAAAGCCAAAGCAACCAAGCCGGCGATTTTGTTTTTAAATAGTGCCCAAATCAATAGGCAAATCAAAAATATCAAAAAAACCGCTAAATACAGCGGTATTATATAGGTATGGTGGTTGGAGAAATTAAAAACACTTGCGCCGATTATTACTCCGGTCGTGATTGAATGGATGAAAAACCGCGCCACGATTCAATTGTGCGGGTTGTGACTATTTTTGGGAAACAGATTTTTTAGAAAGAATTTATCTATCTTTTGATGCCCCAGCTCCTAAGAATTTCCAGCTCATCTTCGGCGGAAATGGTTTTACGAAATTTTGCTCCAGCTTTTCCCTTGACTCGTGCTTCGCACTCGGACCAGTTTGTGTGTTTGGACAACTTTCCGTCAATCAGACTTAAATATGAATAAGCTCGGGCGTTTTTCCTCTCTCGTTCGGAGTTTTCCGACAAAGCTTCTTTCCCGGGTTCGGACAGGTCTATTTTGTAATTACCGATATCGCCCTTAAATAAGAGAACACGCTCTCCGTCGCCAAAACCAGTGGCGATTTCGTCGGCGCGGTTGTTTCCCGAGACCCCGGCGTGTCCTTTGACTTGAAGCCATTCTATCTCTCTGTCCACGGCTACTTTGTAAAGTTTCTGCCACAAATCTTTGTTTAGGACGTCTTTCTTGTCTGAAGTTTTCCAGCCGTTTTTTAACCAGCCGTGCACCCACTTGGTGATTCCGTTTATCAAATATCCCGAATCGGTGAAAAGTCTGATTTTGCTACCGACTGGAGTTTTCTTTATGGCGTTTAAGGCCGCCGATATTTCCATTCGGTTATTGGTTGTTTTGGTTTCGCCATCGCCGATTTCCTCAACGTTTTTTCCTTCAATTATTATGGCTCCATAACCGCCCGGTCCGGGATTACCGCGAGAAGCGCCGTCTGTGTAAATTAGAATTTTACTGATCATCTTGATTGTTGTCGTCTAGTATAGCAAATAAATTTTCGTTTTAGATAGATTTAATTTTTATTTTATCTTTCGGCGTTTTAATGCGGGCGTGATCTCTAAAGATTCATGGCGGCGGTTGCTGGCCTTTATTTTGTTCGTTACCCTTCTGGTCTTTGCCATATTTGTCTTTTCGATCTTGCGCCACGAACGTGCCAGAAAGTTTTTGACCGTGGCCTTTCTTGATGTCGGTCAGGGAGATTCAATATTTATTGAAACTCCCGGCGGTCGTCAGGTTTTGATTGACGGCGGGCCCACCAGTTCTGTGACAAGGCCGCTTTCAAAACTTTTGCCGTTTTACGACAGGGAAATTGATTTAATAATTTCTAGCCATTCAGACCTAGATCATATCGGCGGATTCCCGGAAATCTTCAAAAGATTTCAAGTGAAAAGATATGCGACTTCCGACAAAAAAGATGCCGCCGATCTCTATCTTGAGCTGGAAAAATTAAGCGAGAAAGAAAAGGCCGACAGGATATTTTTGAAATCAGGCGACAGGATAATTTTAGACGGCGAGAGCAATATTTTTTTGGATGTTTTGTGGCCCGAGGACGCCGATTCCGCCAGCGACAACAATGACGCGTCAATTGTGGTGCGCCTGGTTTTTGGGAGCGAAAGTTTTATTTTGACGGGTGACGCGTCGGCCTCGGTTGAATCTGAACTAATTTCTCGACTGATTGATCCGGACTTTTTGCGCGCTAATGTTTTAAAAGTCGGGCATCACGGTTCCAAAACTTCAACTAGTCAGAGCTTTCTTGATCTGGTCAACCCTGAATATGCCGTCATCTCCGTAGGTCTGGATAACAAGTTTGGTCATCCGGACGTGGAAACTGTAAGTTTGTTAATTGATAAAAATATAAAGATTTTTCAAACAATAGATTCTGGCTCAATTATATTCGAGACAGACGGGAAGTCTCTTTGGGTTAAGTAAAATTTAGATAAGGCCAGCTTTTTTTAGAACTTTGTAAGCCCCCCGTTTGGTGATGGTTTTTAAGCCCTTAGCTGAAACATTTATGCTAACGCTTTTGTTGAGTTCTGGCACAAAAATTCTTTTCTTTTGCATGTTGGCGTAGCGCCTTTTCATGCCGCCGGGATTAAATTGAGTAGCACGCGTACGATTGGAATATCGCCCGCTGACCAGAGATGATTTTTTTGTGATCGCGCAAACTTTTGCCATGTTCTAGATTTGTGCGTGTCATGCTATCATGTCTATACAATTTTGCAATACTGATATCGTATGGACGGACAAATTATTTTCAGCGTTATCATCTTGATTTTATCCGTGATGATCCATGAAGTTTCTCACGGTTACGCGGCCTTATATTTGGGCGATGTCACGGCTAAATACGCCGGTCGGCTTACGCTTAATCCGATTAAACATATTGACCCCATCGGCTCTATTATCTTGCCTCTAGTTTTCGTTATGATGAATGCCGGAATTGTTTTGGGTTGGGCCAAGCCGGTTCCGTATAATCCTTATAATTTAAGAAATCAGAGATGGGGCGAACTGATGGTGGCTCTAGCCGGACCGTTGGCGAATTTTATTTTGGCCATTGTCTTTGGTTTGTTGGTGCGTTTCGCGCTTCCCCTTGGTTTGCCGATAATGTTTGTCCGGCTGTCTGTCTCCGTTGTTTTGATTAATTTGGTTTTGGCGATTTTTAATTTAATACCGATTCCGCCGTTAGACGGCTCAAAAATTCTTTTTACTCTTTTGCCGATGGAAAACGTGTTGAAAATCCGTTCTGTCTTTGAGCGATATGGTCTTTTCCTTGTTTTATTTCTTGCCTTTTTTATCTGGCAACTAATTCTGCCAGCCGTGTATTTCTTGGCTCAAGTGATTACGGGGCTTAATTAATCCAAAACCACCCTTCGTCCACCTTGCATTCCAAGCTCTCATATAGTAGAGTACTTTGCACTTATGCCGACAATTAACCAATTGGTAAAGAAAAAGCGTAAAAAAACCGCTAGAAAATCTAAAGCGGTCGTTTTAACTCGTGGTTTCAATACCCGTGAAAACAAGCCGACTTATTACATGTCCCCATTTAAAAGAGGCGTCTGCACAAAAGTTACGACAAAAACTCCTAGAAAACCGAACTCTGCCATTAGAAAAATCGCGCGTGTGCGTTTAACAAACGGCGCCGAGATCACGGCCTACATTCCGGGCATGGGACATAATTTACAGGAGCACTCGGTTGTTTTAGTTCGTGGCGGTCGCGTGAAAGATGTCAACCTAAAATACACGATTGTTCGAGGTGTTTTGGATGCCGAAGGAGTTCAAACTCGTCGCAAAGGCCGCAGTCAATACGGCATGAAAAAACCTAAGGCCGAATAATTTCAAAACTATTTATGCGTAAACCAGTAAGAAAACGAAATGTCGTAAAGCCGGATCTCAAATATAATTCGGTCAAAGTCGCCAAGTTCATAAATCATTTGATGCACGATGGCAAAAAGAGCGTGGCCCAAAAAGTGTTTTACGACGCCATGGATCTTGTCAAAGAAAAAGCCAAAGTGGAAGACCCGATGGAAACTTTTGAATTGGCTTTAAAAAATGTTGCCCCGATGATGGAAGTCCGTTCTCGCCGAGTCGGTGGTGCCAACTATCAGGTACCCGTAGAAGTTCGCATGGAGAGAAGGCAATTTTTAGCCATGTCTTGGATTTTGGAATCGGCACGATCAAAAAAGGGCCAACCAATGAGAATAAAACTGGCCGAGGAAATAATCTTGGCTAGCAAAAACGAAGGAGAGGCTTACAAGAAGCGAGAAAATGTTCACAAAATGGCCGAGGCCAACAAGGCCTTCGCGCATTTCGCTTGGTAATTTATTAATTTTTTATTTGAAATTTATTGAAATATGTCACGTGACTATCCACTAGAAAGAGTAAGAAATTTTGGAATCATCGCCCACATTGACGCCGGAAAAACTACAACTTCCGAAAGAGTTTTGTTTTATACTGGCGTTTCTCACAAAATCGGTGAAGTTCACGAAGGCACAGCTATCATGGATTGGATGGAGCAGGAGCGAGAGCGCGGAATTACTATTACGGCGGCGGCCACAACTTGTTTTTGGACCCCAACTTATGAAGAAAACAAAGACTCCTCTAAAAAAATTCGATTCAATATTATTGATACCCCGGGCCACGTTGATTTCACCGCTGAAGTCGAGCGCTCTCTAAAAGTTCTGGACGGTGGGGTGGTGGTTTTTGATGGGGTTGCCGGTGTTGAGCCACAATCCGAAACGGTTTGGCGGCAGGCTGATAAATACAAGGTTCCGAGAATTTGTTTCATCAATAAACTAGATAGAACTGGGGCCAATTTTGAAAAATCGTACCAGTCTATTTTGAAGCGTCTTAATAGAAACGCCGTGCGAATGCAAATTCCGTGGGGCACAGAGTCAAATGTCAATGGCGTTGTGGATCTATTGAAAATGAAACTCTACACTTTTGAGGGTGAAATGGGCAACAAGGTTGTTGAAAAAGAAATCCCAGAGGAATTAAAGGCCGACGCGGAAAAATATCATCATGAATTGATTGAAAAAATTTCCGAACTCGATGAAACCTTAACTGAGAAGTACTTAGAGGGGAAAGAGATTACTGTTCCAGAACTAAAAACGGCACTTAGAAGAGGAACAATAGACAACAAAATTGTTCCTGTTTTTACCGGTTCAGCTTTAAAAAATCTTGGTGTGCAACTTGTTCTCGATGGTGTGGTTGATTATCTCCCAAGTCCCGTTGATGTTCCACCGATAACTGGTATTGATCCAAAAACCGGTGAGGAAATTGAGAGGATTTCTTCCGATGAAGAACCTTTTGCTGCGCTAGCTTTTAAATTACAAACTGATCCTTACGTCGGTCAGCTGACGTATTTTAGAGTTTATTCTGGAACGGTTTCTGCTGGTTCTTACATTTATAATTCTACAACTGGCGACAAAGAAAGACTTGGACGTGTTTTGCGAATGCACGCAAATGAAAGAGAAGAAGTTCAAACTGTTTACGCCGGAGAAATTGCGGCAGCGGTTGGTTTAAAAAATACAAAGACTTCTGATACTTTGTGTGATGAGGCGCACCCAATTGAATTGCACCGAATTCAATTTGCTGAACCAGTTATTTCTATGAAGATTGAGCCGAAAACAAAAGCCGATCAAGAGAAAATGGGCATGGCCCTAAAGAGATTGTCCGACGAGGATCCGACTTTCAGAGTCACAAGCGATTCCGAAACTGGCGAAACGGTAATTTCTGGTATGGGTGAATTGCACCTAGAAATTATTGTTGATCGTATGAAAAGGGAATTTAATGTTGCAGCAAATGTTGGCAAACCTCAGGTGGCATATCGAGAAACTATAACTGGTCAGGCAGAAGCAGAACACAAATACATCAAGCAATCAGGAGGTAAGGGTCAATATGGTCACGTTAAAATCCGAGTTCGTCCTTTGGATAAAACTGTTAAGGATGAAGATTTGCCAAAAAATATTAAGAGAAGTCCTGGATTTGAATTCGTCAACGCCATCAAGGGAGGAGCTATTCCGGCAGAATTTATTTCTCCTTGTGAAAAAGGATTTAAAGAAGCGATGGATCGAGGTATTGTTGCTGGATTCCGCATGACAGATGTTTCAGTCGAGCTTTTCGATGGTTCTTATCACGACGTTGACTCTTCAGAAATTGCGTTCAAATTGGCCGCTTCAATGGCTTTCAAAGAAGCCGCTCAAAAAGCCAAACCGGTTTTGCTTGAACCGATCATGAAAGTCGAGGTCATTACCCCAGAACAATTTACTGGCGATGTTACAGGAAACCTAAGTTCGAAACGAGGACAAGTTGAGGGAATGGAAGACCGAGGAAACGGCCTAACGACGATTCACGCCAAAGTCCCATTATCAGAATTGTTTGGTTACACCACGACTATTCGTTCTATGACTCAAGGACGAGCACAAGCCACGATAGAGCCGGATCACTATGAAATCGTGCCTAGTAATGTCGCCGAGGGCATTAAGGCCGGCAGAGCCTAATTTCATCTAAAAGTTCTCCACAAACATCGGACAAGGGTATCACTTGTCCGTTTTTTGTTTTATAATTAGACATTATTATAAGTTTTTTAAAATATTAATATGAATCTTAGAAAAATCTTGTCGTTAGTTTTTGTGCTGACGATGTTGCCGATGGCCGCCAGAGCGGACGATATGTCCGGCAGTCTAGAACTGACCGATTGTTTCTCCGACGGTCTATACAGATTTCAGAGCGTCCAAGTTAGCGCCGGACCAGAGAAAGCCGTCTATAATCCCGGCGAGTCCATAGAATTTGTTGGTAGCGTTATAAACGAAAATTTATACCCCGTTGTTGACGGTAATGTTTTTGTCAGAATAAGTAAGGTCAATGCCAATTCCGCGACAGTAGACACGGTTTGGCATGACGTCGTTGATGAGTTCATGGCGGTTTCTGACATCTCAATCAGCGATGCAGCAAGCCAACCAATCTCTTTCTCTTGGCAGGCGCCCGGCACAATTGGGGCGGGTGATTACCGAGCCGATTTCTTTTTCTCCGTTGATAAAAGATTTAACCTTGGAGGACTTCCTTTTACGAATGAGATCGTAATAGGAACATCTTATTTTGAAATTGCCGGCTCATCGGTCAGGCCGTTTGTCTTGGATAGAAATAGTACCAAGGTAAATGACCAAACATATCTACATATTGGAGAGTGGCCAGATGTACCGGCTGATTCCGCGGTAGAAATTAGTCAGCCCCTAAAAAACTTGTCTAACAAAGAAATCTCTCTTGATGTTACTTATGATTTATATTATTGGGACTCTTTGAGAGATTCTGACAAATTAGATTCTCGTTCCGAAAAAGTTGTCGTTCCGGCAAATGGATCGGTTAATTTGTCGTACACCATAGAAAAGGTCTCCGAGCCGGTGTACTATCTGAGAATTAAAGCGACAAATGCTGGACTCTCATCTATCGTTAACGTCAGAGTTGTCTCATCGCTTGTCGCCAAGTCCAGGATCAATTATCCCGCTCTCAATGTCTTTCCTCTCATAAAAGACCAAGAAGCTACGGCCTTCTCTTGCTTTCACATGACTTCATATGCGACAGACACTGGCCGCATAGTTTTGACGGTTAGTGACGAGAACGATCGCGTTTTTTCTTCCGGAGAATACGCGGGAGAAATCAGTAGCCAAATGGACGCGGTTGCCATGAATTTCTCGCCAAACAAAAATATAAGCTTTGCGAAATTAAAAGCTGAGCTGTTTGATTCAAGCGGCAAGCTTGTTGATCAGTACGAAGCCGTTTATGATTGCGAAGAAATCGGTAGTGAAAGTTGCCGACAACTTGACCAAGAAACGGCGACAGCGGCCTTTAATTATCTGGAACTGATCTATGTTGTTCTGATAGTTTTGGTGCTTGTCTTGATATTTGTCCGCATAAGAAAAATCGACGCGAACTCTTGGTCAAGAAAGGCCTTATCTATTATCGCGATTATCTTGGTTCTAATTCTGGCTTATATTGTTGTAAGAGCGGTCGCGCTCAAAAGTGGCATATCAAGCGCCACGGCGGAAGTTGTCTCTGGCGATGGCCGAACAAAAACCGAGACGAAGTCTACTCCTTATAAAGAAAAAGCCTTTACGGGAAACAGGTTGGTTGTTTACGGAAACTTAAATCTTACGCACACCGTGACACTGACCGGAGGCGATAGCCGAGACGACGGCGGCTTTGATTTGGACGATGGCGACTCCGTTGGAATAAATTGGAACCGAGGATGTAGTTTTACGGCAACTGGCGGCGCATGGGATACGCCAGTCTGCGGATCTTCACAGACATTTCATTCCGGCGACCGGGGTCATGATGGTTGGATTAAATTCCTTAACGAATCACAGACAGCAACGATAGTGTCCAGCAATCCGGAGGTCGTGTCATGTAGCGGCTCTAGTCCAAATTGGACGTGTACCGGTTTGGAGTCTGGTTATGCCGATATCAGTGTCCATATAGACCAAGATCTCTTCTATCCGGAAATGTGTGTTGAGTGGACGGCGCAAAATGGCACGGCGTGTGTCGAATGCACCTCTAATATTCAAGGTAAATATGAGACGTGTAATGATCGTGGTTTGAATTTGACGGTTACAACTCCAAGCTATAATCCAACATGGCGTATATATGTTGGTAGTTCAGACGCATGCGGTCCGGCCGCCGGCGAGACTCTCTCTGATTCTGACTGGCCGCTAGATGAAGAAGATGCGTGTGCTTATGGCGAAATGGAAAATCCGGGCGATGATGGTGATACTTATTCTTGGAAATGCGGAGACGTTTCATGTTCGGCCAATAAAGATGATGGTGACGACGATGATCCAGAAGAACCTCCTTACGAACCGCATCATTTGTTATTAATCCCTGACGACGCGTCAGCCATATCGCCAAATATTGTTAACCCGGGCGAACAGTGTACTGTCAGTTGGGAAGTAGATAGTAGCCAAAACGGGTCCTGCACGATTATAAATATCGCAGACCAAGTAGTCGGAAGCGCGTTTGACTATACTGCCGGCGGAGAAAATTCTTTTGAAGCGTTGGTGGATCCTCAAAATGAATATAGAATCGTCTGCACCGACAGCGCACCAGCCGAGCCGGGAGGGGAACCGGAATCCGTTACTAGTACCGTTCTGCGCTGTATTTTGAATCCGAACGTTGTTGAGCAGTAATTATTAAACAGTAATTATTGACAATTCCTCGGCCTTTGTTAAACTCGTCTTTGTAAGGCCGAAGAAGAGAGGCGCCGTCGCAATGTCGGCATAAGACCTCTTCAGGTCGCGACGATTTTCCCGGTGATCTCTGAAAAGTTCACCCGAAAATCTTCAGCGAACTATATTAGATTAGAAATTGACCACGGCCTTGCGTGGTCTTTTTCTTTGGAAGACGCGAAGGCGCGTTTTCGGAGAAATAG
This sequence comes from Patescibacteria group bacterium, assembly GCA_022711495.1. Classification (GTDB taxonomy): domain Bacteria; phylum Patescibacteriota; class Minisyncoccia; order Phycocordibacterales; family JAACPR01; genus JAKLEX01. The sequence continues at coordinate 118,405 of JAKLEX010000001.1, forward strand.
ATTAGGGTCTTAATTAATAGTGGCCAAATAAAAATATGGCTGTAACAAAAGAACAAAAGAAAAAGATTCTTGAGAAGTTGAAAGATATCGTGGCCAAAGAATCCGTCGTCTTTGTTAATTTCCACGGAGTTCCTTCAGCGGAGGTCGTGAAGATGCGAAAGAAATTTCGTGATCAAAAGGTCTCTCTGTATGTTGCCAAAAAAACTTTGGTAAAGAGGGCTTTGGAAGAAGCAAAGACTAAGATCGGGGGCGATTCGCCGGAATTTGTCGGTGAGCTGGCTCTGGTTTATGGAGACGATCCAACTATCCCGGCTGGAGAGGTTTACACCTTTCAGAAAGATCTTAAAAATGCCGTTTCTATTTTGGGCGGTATTTTTGAAAAAAGATTTTTATCAAAAGCTGAGATGGAAGAAATTGCCAAGATTCCTGGTTACGAAACTCTCAAGGGCATGTTTGTCAACATAATTAATGCTCCTATTCAGGGCTTGGTTATGTCACTCAAAGCGATTGCTGATAAAAAGTCAGCTTAAAATTATTTATTAATCTTTAACGATATGTCAGAAGAACAAAAAACAAGTACCGAAGAAGTCGTCGTTCCAGAGAAGTTCAAGAAGATTGTTGAATCTATTGAGACGATGAGCGTTCTGGATCTGAATGAACTGGTCAAGTTGCTTGAAAAGAAATTCGGAGTTAGTGCTGTGGCCGTGGCCGCTCCAGCCGCCGCTGGTGCCGCTGGTGCCGCTGAAGAAGAAAAATCCGAATTTACCGTTCACATAAAAGAAGCCGGTGCGCAAAAAATCGCCGTCATTAAAGTCGTAAAAGAAGCCGCTGGTCTTGGTCTGAAAGAGGCCAAAGATCTAGTAGAGGCCGCTCCAGCCGATGTCAAAACCGGTCTGAAGAAAGCCGACGCCGAAGACTTGAAGAAGAAACTTGAAGAAGCTGGTGCTAAGGTGGAGCTTAAATAAGACTAAACAAAAACTCCAGAGCTTTATTCGATCCAGTCCTCGTTTCCTTTCTCTGTCAATTTTCATTTGACAGAGAAAGACTGCGGGGGACCTCAAAAGCTCCGGAGTTTTTGTGTTTAGGTGAGGCTGCGCAAAGTCGACCGAGAGTAACGGCCCTGCTCGCTGGAGGGAGGAACGCGCGTCTCTAGGAAGTGTTTCTGGGGGTTCTATGTTTGTTTAGTCTTAACCCATTGACACACTTTCTCGTTTTGTTACTATAATTCTTACACAAAAGGGGCGCTTTTTGTTTGCGCCGCATATTGTGGGGACTATTTTTTACAAGACCGCTCTCGCGCTTTTGTAAGAGATAATCTTTTTATTAGGAGGTATTAATTACAAATAAATTATTATGGCAGATTTTAATCGAACAAAGCCGCACGTTAACGTCGGCACCATCGGTCACGTTGACCATGGTAAAACGACTTTGACTTCTGGTATTTTGCACGTCTTGAAAATGGCGGGTAAAAATGCCACGGAGAAATCGGTTGACGATATTGACAAGTCGCCGGAAGAAAAAGCCCGAGGTATTACCATTTCCATTTCACACATGGAATATGAGACGGACGCGCGCCACTATGCGCACGTTGACTGTCCTGGGCACGCCGACTTCATTAAGAACATGATTACTGGTGCCGCTCAAATGGACGGCGCTATTCTTGTGGTCGCTGCGCCGGACGGCGTGATGCCACAGACGAGAGAACACGTTCTCTTGGCTCGCCAAGTGGGTGTTCCAAAAATTATTGTCTTCTTGAACAAGGTTGATCTTGTTGATGATAAAGAGTTGGTTGATCTAGTTGAGGAAGAAGTTCGTGAATTACTTGAGAAGAATGGTTTTGACGGAAAGAATACTCCGGTTATCCGGGGTTCTGGTCTAAAAGCCATCGAGGCTCAATCAATGGATGATTCTTATGCTAAAAGCATTATGGAATTAATGAATGCTTTGGATAGTTACATTCCTATTCCGGTCCGAGATCTTGATAAGCCTTTCTTGATGCCGGTTGAAGACATTTTCTCAATTGAAGGACGAGGAACTGTCGCTACTGGTCGTATTGAAAGAGGAAAAGTCAAAATCGGACAGGAAGTTGAAATCGTCGGCATTAAGCCAACGCAAAAGACAACTGTCACTGGTATTGAAATGTTTAACAAGTCTTTGCAAGAAGGTCTTGCTGGAGACAATGCCGGAATTCTTCTTCGTGGATTGAAGAAAGAAGATGTCCACAGAGGACAAGTTTTGGCCGCTACTGGTTCAGTGACTCCTCACACGGAATTTACAGCAGAAGTGTATGTCTTGAAAAAAGAGGAAGGTGGACGACACACACCATTCTTTACTGGTTACAAGCCACAATTCTACATCCGAACGACTGATGTGACGGGAGACGTCACTTTGGCTGCGGGTGTTGAAATGGTTATGCCTGGAGACACGGCGACCTTCACGGTTAAATTGGTTGCTCCAGTGGCCCTTGAAGATAAGCAGAGATTTGCCATTCGCGAGGGTGGTAAAACTGTCGGCGCCGGTGCGGTAACGAAGATTATCGCCTAGCCGATTAAGCTCTTTTCAAAGATAGGTTATTCCGTTTAGTTCGCAACAATTAGTTTTTGAGATCCCCCCGCAGTCTTTTTCTGTCAAATGAAAATTGACAGAAAAAGGAGACGAGGATTGGATCGAAAAAACTGAATTGTGGAGAACTAAACGGAACCACTAGCTTTTGGAGAGATAATCAACTTCAAATATGGTTACCAAGAAGGCAAAACAAACAGAGGTAAGTAACGCTCGCCTTAGAATACGGGTCCGAGCTTACGAAAGTAAAATTCTTGATGCGTCGATAAGACAAATTGTCGACACGGCTTTACGATTTGGCGCCACAGTGTCTGGGCCAATTCCATTGCCGACCGAGATCAAGAAATATACCGTCAACAGATCAGCGTTCGTCTACAAGGATGCGCGAGAGCAATTTGAGATGAGGGTCCACAAACGTCTAGTTGACATTCTAAATCCTGATGCTAAGCTAATCGAAGCTTTAACGAATTTGAGCTTACCGTCGGGCGTGAACATTGATGTAAAAATGATTTAAGTACAAGGACAAACGTCCCGCTGTACGCCAAAACCGTAATGTTCTAGAGACTTGCGGTTTTGGTTTTAGAGGAAGGACGAGGGAAACAGCATGAAAATAATTCTAGGAACAAAAGAAAAAATGACCCAGTTATTCGGAGCTGATGGCAAAATATATCCAGCCACGGTTATTAATGCTGGGCCGGTTGTGGTGACTCAGATAAAAACTCAAGCCGTTGATGGTTATGAGGCTGTTCAAGTCGGCTTTGGTGAAAAGAAAAGCCATAATATTAACAAAGCTGCGGCCGGTCACCTGAAAGATTTAGGTAACTTCCGATACTTGAGAGAGTTTAGAATCGCGCCGGGCCCAGAGATTAAGGTCGGTGCGAAAATAGATGCCACGGCTTTTGTTCCGGACGATAAAGTTCGACTGTCTTCAATCTCAAAGGGTAAGGGTTTTCAGGGCGTGGTGAAGAGACATGGATTTTCCGGCGGACCGAGAACTCACGGTCAGAAACACTCCGAACGAGAACCTGGTTCTATTGGTGGTCGAGGTCGCGCCGGAGGTCGTGTTTCTAAGGGTATGCGTATGGCCGGCCGGATGGGAGGCGACAGAGTGACGCTTCATGACGTTCAAGTGCTTCATGTTGATCCGGGCACTAATCAGATATACGTGAAAGGTGCTGTTCCTGGACGTCGTGGCACTTTAATTGAGATACAAGGCTAATCTTACAATCATGAAACTTTCAATTTTTGACAAAAAAGGAAAAGAGACAAAACAAATTGATGCTCCAAAAGAAATTTTTGGCGTGAGGTTGAACAAGGATCTGTTACATCAAGTTGTTGTCTCGATGAAGTCCAATGCCCGCCCTAACGTAGCTCATACCAAAGACCGTTCAGAAGTCTCGGGTGGTGGTAAAAAACCTTGGCGACAAAAGGGTCTTGGCCGCGCTCGTCACGGCTCAATTCGTTCACCACTTTGGTCGGGTGGCGGAATCACTTTTGGTCCCAGAAAAGACAAGAACTATAACAGGAAGATAAACAAAAAAGCTCAAGCTGGCGCTTTGGCCATGGTTTTGTCGCAGAAAGCTCAAGACGGCGAAATAATTTTGATAGATTCGCTCAAACTTGAGTCGGTCAAAACTAAAAACGCTCGGGAGATTCTTTTGGCTCTAGCCAAAAATAAAAATCTTTCTGATCTAGCCAAGAAGAAAAATTCTTCGGTCATAATCGCCTTGTCAGAGAAAAACGCCGATGTGGAAAAGAGTTTCAGAAACTTAAAAAATGTCAGTTTGGAGACGATAAAGGGCCTAAACGTTATTGGCCTCTTGAATAATAAGTATTTGCTTATTGAAAATCCCGATTCCGCTCTGAAAATTTTGGGTGGACGAGTTGTTAATGGTAAAAAATAAAATATGAGCTGGTTTAGCCGAAAAAAGAATAAAGAAGAAAGCGTGCCGAAAGTTGAGGTTGATAAAAAGAGCGCGTCAGTCAAGTCGTCAGACGTCAAATCACAGACTGCCAAGTCGCCGGTCGCCAAATCACAGGCCGCTAAAGCGCCAGTTGTCAGACCGGCGCCCGTGAGCTCAGAAGCGCTGAATGTTTTAGAAATTGTCAAAAGTCCTCGCGTTAGTGAAAAAGCAGCGATTGTGGCCGAATCTTCAAACGCTTATATTTTTAACGTCGCTAAAAATACCACGAAGACGCAAATAAAATCAGCCATTCAGAAAGTTTACAAAGTTACGCCTATTAAAGTAACTATTGCCCAAGTTCCGGATAAACGAGTTCAGATTCGAGGCCAAAGAGGAAAAACCGGCGTAAAGTCCGGCGGGAAAAAAGCTTTTGTCTTCTTAAAAAAGGGAGATAAGATTGAATTTATATAAAACTTAGGAAAATATTATGAAAAAGTATAGACCAACAACACCGAGTCGTCGACAAATGTCTACCATAGAGTTTAAGGGGATTTTGACTACGAACAAACCTCAGAAATCTTTGACTTGGGGTCGTAAAAGAGCCGTCGGCCGCGGTTCCGCCGGAAATTTGACTACTCCGCACAAGGGCGGCGGGGTTAAGAGACTTTTCCGTCAAATTGATTTTGTCTATAACAAAAAAGATATCCCGGCCAAAATTGCCTCTGTTGAATATGATCCAAATAGATCGGGCTTTATTGGTCTAATAAACTACGCTGACGGAGAAAAGAGATACATCCTTTTGCCTCGTGGCGTTAATGTCGGTGACACGATTATGGTTAGTGAAAACGCGCCGATAAAACCGGGCAACCGCTTGCCTCTTTCTAAAATTCCAGTCGGTACTTTTGTCTACAATGTTGAAAGCAGAGTTGGCAAAGGCGCCGTCATGGCTCGTTCAGCCGGAAACTACGCGCAGATTATCGCTCAAGATTCTGGCATGACTCATTTAAGGATGCCTTCGGCCGAAGTGCGAAAGATTAGCGGAAACGCATGGGCTTCCGTTGGAGAAGTCTCAAATCCGGATTACAGATTGCAGAATATCGGTAAGGCTGGCAGGAATAGAAAAAGAGGTGTACGCCCAACTGTTCGTGGTACAGCCATGAACCCGGTTGATCACCCACACGGTGGTGGTGAGGGACGACAGGGTATTTCTTTGAGACTTGGCCCAAAAACACGACAAGGCAGACAGGCCTATGGCGTCAAAACTCGCCGACCGAAAAAGTACTCCAATATCTTTATCGTTGAAAAGAGGAAAAATAAGAGAAATACTCCTAAGTAAAATAAAAGCCAGCGACGGGTGTCGCTGGCGATGGGTCGGGGTCAGAAGGTTCTTCAGTTGGGAAGGCGCGAGTCGATCATTTCGCGGAATTCGTCCCTGACTGCTTCCGCTCGCGCGAGCTTAAGCTCGAGCTCCTTGATCCTGTTGTTGGCACTGACCAACATGATCTTGGAATCACGGCCCCCTTCGCGTTCCGTGGACAAATCCTCCCGCAAAATGGCGAAGGACTGGTCTTGCTTTTTCAACTCTTCCTCGAGCCGCGCGTTCTTGGCCAACAGCTCTCGTATCCGTGCCTTATCCGATTTTTTCTTCTGTGCCATCTCTCCACCTTCCTTCCTGTGTTTAATGTGCACTTCGCTCTCGTGGCGAATTATTGGTGATGATATCACGCCTTTAAAATATGTCAATGTTTTGGTGATTTATACAATCTCCCCCGACATTGTTTTTACCAGATTAAATTCGCTACCGCGGCCTTTTCTTTATCTAATCTTTATCTAAATTTTCGTCGAACCAAACCCGCCTTTTAATCCTTGACTATTTTCTGTGCTTTGCTAGTATGTTGCTTACTGCAAATTGATGTGTTTTTGAGGAGAAAGACACTGAACGCTTGAGGCGATGATAGTCTCACGGCCAATTTGGTGGATTTTGCGGTCGTCTTAATTTTTATGACAAGATCACTTAAAAAAGGTCCTTACGTGGACGAAAAACTTTTGAAAAAAATCGCCGGTAAAAAGCCAGTTCAAGCTGGTCCTATTAAGACTTGGGCGCGCCGAAGTCAAATATCACCGGAAATGGTTGGATTTACCTTCGCTGTGCACAATGGAAAGTCTTTTACGGATGTATTAGTCGCCGAGGAAATGGTTGGACACCGACTCGGCGAATTTTCTTTTACGAAGAAGTTCACCCGACACGGAGGTAAAATGCAAAAAGAGCTTGAACAAGCCAAACGAGAAGCCGAAATTTCAGCTGCCAAAGCTGCTAAACCGGTTGAAGCTAAAGCTCCAGACGCTAAAAAATAATTAAACAGATATGGCCACCGCCGAGTTAAAAAATCATAGACAATCTCCAAAAAAAGTCCGAATGGTGGCGGACGTGATTAGGGGTAAAAAAGTCGTGGAGGCCATAGATATGTTGACTTTTGTTGATAAGAGATCGGCCTTACCGATACAGAAACTTTTGCGGTCAGCTGTCGCTAACGCTTCGCATAATCACGGACTGAATAAAGTTGAAGATTTATATATTAAAGAAATCCGAGTTGATGACGGAATAACTTTTCATCGAATGATGCCGCGAGCTCGAGGTAGCGGTGCTCCGATCAAGAAAAGATCGAGCCACATCAGAATTGTTTTGGATGTTAAAGCTGCGCCGGTCGCCAAAGGTAAAAAAATAGAAAATAAGAAATAAACATGTCACACACGGTTCACCCATATTCACATAGATTAGGCATAATTCGGGAATGGAAATCTCGCTGGTTTGGATCTGGCAAAAAGTTCCGCGATTATCTGAAGGGCGACACGCTGATCAGGAGTTTTATCACTAAAAAACTGCGAGGCATGCACGTCTCTCTCGTTGAGATTGAGCGCAGCCAAAAAGCCATTAGAGTGGTTATAAAGACCGCTCGACCGGGTCTTATTATCGGCCGAAATGGCGAAGGCACAGAAAGACTGCGAACGGATGTTACTAAATTCATGGCGGAGAATGATCTCAATAAAGAGGGGGTTGAGCTAAAGCTTGAAATTGAGGAAGTTCGATCTCCGGAAAGTGATGCTCGAATTGTCGCTCAACAGGTCGTTGAGGCGTTGGAGAAAAGAATGCCTTTCCGCCGAGTTCTGAAACAAACAGTTGAGAAAGTCATGGCCAATCGTGACGTTAAAGGCGTTCGAGTAAGATTGGCCGGTCGTCTTAACGGGGCCGATATGGCCAGAACTGAAGAGCTTAGAAAGGGCCGGGTGCCTCTTCAAACTTTTCGTGCTGATATTGATTTTGCTCGCGAAAGAGCGACTATTCCGCAGGGAGATTTGGGCATAAAAGTCTGGATTTATAGAGGAGAAATTTTTGAGAAAGAGAAGAAATAATATATATGACACTATTTCCAAAAAAAGTTAAATATAGAAAATGGCAAACCGGCCGGAAACATCCGGAAAAAATGTTGCGCCCAGAAACTCGTGGCACGGAAGTAAGCTTCGGTTCACACGGATTAAAATCAATCAGTCCGGCCAGGATCAAATCAAATCAAATTGAGGCGGCTCGTCGAGCCATGTCTCATCATCTTGGTAAAACCGGCCGGGCTTGGGTGAGAATCTTTCCTGACCGACCTTTCACAAGGAAGCCGGCGGAAGTAAAAATGGGTAAGGGCAAAGGAGACTTACAGGGATACGAAATTGAAGTGCGCCCGGGTCGAGTTATTTTTGAAGTTGACGGTGTGACTGATTTCGCTGCTCGAGAAGCTTTGCGCAAGGCCGGAACCAAATTGCCTCTCAAAACAAAAGTTGTGACCAGAAGATAAAATCAATTTATGTCAAAAGACTTAAAAGTTAAATCACTTAAAGAATTAAACAAAGCCCTCGCTGATGCTAGAGAGGATTTACGCAAATTCAGATTTAACATTTCCGGCAGTGGCAAAAAGAATGTCCGAGCCAGCCGACTGCTTAGAAAACAGATTGCCCAAATTTTGACAGAAATAAATAGCCGATCATGAATAAAGAAATCAAACAAAATAATAAGGTTCAGAAAGGAAAAGTTCTTTCCGGAATCGTTCGATCTGTAAAGATGAAGGACACCGCGGTGGTGGAAGTCAGCCGTTACTACAAACATTCTAAATATCAAAAATATATTAACGCCAGAAAGCGCTACAAAGTTCATGATGTTGGAAATACCGTCGGCTTGGGCGACAAAGTGGAGATTATTGAATGCCGCCCGATTTCTAAAGATAAAAGATTCAGATTATTATCTGTTGTTGCCAAGGCCAAAACAGCAGAAATGACTGAAGATAAAGAATAAATTTATGATTCAACCACGATCAATCGTTATCATAGCAGATAATTCCGGCGCCAAAATTGGACGTGTTTTCAAAGTTCTTGGTGCTGCTGCGAAAAGATACGCCGAAATCGGTGAAATCGTCGTCATTTCGGTTCAAAAAGCCGAGCCGCGTAAACAAGTCAAGAAAAAAGATGTACTACACGCCGTCGTAATCAGACAGTCAAAACCATTCCGAAGAAAAGACGGATCATACATCAGATTTGACGAAAACGCCGTTGTTCTTCTGGGTAAAGGAACAAAAGAACCAATTGCCAACAGAATTTTCGGTCCGATTCCGAGAGAGTTATCAGAAGAAGGCTTTCAGACAATTATTGGAATGGCCCCAGAAGTTATTTAGTTTTTATATGAAAATACACAAAGACGACAACATAATATTGTTAACCGGAAAGGATAAGGGCAAAAAAGGAAAAGTTGTCCGCGTTTTGACTAAAGAATCCAAGGTTATTGTAGAAGGTTTAAATCTGGTTAAACGACACGTCCGCCCACGCCAAGAGGGTAAAAAGGGAGAAATCGTTAATGTTCCATCACCGGTTCATGTTTCAAATGTGGCGCTGGTTGACTCCAAAAATAAGCCGGTGCGGGTCGGATATAAGTTAGAAGGTGGTAAAAAAGTCAGAATTTCCAGAAAGTCTGGTCAAAAAATATAAATTTATGTTCAAGAGCATTTCAGAAAAACAAAAAAAGGTATTTGAGGCGCTGGGTTCTAAATTCGGTTACAAAAATATTTCACAGGCGCCGAGAATAGAAAAGGTTATCGTGTCTACTGGCGTTGGTTCTACTATTGACAAGAAAAAGGTTGAACTTATTCCAGAGAGATTGGCGCTGATAACCGGACAAAAACCATCGCAACAATTGGCCAAAAAATCCATTTCTCAATTTAAAGTTCGGGAAGGCGACCTGGTCGGTTATCGAGTGACCCTTAGGGGTAAAATGGCCGCGGCTTTCTTGGATAAATTAATTCACATTGCGTTACCAAGAACCAGAGACTTTAGGGGTTTGTCTCCGGACGGGGTTGACGAGATGGGTAATTACTCTTTCGGCATCAAGGAAAGCACAATCTTTCCGGAAATTGCCGATGAGGAATTGAAGAACGTCTTCGGTATGTCGGTGACAATCGTCACTTCTTCAAGAGAGAAAGAGCAGACGGTGGCACTCTTGGAATATGTTGGTTTGCCCTTCAAAAAACAATGATTGACACTGGTTTGGTCGCTTGTTAGTATAGGCGAACCTTAGATTAACCAAGGTTTTAGCGAGTTTTATGGCGAAAACATCATCAATTGCAAAAGCAAAAAGAACACCAAAATTCAAGAGCCGGGTGATCCGTCGTTGTTTTCGTTGTGGGCGCCGTCGAGCTTTTATGCGCGATTTTGGCCTCTGCCGAATCTGTTTCCGAGAACTAGCTAACGAAGGGGAAATTCCTGGCATTAAGAAATCTTCATGGTAAACGACCGCATTTCCAACCTAATAAACTGTTTAAAAACGGCTTCAGTAGCAAAGAAGGAGACGGCCGTTGTGCCTTCTTCTGAAATGATTGAATCTATTTTGGAAGTTTTAAAGAAAGAAAAATTCATAAATGATTTTTCTGTCGTTAAGGACGGGGCGCGAAAGAATGTTGTGATCAATCTGAAGTATGAAAATGGAGAGCCAGTTATCAGTGATGTTAAAAGAATTTCCAGAACCTCAAAGAGAATTTATCGTGGTAAAAATTATATTCAGCCGGTTCGAAGAGGTTACGGAGCGTCAGTTGTTACGACTCCGTTGGGCGTTATCAGTGGCGCGGAAGCGAAGAAAAAAGGCGTTGGCGGCGAGGTTTTGTTTGAAATCTGGTAAAAAATTAATATGTCACGACTCGGTAAAAAACCAATAGCCATAAAAGATAAGACAGAAGTTACTGTCGCGGACGACCTGGTTACTGTCAAAGGTCCGTTGGGACAACTTCAATTAAGATTTAATAGAGATATCGGCATCAAAGTTGAAAATGGCCAAGTGATTTTGACTCAGAATAAGAAGACGCTAGAAACGGACGCTCTTTGGGGCACATACAGTTCTCTTATCCAAAACATGATGGAAGGAGTCAACAAGGAATTTGAGAAAAAACTTATCATTGAAGGCGTTGGCTATCGGATTGAGGTTCGCGGACAGAAACTTGTGTTTAGTGTCGGATTATCTCACCCGATTGAAATGGAGATTCCAAAAGGCATAAAAGTTACAGTAGAGGGAGAGAATATTTCCGTTAAAGGAATTGATAAGGAGTTGGTCGGTCAATTCGCGGCGAATATTCGCGCCACAAAAAAACCGGAACCGTATCTGGGCAAGGGGATTCGTTATGGCGGCGAAGTCATTAGAAGAAAACAAGGCAAGAAAACTGTCTAAAACATATGAGCGAAAGAAAGACTGCAAAAAGAATAAGACGACACCTACGGATTAGAGCGAAAATCTCTGGAACCGCCCAGAAACCTCGTTTGGCGATTTCTAAATCCAACAGTAACATGATTGCTCAACTCATTGATGACGAGAAAGGCGAAACACTTGCTTATGTTTGGACCAGAGAGTTTAAGGGCAAAACCTTGAGAGATCGAGCTGTCTCCGCGGCTCAAAAAATAGCCGAGTTAGCAAAAGCCAAGAAACTTGATAAAGTTGTTTTTGATCGCGGGGGATTTAAGTACATCGGCAATATCAAGGTTTTTGCCGACGCGGCTCGTGAAGCGGGTCTTAAATTTTAATATATGACGGACGGACAAGATACAATAAAACAAGAAATAAATAATACGCCTAAAGATTCGGCGCCAGTTCAAGTTGAGACACCAAAGAAAGAACAGGTTGCCGCTAAGAGCTCTGCTGGACCGGTCGTCCAGAGTAACGCCGCGCGAACTGTTGGTGGAAAAGACTTCAATCCCATTGATCAGAAAAAAGATCTCAGAAAAAACCGCCGAGTTTCAAGACGTGCACCAAGACAAAAGTCAGAATTTGACCAAAAGATAATTGACATTCGCCGAGTCACGAGAGTTTCATCTGGTGGTCGCCGTTTTAGTTTTAGCGTCGCCATAGTTATAGGTAATAAAAAAGGAAAAATCGGAGTGGGCACGGGCAAGGCTGGCGATACTTCTCTGGCCATAGACAAGGCGGTAAAAGACGCTCAGAAAAACGCTATTATTGTAAAGACAACTAAATCGATGTCTATCCCGCACGAGGTTGTGGCCAAATTCAGTAGCGCCAGAATTGTTATTATGCCGGCCCCAAAGCGCGGGGTCATCGCTGGTAGCTCGATGAGAGATATTATTGAGCTTGGCGGATTGAATGATCTAAACGGCAAGATCTTGTCGGGCAGCAAGAACAAATTGAATATTGCTCGAGCCACGATTAAGGCTCTTTCCCTGCTAGAAAAGACAGCCACAATAGGAGGAGAATCGGCTAAATCAAAAAGCGGGTTAGACGAAACAGCGGCTAAAGATAAATAACATGAAGATTCATCAATTAAAAAGAAATACCGAACTCAAAAAGCCGCGTCTTATTGGACGAGGAGGTAAGAGAGGAAAGACTTCTGGCCGTGGTACAAAAGGCCAAAAAGCTCGAGCTGGCAGGAAACTATATCCGGAGATCAGAGATATTATAAAAAAACTGCCTAAATTGCGCGGTCACGGAAGAAATTACAATACTTCCATAGAGATTCCAGCTCAGGCGGTTTCGCTGTCGCAGGTAGAAGCCGCCTATAAATCCGGCGAAATTGTTTCGGCCAAAACTTTATTTGAAAAGGATTTGATTAGAAAAATATCCGGAAAGTTTCCTCCGGTGAAAATTGTCGCCGGCGATCTCAAAAAGGAAGTTATCTTTGTCGGAGTGTCTATGACCAAAACCGCTCGTAAATCTCTTAAAAACGCCGATAAAAACACTAAGGTTGTTCCGGATAAGGAAGTTTCAAAGAAAAAATAATTCATGATCAGGGAGTTTACCAACAAGATTAAATTGATTTTTAAAGATAGAAATCTGTCCAAGAAGATCTTTTTCATCTTGGGCGCCCTGATTGCTTTTAGATTATTCGCTAACATCCCAATTCCGGGCGTGGACCAGTCCGCTTTAAATAGATTTTTTGAAAGTAACCAGTTTTTCGGTCTCTTGAACATTTTCTCCGGAGGCGGGTTGTCCGGTTTATCCGTCGTGATGCTGGGTGTCGGACCGTACATTACCGCTTCCATCGTTCTGCAACTTTTGACGATGATGTCCGAAAAGTTGAAGGCTTTATATGCCGAAGAGGGCGAGGCCGGCCGCCGAAGATTCAGCCAATATTCCAGATTATTGACATTGCCGATCGCTGTCGTCCAAGCCTTTGGTTTCTTGCTTTTGTTGCAACAGAGAGGGGTGGTGGCAAGTTTGACTAGTTTGCAGTTGATCACGAACATTATCGCCATTTCCGCCGGTTCGGTGATGCTGATGTGGATCGGCGAACTGATTTCTGAGTTCGGCATTGGCAACGGCGTTTCTTTGATAATCTTCTCCGGTATCGTCGCCAGATTGCCTTCTGGCATCAGCCAAGTTTTAGTTGGTTATGATTTGGCGCAAATCCCGACTTATATCGCCTTTGCCGTGACGGCGGTTGTCATCATCATGGGCGTGGTTGTCATCACCGAAGCGGAGAGGCCGGTTCCGGTGACCTATGCCAAACAAGTTCGTGGAAACAAGCAATACGGAGGCGTTTCAACTTATATTCCTCTAAGAATGAATATGGCCGGAGTTATGCCGATAATCTTCGCGTTATCAATTTTGCTTTTGCCACAGATGATAACTAATTTGCTAAGCACTATCAATAACGCCGTCATTCAAACTATCGCCGTTGCCATTAATAATTTTCTTTCCAATCAGCTGTTCTACGGCATCGTTTACTTTATTTTGGTTTTCTTGTTTACTTATTTTTACACTGCCGTTACTTTTGATCCAGATTCAATATCTAAAAATTTACAAAGATCCGGCGCTTTTATTCCAGGAGTTAGGCCCGGAGAATCAACTTCTATTCATCTCGGCCACATTTTAACCAGGACGACATTGTTCGGTGCGTTGTTTTTGGGAATAATCGCCGTCTTACCGATCGCCGTCCAAAGTCTGACGGGCATAACCTCTTTGACCATCGGCGGAACGGCTCTTTTGATCGTTGTCTCCGTCGTTATTGACCTTATCAAGAAGGTTGATTCTCAAATTTCTCTTCGCGAATATTAATGCCTAGAAATTATTCCGTTTCGTGTTAGGATTAATCGCATGAATTTATTGACTGTTATATTTATCGGACGATCCGGTTGTGGAAAGGGAACTCAAATTGAAAAGCTGGTAAGTTTCCTGAAAGCCAACGATCAGGGAGAAATTTTTTGTTTAGAAACTGGTGCGCGTTTTCGGTCTTTCATTAAAAGCGACGGCTATGTGAATGATCTGGCTCGAGCCGTCGGCGATTCCGGAGGGTTACAGCCGGAGTTTTTGGCTATTTTGATGTGGGCGGATGAAATTGTTAAAAATATGAAGCCGGATCAGCATTTGATTTTGGACGGAGTGGCCAGAAGAATAAATGAAGCCAAGGTTTTGGACTCGGCGTTGGATTTTCTAAAAAGAGGCCGCGTTCACCTGGTCTATTTGAATGTTTCCAAAGAATGGGCCGTTGATAAGTTAGAGAAGCGCGGTCGCCACGATGATAAGGCCTCTGAAGATATAAATCGCCGAATGAAATGGTTTGAAGAGTCTGTTACACCGGTTCTTGAGCATTACAAATCCAAAGAGAACGTCGTCTTTCACGATATCAACGGCGAGCAATCAATAGAAGATGTCCACGAAGATATTATGAAATCTCTTGATTTAAAATAAATCCCACCGAAATTAGCGCGTCTCGCCCTTATGATTAAACTCAAGACCAAAGAAGAAATTGCTAAGCTCCGAATCGCCGGCAGAAAGCTCGCGAAAGTCTTGAAAGAAACAGCTAAGCTGGTTAAACCCGGCGTTAAATCTTTTGATTTAAACAACTTTGCGCATCAGATGATTATCAAGATGGGGTGCCGCCCATCTTTTTTAAATTACAAACCAACCGGCGTTCGGCGCCCATTTCCGGCAAGCATTTGTCTTTCTATCAATGATGAAATAGTTCACGGCATTCCGAACGAATCAGAAAAAGAAATAAAAACCGGTGACGTGGTCAAGGTTGATATCGGCCTGGTTGATGATGGTTTGTTCGTGGATAGTGCCACGACGGTTATTGTCGGCGACGCGCCGAAAGAAGTTCGAGAATTAGTCTCCAGAACAAAGGAAGCTTTAAATACGGCCATTAAACAGTGCCGGGTCGGTGGGCATATCGGCGATGTTGGTGCCGCAGTGGAAAAAGTCGCGAAACGGGCCGGCCTATCCGTGGCCAAAGAATTGACCGGACACGGTGTTGGATATGCCGTTCATGAAGCTCCATACGTTCCGAACTCTGGTCGTCCCGGTCAGGGAGAAAAAATTGAAAATGGCCTGGTTATCGCCATTGAGCCGATGCTTTGTTTGGGGCGCGGCGATATTATGTTGGCCAGAGATGGCCACACGTATAAGACTCGCGACGGTTCGCTGGCGGCCCAATTTGAGCACACCATCGCCGTTACGGAAGAGGGGCCGATTATTTTAACCGAGAATTAATTTATAAAATAAGACAACATGAGAAGAGAACAGACACTAGTGATTATTAAACCAGATGGGATACAGCGAACTTTAATAGGGGAAATAATTCATCGGCTTGAAAGAATCGGCCTTAAGTTGGTGGCCATGAAGATGCTTGTGCCGGACAAAAAGCACGTTGAGAAACACTACACTTTGGATCCGGAGTGGATTGAAAAAGTCGGGCAAAAGACGATTGACTCTTACAAAAGCAAAGGACATAAGCCCATAGATACTGATCCAATCAGTGCTGGCAAAAGGATTTTGGGAATTTTAGTTCACTATATGACTTTTGGTCCAGTTGTGGCTATGGTTTGGCAAGGAGGTCACGCGGTTGAAATAGTACGAAAACTGGTCGGCGGCACGGAGCCACTGACTTCTGATGTGGGGACAATTCGGGGAGATTTCGTTTTGGATTCTTACATGATTGCTGATATTTCCGGTCGCGGAGTTCGTAATCTTCTTCACGCCTCCAGTTCCGTTGCCGACGCCCAAAAGGAAATTGAACTGTGGTTTGATAAAAAAGAAATCGTTAATTATCGTCTGGTTCAAGAGCAGATACTATACGACGTTAACCTTGACGGAATTCTAGAATAAACTTTTGATAAAGTTAAGATTTGGACGAGTTATCACGCGGGAGTATAATCAATACGGGGTCATGTAATGACTTCTAGATTATGGATCCTAATGGAGCCCAATATCGCAATGTACCGTGGTATATTGTTGCGGGCACCAACTTGATTACAAGCTAGGGTCTCATTACTTGGCCCTCATCAAAAATATCAACGATACCCGTCGTTGGTATTTTTGTTATAATTCAGTTCAATGCTTTATCGGAAATGGCTTTTCAAAGAAATTGTTTTCTTGTCAGTGGTGATTGCTGTCGCGCACTATTACGCCAGTCTGAATTCGCTGTACTGGTCTATTGATTGGTTTGATATTCCAATGCATTTTTTCGGAGGGCTTTTGATGGGGCTCATCGCCTTGTTTGCTTTTTTTACTAGTGGCAAAATCCACTTGCCCCAGACTAATCGGGTAGTTATTTTTAGTATAACCGTAAGCTTTGTTTTGATTATCGGCCTGTTTTGGGAATTATGGGAACTATTCGCCGGCTTATCTAGCGTTTTGAACGATTTGGGGGATACCATTCTTGACTTGGTCATGGACACTGTCGGGGCGATCGTCGCGTATCTTTTTGCGGTTAATAGAATATGGATAAGAAACTGAAGTTGCATTTTTATAGTGGAACCGGGACGGTAACCGGGGCTAACTTTTTGCTGGAAAATTCCGATGTGCGCATTTTAGTGGATTGTGGTCTGACACAGGGGCAACGCTTTGAGTCGGAAAATGATCCTAATCGCCGCCCTTTTCCATATGATCCAAAAGACATTGATTATCTTTTTATTACTCACGCGCATATTGATCACATTGGGCGCGTTCCTAAATTGGTGAAAGACGGTTTCTCGGGAAAGATAATCTCTACTCCGACGACTAGAGAAATCTCCGCGGTCATGCTTGATGACGCCGCTTCAATAAATGAAGAAGAGTCCAGAAAAAACAATCTGGTTCCGCTTTATGAGAAAAAAGATGTTGAAGGCGCTTTGTCAATTTGGGAAACCCTGAATTATCACACGGAGATGAAATTGAATGACGACTTCTCCGTTATTTTGAAAGATGCTGGCCACATTCTTGGTTCTGCCATGATCTGTCTCACCGAACGCGAAAGTGGCAATAAAATTGTCTTTACCGGTGATTTGGGCAATACACCGACACCTCTTATGAAAGATACCGAGGATATTACTGACGCGAACTATCTGATCATGGAAAGCACTTATGGAGATCGCAATCACGAGAGCAAAGATTTGAGATTGTCAAAATTAAAAGAGGTTTTGACCACTATAATCCAAAGAAAGGGCACTTTATTAATACCGGTTTTTTCTTTGGAAAAAACCCAAGTTCTTTTGCATGAGATGAATCACCTTATTGAGGGCGGAGAAATTCCTCAAGTGCCGGTATTTTTTGATTCGCCCCTGGGAATTAGATTGACTGATATATATGCTAAACAATTCAAAAACTTTAACGAAAAAGTCCAGGCCAGAATATTAGCTGGAGACGACATTTTTGATTTTCCAAAATTGATTCGAACCTATTCCAAACTTGAATCCAAGCAAATTTATAAAGTTCCCGGACCGAAAGTCATCATCGCCAGTTCCGGCATGAGTTCGGGCGGGAGAATAATTTGGCACGAAAAAGAATATCTGCCCGATCCAAAAAACGCCATTTTATTTATTGGTTTTCAGGCGTTAGGGACGATCGGTCGCGCCATTGAAGAGGGCTCTCGCGAGGTTAAAATTGAGGGCGAAAGGGTGCCGGTCAAAGCTCAGATTTTTACTGTTTCTGGGTATTCCTCACACAAAGATTCTGACGGCCTGGTGGATTTCGTTTCAAAGTCCGCGCCGACACTTAAAAAAGTTTTTACGGTAATGGGTGAACCTAAAGCGACGATGTTCTTGGCGCAGAGACTAAGAGATAATTTAAATGTTGAGGCGGTCCATCCGCGCGAGGGACAGATCGTGGAATTGGAGTAGTAATTTAAATATTTCTATTTTACCTTCTCAACGATTTTTGCCAGAATCTCCGGATTTTTCTCGGCCATTTCAGCTAAGACTTTTCGATTTAGTTCAATTTTATTCTTTTTCAAGAGACCGATGAATTTGCTGTATGAAATGCCAAGGGGACGAATACCGGCATTAATCTTTGTGTTCCATAGCCCGCGGAAATTTCTTTTCTTATTTCTTCTGTCGCGGAAAGCTGTTTGACCGGCCTTGCGAATGGCCGTATTGGCCATTCTTTCTTTGGACTTTCTGCCAAAACGAAAACCTTTAACCTGTTTTAAAACATTTCTTCTTCTCTTATTGGAAATTGTTCCTCTTTTTACGCGTGACATGATTTATCTATTAGGCAGAAATCGCGCCTTTTGTTTATTAGTGATAAAAAATACTTTCATTCGTTTCTTGTTCATTTGTTGAGCCCGGCTTTCTTTGGCGTTAAAGTGATTCTGCCCCGGTCTTCGGCCGATTATTTTGCCCTTTTTAGTCACCTTAAGTCTCTTTGAATATGATTTATTTGTTTTCATTTTTTCTCTATTATCATTGACAACCCTTTTGGATCTTTTCTGGCTGCGACAGATTCTCTGTATTCAACGGCGACCAGCTTCAATAATCTTTTTAGTCTTTCTTTCAAGAAGTTTTCGTCCATATACTTGGTTCTGCCCGGCAAAAACAGTTCAACTTTGACTCGGTGCCCCTCCGTTAACCACTCGGAAGTTTTTTTGGCCTTGATTCCAAGATCATTTTCATCCGTGCCTATCTTAATTTGGACAGATTTGACCTCTACACTGTGAGACTTGGCTCTGGCGCTTTTCTGTTTCTTCTTTTGCTCGTACAAGAATTTACCATAGTCCGAGATCTTTGCAACTGGCGGAATGGCGCTACCCGATATCTCTATCAAATCAAGCCCCGCTTCTTTGGCTTTTCCCAAGGCTTCAGTTAGAGATATTACCCCAACGTTTTCACCGAGCGGGCCGATGACGCGCAGTTCTTTCGCGCGTATTTGCTCGTTTATTCTGATTTTGATTTGTCTTACCAACTTTCTTTTCTTATTAAAAAATGTTGCTTTAAAGCAACGGTAAACGTCAATTTACCACAATTTTGCCGCTGACGCAATATTCGGAGGTTTGTCGGTGTCGCTTTATTTTCTTAACATAAAATCCGCCGGTTAAGGGCGGATTTTATGAAGTTTTAGGATATCCTAATTTCTCTATCACTTATTCATCAAATGAAGCGTCGTCATCCTCGTCTTCTTCTACCCAAGAGTCCGATTCTTCCGCCGATTCCGAGGTATCTGCTTCAGACTCAGCGCCACTATCAACCATCGCTTCATCTTTCACCTCCTCGTCCTTTTTTACTTTTTTAGGCATTTTCTATACTTAAATTTAGACCAATTTAATAAACGGTACCCGAATAAACCATACCCAAGTCATATTCGGGAGTACCAAATATGTTATCACGAAGTTTTTACGGCGCAACTGGAATGGCGATTTGAGGTGATTCCGGCCAATTATAGCGTTCACGCGCGGGCCCATTCATCCAAGAGGCTTTTTTAAAAAGCCATAAATTGGGTATAATTACCTTTATAGTGTATCTTTCAATATCATAATGGAAAGTTTTAATCTTGAGAAAAAAGTATCATCACCGCGGGAAGAGCTTTCTTATTTGCGAGAAAAAATCGCGGGACGAGAGAGAGCTGGTCTTCAAGGCGAGCAAATTCCCGATCGAGAAGCTATTATCCGTGACGCGTTAGATGAATATTCAAAACAGAATCCGGAGCAAGTTTTTGACAAGAGCTCTGTTATTCCCGAGAAATTCAGGGAAGAGATCGTCTTACGTCTAAAGCCGGAAGAGCACGACGCCAAAATGTCCGAACTGATCTCTATTGTCTATGAGAAAGGAATTATAAATGCCCTTGATATCATTCAGAGATTAAGAGATCCGCACCTGACCGACGATTTCCACCGATTTCTCGTGCAATATTTGAAAGAAGGATATAAGGTGACCGGCCTAGAGACAAAGATGTCGCTAAACAAAGCTCTTAATCGTACATTGTTTGAAGTGTCGCTTGGCTATAGTCGTCAAAAAGAAGATTTTGACCTCAAAAAGTTTTTTGAATTGATGGAACAGTTCTATCTCGGCATGTTATCTGTCGCCGATTCTGACGAGGAAGAGTATTTAACTATTGAAATCGCCAACGCCATCGGTAGTCGGGAGTTTATCTTTTATGTTTCTGTTCCGGATCCCAAGATAGATTTGTTTGAAAAACAACTAATCTCTGTTTTTCCGGACGCGATGATCAGGGAACAAAAAGACGACTTTAATATTTTTAACGAGAAAGGCTCCTCCAAAGGAGTCTATCTGGATCAAGAAAAGGCTCCAGCCAGGACCATTAGGACGCATGACACTTTCGGCAGTGATCCGATGAAAGTTTTGCTCAACGTTTTTTCCAAATTAAAAGAAAAGGAAGAAGCCGCCGCGATTCAGATGATTTTCAAGCCGGTTGGAGATTTTTACTTGAAATATTATCGCAAGGCCTTATCAAAAGTTGAAAAAGGTGCCAAAGACGCCGAAGAGCTGCATATAAAAAATACCTGGAAGAGCGTTTGGGGTGCCAGAATCTCTAATTTTATAAGTCCCTCTCCATTTCAAAAAGATTCTCACAAAGACCCAACGCCGGTCAATGTCGATTCAATCTTGCTTGAGAACATCAAGAACAAAACCAGCTCTCCAATTGTCTCAACCAACTTGAGGATAATTGTCTCAACCGGAACAGAACAGAGAACTTCCGCTGTCTTGAAAGATATTGAATCGGCCTTCAATCAATTTGAAAATACTAACGGTAATAAATTTAAATTTATTGAATTCAAATCCGGCAAAGAAAGGGAATTGTTCAAGGGCTTCTCTTTTCGGGAGTTCAATCGAGATTATGATTTGCCGTTGAACATCAAAGAATTGGCGACGGTGATTCATTTTCCATCAGAAGATGCCATAAGTTCTCCAGAGCTGAAGACCAACAAGATGAAAACCAGTTCCGCTCCTTTGACTATCCCGAAGGCCGGCATTTACCTTGGTAAAAACGTCCATAGAAATATGGAGACCGATATTTATTTCGCGCCCGAAGACAGAATGCGTCACTTTTACGTCATTGGTCAGACCGGCACCGGTAAAACCAATCTCTTGAGGAGTATGATAATTCAAGATATTCAGAACGGTGAGGGCGTTTGCATGATTGATCCACACGGATCAGATGTTCAAGATGTTCTAGCTAATATTCCGAAAGAGAGATACGGAGATGTTATCTATTTTGATCCGAGTTACACCGACCGGCCGATGGCATTGAATATGCTGGAATATGACAGAAAAAAGCCGGAGCAGAAAACTTTCGTGGTCAATGAATTGTTTAGCATTTTCCAGAAATTGTACGGGTCAAATCCGGAAGCTTTCGGTCCGATGTTTGAACAATATTTTCGAAATGCCACGATGCTGGTTATCGACGACCCAGAAACCGGCTCAACTTTGTTGGATGTCTCTCGTGTTTTGTCAGACAAGAGTTTCCGCGAATTGAAGTTAAGCCGATGCAAGAATCCGGTCGTCATTCAGTTTTGGCGAGAAATCGCCTCTAAGGCCGGCGGCGAGGCTTCGTTGGAAAATATCGTGCCTTATATCACCAGCAAGTTTGATGTTTTCTTGGCCAATGAAATTATGCGACCGGTAATCGCCCAAGAAAAATCCAGTTTTAATTTCCGCGAAATAATGGATCAGAAGAAGATTCTTTTGGTCAATCTCTCCAAGGGCAATCTCGGAGACACAAACTCTAATCTTATTGGGCTTATCTTGGTTGGGAAAATTTTGATGGCGGCCCTTTCCAGAGTTGATACTCCCGGAGAAAATTATTCGCCTTTCTATCTTTACATTGATGAGTTCCAAAACGTCACCACGAATTCTATTGCCACGATCTTATCCGAAGCTAGAAAATATAAATTATCGCTGAATATTGCTCACCAGTTTATCGCTCAAATTGATGAAAAGATTCGAGATTCAGTTTTTGGCAACGTCGGCTCTATGGCCGTTTTCCGTGTCGGTTCTGATGACGCGGAGTTTCTGGAAAAACAGTTATCGCCCGTTTTCACGGCCAAAGACATCATGAACATAAATAATTTCAACGCCTATTTGAAAATGCTTTCTGCTGGTGTACCGATTGACGCTTTTAATATAAAAACAGAACCGCCACAGATTGGTAGTCGTAGCCAAATAGAGCCGTTAAAACAGATGTCCTATATAAAATACGGCCAGGACAGAGTCGTGGTGGAAAATCAGATCATAGAGAAATACAGAAAAGCTCCGCTGTCGCCCAGGATTTAGGAGGTAATTGTTTTGATATCGGTTATAATATCGTTATGCGCAGAACACTTATTGCATTTTTTGTAATCGCACTTATTTTTCCAGTTTCAGCTCTGGCTTCGCAGAATATCTTTTATTATTTTGATAATGCTTACGGGTTAAATAGCTTGAAGAAGAATTATAAAAAAATTGATGTCGTGGCTCCACAGATATATGAAGTTGGCTACGATCTGGAGGTCTCTAAACCGAAGTCAAAGAAAATTCTTAAAGAAGCCGACAAGAAAAACGTTTCCGTCATGCCCCTCATTGTTAATGATGACTTTAGCAAGGTGTTGATGTCCGACATTTTGATAAATAATAAGGCGCAAGATAAAATTATTGATTTCATGATCAAAGAAGCCGAAAAATATGACTATATCGGTTGGCAATTTGATTTTGAAAATATCAATCACTTAGATCGCGACTTGTACACGGCTTTTGTTAAAAAAACTTATCCGCGGCTGAAAGAGGAAGGACTCCAATTCAGCGTGGCCGTCGTTGTTCGTTCCACGGACTACAATATCAATGATAAAAACCAAGATTGGAGCGGTGCGTACGATTACAAAGAACTTTCCAAGAACTCTGACTTTCTGTCGCTGATGACTTATGATGATCCAAATTCAATCGGACCGGTAGCTTCTTTGCCTTATGTGAACAGAATCTTGGATTACATGCTAACCCAGGCGCCGGCGGAAAAACTTTCGTTGGGAATTCCGTTTTATTGTTGGCAATGGCAGAATGGAGTCCGAGCTGGAGCGACGACTTACAAATTAGCCCAAAAGAATTATAAAAAGGGCAAAAACCGAGATAGAGATTTTGATCCGGTTTTAGGTGCCGAGAAGTTTGAATTCACCAAGGGGCGAGCGGATTTTGTTATCTGGTGCGACAATGACGAGAGCTTGGAAATTAAGGAGGAAATCATCAAAAATAAGGGCTTGGCCGGTTTTTCAGCTTGGGCTCTCGGCCAGGAGGATCCGGCCATCTGGAGATATTTGGGGAAATAATTTTGTCGTTATATAATTTAAGCGTAATCAAATCATTATGTCTTTAGATTTTCAAAAAGGAGATTTTTATCAAAATACACAAAGTTCGGGCGAAGAATTGGGATTTGTGACTAGAATGTTTATAAAATTAGGCGTTGCCAAAGATCAGAGGTCAGCCAACGTCGCCATGTTAGTTTTCGTTGCCATCTGTTTCGCGCTGATATTGATTTTTTAGTTATCAGATGGAGTACTGGGAAAGATTATTAGATGTAATATAATAATTGTATGAATTTTGAACTTGAGGATAGCAGACAGAATTTTATTAACCCAAACGCCGCTGACCAGGAAGAGAAAGGCTTTTCTCTGGCCAGTTTTTTGGTCAAGAAAAAGATTGTAAGCGATTACCGCAAAGCCAATATCTTGTTATTGTCGGTGTCGGTAATAATTATCGTGATTTCTGTTTTAATGGCCTATTTTGTTTTGCGGCCAGAAAAAGTAGTAAATTATGAAGATCTGCCCTTGAGCGAAAAGATGAAGATTTCGCCCGAACTCAGAGAGACTCTTGATAGAATACAATTAGATAATCAAAAATATGGAAACTAAAAAAATAAGAGGTTTTACTTTAATAGAGTTGTTAGTAGTTATCGCCATTATCGCTTTACTATCCAGTATCGTTTTGACTTCGCTTCAGGATGCCAGACTTAAAGCCCAGGACTCAAAGGTCATCCAGCAGGTTAGAGAATTCCAAAACGCCGTAGCGATTTTTATGGTGGACAACAATCATTATCCCAACACGGGACGAGATGTGGGCACAAAGGTTTGCATCGGCCCAGAAAGCGTAGACTGTTATTTTCAGAATGTACACATAGAAACTCGACCGGAATCTGATGATTTTACCAGTTTGCTTCCGAAAAGATATTGGGTCGGGGAATGGCTTGTGCCGACAGCTAACGCAGCGAGCATGAGTTCTTATATTGCCTATAACTTTATAAATGTTCCTTATGTCTACACGGCCGAAGGCAAAACCGGCGGGGGCATTATTTATGAATGTACGGACGAAGATGATACGGGTGATTGTTCTTCTGCAGTAGTGTATTGGGCCACAGCAAAACCAGTTCAGAAGGGGACCCTTATGGAGGGAACTGAGGGCGTATATTACCAAGACGCCGGCGATCCTGGATCTGGCTACTAATAAATCTCTTTAAATATTCATTTGTCGTCTGTTGGCACGAGAGTTTTTCCTCTTTGATATCTGGCATCAAAGAGCAGGAAAATTAACGACAGGCACAGCCCAATCAACGAGATGATGTGTCCTACCACTACAGGTTTTGGCGTCTCAAAATAAATTATTATCGCCCGCTCTGCAAAAATCAAATCTTGTCCCGGCCCAGCCAGATAGATTTTTTCTCCGCCAACCGATTTCCAGCCCGGAAAATAGCTCTGCTTTATCAAAATTGGAACCGCCGCGGTTTTTTCTGCCGACTCGATATCTAAATCTGCGCTCAAAACATTTTCGGAAAAGCCAATACGCGCACTTAATTTTTCTGGTCTTCTATCCTCAACAAAATCGTCCAGCAGTTTTACAAAAGTATCGTATTGTTTCTCAAAATTCTCCGCCCACAAGTCGTTTAGTAAAAAGATCCCGCCAGTGTCGGAGGCCCCAAAGACAAACTCATATAATTTATCGTCTGATGGCAGAGCGATAATTTTGCCACCACTTGCCAGATATTCTTTTAGGGCAGAAATGGCCCCATCCGCGTTTTCATAACTGTAGGAATCTATCAATATGTATTTAAATTTTTTAAGATCTTCACTTTTGTCCAGGAGTTTTTCATCGGCATAGACAAAAGTAAAATCTGTTCTGGCTCGTTTTAAATTAATTTCTTCTACCAGAGAAATAAAGTCAAACCGGCGTTGCGGAATTTCCTTGGTATTTAAATCGGAAAAGACCAAAATAGGTTCTTTTTCTGGCAAACCTACCGTCTGTGGCTCCATCAGTATTCTATAGATAGCCCAGTCATCAAAATCTTTTTCTTTTATGGCAAGGCCGGAATCTTCAACCAAATCTTTTTGATCTCGTGATCTTAATATCAAATATTTAATTCCGTAAAAGTTGGCGACCTTTATTTGGTCCTCGACGGGGTTATCCAGATATTCTTGGTCAAAAGCTAAGTCGCATTTTATACCCCAACATTCTGGCCAATACGACAGGGAATTTCGTATCGGAACCCAAAATAGGGAACTTAGCGCGGATTCTCTGATTACGCTGTAAGCTGTTTTATTGCCTTGGATACCCAAGTAGGCATCCACAACCCCCGTGGAGGGTTTTTCATATGGAGTGTACCACTCAACTAATGCCAACCCATCTTTGTCTTTCATATAATCAAGTATGGGCTGTATGCTTTCAGTGACGTTATCTATGTAGATACCACGTAAATCGTCATGAAAGGCCCCATTTATTTTCGTTGCATAGATTGAGTAGCTAGTGATGATCAAGATTAATAAACAATATACCGTTTTGATTTTGATAAATCGCCGAATTGTTACAAAAGTGAAAACCGCCAGTATCGGCAAGAAAAAATAAATTGTTCCGATCCATCTATCTATGTGTATTGGCAGTGATGGCAACCAAATATAAGCTTTAGTAACTAGAAACAAATTCGCCACAATCATTAAAAACCCTAGAGCTTTTATTAAATTATTCTTTTTGATGAAAGAGAATACCAGTGAAATTATTACGAAAACCGGAAAATAATAATGGTAATAATAAAGCCCTGACAATGATCCCCACTTCCAACCAAGCGGCCGGCCGGCGAAATAATCGTAATAGTGAAGCATCGGCAGATACCAGAAAGAAGCGATCAGGACCGGGATAAAACCGGAGAGGAAATACAGACAGATAAATTGCACCAGCGATCTGGCGCCGTTTACATTTTTTCTTCTGTCAATCAGACGAAGAATAAATATCAGACCGAAGATAAAAAAGGCGATAATCGCTATGTGGACATTGGTTAACAAAATCAGAAACTGAAATGCGCCGGCGTAATACTTGTTGGCCGGTTTTTTCTCAACGTCGAGAAAAAAGATCAACCAAAAAACCAAAAACACAAAAGCCAAAGATTGGGTGACCAGACCATTGTTAAGCGAACTAGCCAAGGAAACTCCCACATAGCCCAATTCCGATTTCGCTGAAATTAATCCGGCGGACAAAACCAAAACCCAAAAAGATTGGAACTTTGATTTGCTGATTTGCGAGTGATACAAAGCGGATAGGCCCACCGGAATTAATGTTGCCGTCAATAGTGGGATGGTCTTAAACACGGCATCAAACTCTATGGCCGATATTTTATAAATTACAGCGCACAGATAATAAAAAACCGGCGGATAAAATTGTGGAAAGGGCATGCCGTTATACCAATTTGGTATCCAGCCCCAGAATGTCGGAAAAATATTTTCGGCGTAAAGTTTGGCGATAGCGTAATGTCCGGAACCATCCCAGCCACCAACAAATTGATTGGTTAAATAAGTCCGAATCAGGTCTTTATTAAGTGTGTACAATAAAATGGCCGAAACTGCTGTCAGAAAAACAAAAAAGGCAAAATCACTGGTGATTATTTTTACGAAAATCCTGTTAATTTTTTTGAAACACACTGCCATGCTTGGTGTCCTGTCGTGCCTAATATTTGCCAGTAAGGAAATTATATTGGATTAAGAGAAAATCTCCCAGAGTTAGCAAAGTATCGCGAATCGGCCGAAATCGTGATTCTTTTCTGTCAATCCAACGGATTGGCACTTCCAGTATTTTTAATTCATAATGCTGGGCTAAAGCGAGCAGCTCAAGGTCAAAACCATAGCCGGTGATCTTTTGTCTCCGGACGATTTGTTCAACAACTTCCCGTTTTATCAATTTGAAGCCGCATTGGGTGTCTTTGATGTCTTTGATTAAAGCCGTGCTTAAAAACGAACCAATCTTGCTGATAAGCCGGCGATAAGAAGCGCGCTTAGTTTCAATAACGCTTCCAAGCAACTTTCTGGAGCCAACCACGACATCATATTCAGGAATGTATTTTTGCAATTTTGTTAATTCTTCAATTGGAGTTGAATTGTCGGCATCTGCGAAGAGAACATATTTTCCGTCGCTGGATAGGGCCCCGATTTTCAAAGCATTTCCTTTGCCAGTATTTCTATCCAAGACGATCAATTTTAAATCCGGCGAATTATTTTGGCCTTTCTTTATAATTTCCGTCGTTTGGTCTGAAGAGCCATCATCAACGACGATAATTTCATAAGAAAGTTTTGATTTTAGGAAAAAGTTTCTGATTTCAGAGAGGGTTTTTTCAATAACCGATTCCTCGTTATATGTCGGGATGACGACGGAATACTCAAAGTGATAACTTTTGTCCAGAATCGCCTCTTTTATGACCGGGCGGAATGTCCACTGTCGGTTCCCCAGATAATTCCATAACAGTACGATTAGGGAAGTCAGGGCCTTGGCCAGTAAGTACCAGATGCCCAGTATTATGTTTAACAAAAACATCAGCAAAATCGTTAATAGAAGCCCGACTACCGAGACCAAAAAGAATTTCAAATATTGCTGGTGATAGGCTTTGTTTCTGTTTTTGAACGTCCATTTTTTATTTAAAACAAAGTTACTGGTTGCGGCGGCGACGAAAGAGACGGCGGCGGCTGACAAAACATGCCACTGCAAAAACTCTACTAGCACAAACAAGAGAGACAAATCTAAAACGGTACCAGACATTCCGACAATTGAGTATCTAATCATCTTTTTGATCTCTTGCATTTGCTAAATAATAGCACCTTTGGGTCTTTTTAAAATTAAAAACACCCCCGCGTTCCTTTGGCGGGGGTGGTTATGGTTTTGTCGTTATATATGGAATTCCGGCTGGGCCAGCTCTCTCGGCGGGGTCGCTGGATCAGGGACTTCAACTTCTCGGAAATACTGTTCGCGTCTCTTTGCCCAATATTCAGCGCCTCCATGTTTGAGATAATGTTCAACGAGCCATTCGGGATGCCGGTGGAGCTCACAGTCGTCGCACCAACCATGCGCTTCTCTGGTGGCCCAGCGATTTAACTGGCTAAGAAACATATCCACGAGCTGATCATAAATATATTGTCTGAGATCAAAGATTATCTTCCTCATCAGTCACCTCCGACTCTGATTTTGCGGTCTAGATCGTTCATACCTCAATTTAAATCAAGAAAAGAACTCTACCAGTAGAAGATTATATAAAAGATATTAAAGAATACAAAGTTATCCACACACCACTAGTATTGCGTGATGAGACATTTGATTGTCGACAAGACTTTGATATCATAAAGCGCATAGAAAGCGACTCGGTTGCTTTATCAAATAAACACAGATTTAACTTATGCGCTTTAATTTATTCTGCCGTCACAAAGCTTGTTCCCAATCTGGTTTCACCCTCCTGGAGATGCTTTTGGTGATTGCCATTATCGCTATTTTGGCCGCCATCGTTATCGTGGCAATCAACCCGGCGCGGCAATTGGCCCAAGCTAGAAACGCCCAAAGAGCTAGTGATATTAATGCTATATATAAAGCCGTCCAGCAATATTACCTGGACGAACTAGATTGGCCGGATGGTGACCTGGACGGCTCTTTACAAGAAATCTGCGATACCGGCGGCGATACCGAAATCCCGAATTGTTTGGATCTTTCGGCTGAACTGGTACCGACTTATTTGTCTGCGCTACCAATTAATCCGGGAGGAGAAAATTATGAAATTGCTTTGCAAACTAGCAATAAACTAGCACTAATTGCTCCGGGCTCTACTGAAGAGGGTTTGGGCGGCGTGGCCATTGGCACCTCAACATCGCTGCTCGGAGGAGGCGAAGATGTGCCTTGTTCTGAACAAGAAGGAGATGCTCGTCGATACTGTGATTTGGAAGATATAAACGACGCCATTGTTGCCTACATCGCCGCCAACGAACACGCGCCATATTTGGATTGTGGTGATATCACAGAACCAGACAAATTCTGCCAGGCCTGCGAGACGGAAGGATGTGTTGATTGGGACACGTTAGCAGCAGAATTGGCAGAATATATAGATCCTTTGCCGACAGACCCTTGCGGTGATGCTTGTTATGTAGAAGAGCCGCGAACTTTCTATACTTATGCCTATGTCGCCCCATCTTGTCTGGCATTTTGGTACTCAGAAAACCCAGAAGCTTGCAGTGAAGAAGAGGGCTGCTACTCTAATGAAGCCTATGGGCTACACGCAGATACTTGGGATGATGAAGGGGAAAGTATAAGTTATGGTTTCGGCTCTTTCTGATTCCATAGGCCAGGAAACTTTTTATGTATTATCTTCTGTTGATATCTCACGCCCTTCTGAATAATTTTGCTGGAGGACGCAGTAACAGTAAAGTCTATTTGTTTTTTATATTTTTAATCGTTTTGATTTTTTTGGCCGTTTTTGTAAATAGGTCCAACAAAAAAGTAGAGAAGATAAGTAAATATTTATTATTTTTGTCGTTGGTAATTGGTTTTGTGCTTGGCGCGGCGGCTTTTCTTAGTTTCGCTGGTGATTTTGGATTTGAGTGGAACGATTTTGTTTTGACTTTCAATAATGGGGAAATATCTAGTTCGCAATTAACTCACAATCATATCTTGAAAGGGTCTCTGGCCGTGGTTGGGGGCCCGCTTGGCTATAATTACTTTGAAAACATGGACATGGGGACGCCGTTTGTCGGACTTATTCCGAATTGGATTTTGTGGCTGGGGCTGATGTGCGTCGCTGTTGCCACAATTTCCGCTTTGCTATTTTTTGCCACCACCGTCTCTCAAAAAGAAACCCCCGCCCGTAAAATTTTATACACCGCGGCGTTTTCTTTAGTGGTTTTTTCCTTGATTAAATCCATACCGGACGGCGGCGTTTTTCTCTCAAATACGCTGCCGATGGTCGCCGCCTTTTTGTATGGCATTTATCGTGGCAAAAAGGGGATAGTCGCTTGTTCCGGCGTCATAGTCGTTTATTTCATCTGGACAGCTTTTGCTTGGAATCGGATTTTCTTCCACGAGTGGTATCAACTGAAAATATATCTGCTGTCTGGGCTGATTTCTTTCGTCGCCATTGGCGTCCTATTCTTTTTGGAGAAACACATGACCAATGGTCGGAGAGCTGTTCTGGCCGGCGCTTTTGCTGTTTTGCTGGTAACTTTTTATCCAACGTATCAAGAGCTAATGGGGACGATGAAATATCTCAATACAAACGCAATCAATGGAATGGTCGCTCTGTATGATGAGCCGGACGAACTATTCTGGGAAAAGAAGTCATCTCTCGGGAATCTCAATTTTTATGAAATTCAAAGCGGAATTTCCATCGGCGAGATAGTTCGCAAATATGATTTGCTTGATAATATTTATCCGGTCGCCGTGCCTTGGAAGACTTGCGTTCCGGTTGATTTGAGGGGTGATGAATACGCTTTTTCTATTAACACTCCAGCTGGAAACGCGGCCGATTTGGAAAATTTGAAAGCCGCTCTAGATCGGCAACTCAATAAAGCGGATATAAAATTTGTTGAAGAGAAAAACGGTATTGTCATTTATAGCGCCGCCCTTAACATTAAGCCTTGCTTGCCACGCCACCTGAATGTAATTGAAGAATTTTTGAAAACAAAATTTAAAGAGCCGTTTTTCGTCTATAACATAGAGAAAACCAAATGAAAGAAACCTTCAGCGAAGTTTTAATGTTTATGATTCCGCCGATGTTGGTCAACGGCACTCTTAATTTGTTATATCCTCTTCGCAAAAAAATTTCTTTTTTTGCCAAGCTTGATAGACCGATAGATTTTGGAAAATCGTTTTTTGACGGACGAAGAATTCTTGGCGATTCCACGACTCTTCCGGGGATTTTAGTCGCCGTCGTTATTGGCCCGATTGCTGGGGTGATTTTTTACGGATCACTTTATCTGGGATTTATAGCCGGAGTCTGCACATATCTCGGCCATGCCGCTGGAAGTTTTATAAAAAGAAGGGCAAATGTTAGCGACAGTAAATTTCTACCCATCATTGACCACAGTGACTATATTATTTTTACCGGTTTAGTTTGGCTTTATTTGGAATTGATTTCTCTGCCAATTTTTCTAATTTCTTGGGTGGTTATTCTCGTGATCCAGCCGGTTTTTTGTTACATCGGATATAAATTAGGACTCCGCGCTGAGCCACTCTGAATCTCTGCCTCTTTTTCCGCCCGTTTCTTCTTTCCTCTATCTTTTCTTTTTAAACAAAAATAAACCGATTAAGAGAATCACCACTATTCCAGAAGTGAGACCGATCCAGCCATATTTTCCCGTGAGCAGGTAGGCGTAGTGGGAGAATTGCCACCCGACCATGCCGAGAATGGCGATTCTGATTATGGATCCGAGAAACGTTAGAATAAAAAAGTTCCAAGTTTTCATGCCCCACAATCCTCCAAGGATAGTAGCGACCAATCCGGAGAAATTTGGCATGAGTCTCATCAAGAAAAATATAAAAAGGGAACCTTTTTGATTGGAGCCGATGCGGTTCCTTATTTGGTAGATTATTACTTGCAATCTGTTGGACTCTTTTTCTGAAACGGCTAATCCATATCTAGCCAAAAGGAAAATCGGAATGGCACCAACAGCTACGCCGAGAGCTCCCGGGATGACCAGAAACAACATGAAATATCCAAAATTAGCGACAGTCAGCGGCATACTGATCATCAGTCCGCCGATGGTGACCTGGGTTAAGGTTGAGGGTATAACAAAAAAGATTTCTTCAGTTACCGACAGAAAGAAAGATATGTAAATAAAGAGCAGGGTTGCCATATAAAGTCGCGCAATTTAGTAGTCGGATTTTTTAATTATAAGACGTTTTACACAAAAAAGCATTACCAGGAATTAACTTTTGGTGGACCATACCGGATTTGAACCGGTTGCCTCATCCATGCCATGGATGCGCTCTACCAATTGAGCTAATGGCCCTCTTTTTTACTGAGTTCGTTCTTCATAATAAACATCGTTTGATAAAAAGCAAGAATAAAAAAGAGCAGAAGTGTGAAGCGCCTTCTGCTCTTGTTGAATGAACTTTGGAAATTCGGCGGTCAAAACTGATGGTCAGAACTGATATTCAGAACTGATATGACAAACCGCCACCGGCCATGATTTCTCGCTCGCGCTCGTCGTTGTTTCCAAACGGCTGGGAGCCGATGATTTCTGGAAAGACGACGGACATCTGCCCGCCAAAATTCCAGACCCATGCGTACTTAACTCGAAGAATTCCGGCCGATGAATTCCCGAACGCGCCATCATCATAGCCGACGGCGACATCGGAATTGATCGACAGACTTAAATCCGGCTTGTCGTTACAAGACACCAACAGCCCGGCAAAGCTTAACGATCCATCGCCGGAACTGCTTCCGTCCAACATCTGAACGAATTTCTGTTCGACGTAGGGCGCCAATCCGAGAGAGATGTAATGAAACCGGCCAACCGAAATCTTCGGACCGGCTACCCGCACCCGAAAGCTGAAGCCGTCTTCGCTTCCAAGGCTCATCACTTCATGGTGCAGATCCCAGTACTGGAGTTCCGTGGTGAGATTCGCCCAGCTGATACACCCGTCCCAGGTCAGCGTGTAGTCAGCTTCGTCATCGAAGTCGCCGTCCAGGGCGGAATTGAATCCGGCCGAATACCAGAAATCAAACGAAAACCCACCCGGTAGATAAACGCAGATGTCCGATTGAATCACCGGCTTATTATAAAACCGCTGGGCCATGTCGTTGGAGATGTACTTGTCGTACACCTTCATTGTGGCAGTCGGATTGGGCGGTTCCTCGGCCGAGATCGGCAGGGGAAGAGCGAACAGGCAGACGGCGGTCAGGGCGCACAGAACAAACCCGATCTTTTTCATGTCAATTTCCTTTATTTTTGGAAGCGGAATTGCTCCAAATCTAAGAAACACTTTATAAGTTTTTCTGGAAAAGTCAAGGATGAAAATGGACTTATGTTTTTATTTAAAACCGCGAGATGACATGATAAGTGATGCAAAATAAAAAGACCCATCGCAATTTCCAACTGCGATGGGTCCTGCTGGTTCACGAAAGCATCACTTTCGCCCCAGGACATTTTCTATGATACGAATCTCTTCCCTGTAATCCGGGGCATACATGAAGTCCGAGCCCGTTTCCGCGTTGCTCAGACCCTGTCCGGCTTTCAGGTCGCTCAGCAATCGTTTAAGGATTCTGTCGGGCGCCCTTTTGGGGTTGCCCAAGACTCTGACCATTTGCCGCGCCTCGCGTGCCTTTCTGTGAATTCGGTCAAATTCACCGAATGTCACGTGGATATTCATGTCCGGAACTTGAGTTGACGGACTTCTTTTCATTCATCTGCTCCTTTCAGCTGGGTTGCCCAAATCATTTAGCCGACTTACATGTTCCAGGGCGTAACCTTGGCGCCGCGACTCTCGCGCATGTAGACCCGAAAAGATAAACCAAGCGCCTTCTGGCTTATCTTTAATTTTTGGACCCCATCAAAGTCTATTTCGATGAGGTTCATCCTAATTCTGAATTTCCGACCCTTTTCGGTCACTTCAACCGGAACATCTTCAAGCATCTTCGTCTCGTCAACGCAAGTCGTAAGATTTTTCGTGACGAACTCAAAAGTTCCGGTATTCAGACAACGAACGTACCAGATGCGACCGTTGTGGCTCATGAATTTATTCTCCTGTTATTTTTCCGAAAGTTTGGGTTACTGGTAACTTCCGTGATAACGGACGTCAGCACCGACGCCGCATTCAGTCCGTGTGCCGGAACCTCCAGCCGAGCGAGAGTCGGTACTGCTCTCGGTCAGGAAGTGGCAAATGTCGTTTTCGTTCAGCACGGCATCGTATCTTGAGCGCTCTTCTAGTTTTCGAAGAAGAACGCCAAAATCGACATGAACTCCTTCTATGCGGAGTCTTTTGATCAGGAAAAGCTGGCATTTCTCATCCAACTTTTTATAAAAGATCTCAAAGAGCCGAAGGCAAAGACTATCGGGAATTCTGACGGCCAGAACTTCCGTACCAGCGGTCAAAAAAGCCTTGATCATTTTCACGATTACTACCTCCTTTGGGTTAAGTTTTAAACCGCGAATCCAAGAGGGATTCTATCACGAGTAGTGGGTATGTCAAGGGTAGAAATAGACAAAAAGAAAACCCCGTTCGCAACACGCGACGGGGTTTTATAGGACGAATCTGTAAAATTCGCTTTCTATACCGACGGCCGACAGCCCGACGACATCTTGGCTTCAAACTCGGCCATGCGATCCGTAGTCTGTTCAACGTGAGTGTCGCTGTTGATCAGGGAACTGTTGTCAATCATCTCAATCAGAACCTTGACCTCGGCGTCGTCAAACTCAACGTCCCTCATGGAGTAGACGTATTGTTTGGCTTGCCACTTGGTGTAGAACTTTCTTGATTTCTCTCCGGTGGCCGAGACGACATGGCCCGTTATCCGGTCGGGATTTACGACAAAGAACGGCGAACGCGTTATAATCAAGTCGGGCATTTTGACCTCCTGTGGTTTTATCGCATCCTCTGAAGTTTCTTCTGCCCGATACTATATATGATTAACATAGGATAGTCAAGCCAGAGTTTTATAACGCGCGTTGAGCTGATTTTTACTCCGTGATAGCATTATAATTGTCATAGAGCAGACGGAATAGTATCTACGAATTAATATTTAATAAAAAATCATGGCAAAAGTTTCAAATAACAAAATAGGGGAAATAACTCATTGGTACGACCAAATCGGAGTTGCGGTTATAAAACTTTTAAAACCGCTTTCCGTTGGCGACAAAATTAAGGTCAAACATGGCGAGGTGGAGTTTGAGGAAGTTGTCGGTTCAATGCAACTTGATCACGAAGACATAAAGTCAGCTAAAAAAGGACAAGAAATTGCCATCAAACTCTCCCAGAAAGCCAAAGCTGGTTGTATTGTTGAGGCGGCGTAAAATCTGACGGCAGAATTTTCCGTGCACCAAATAAAAACCGCTTCGCGGTTGGGGTTTCTCTCCCAGCCGGAAGCGGTTTGTGTTTTGTTTATGCGCCAACTTTTTGTCGCCTCTTTTGTTTGAATATCCGCAGACATTCACATCCGCAATAGCGGTGAAAAACAGTCTCTCTTGCCAGTCGGACCGTGAGATATTGGCCGCTAACAGGCTGATGACAACAACGACATCGAGGTTTCATGAAATCCTCCTTTAAATAACCTCCTGTCCGATTTCTAATTATATCAGGGATTGGAGGTGGTAGATAAGAATTTTTGGTGGACATCGTACGAAATACTTGGAACCAGATAGAATGTTGGGTATTTAAGACGCATGACAAGCTATTTAATCTAGAAAAGAGAGAAATCGCTCTCTAACAACCTTGAAAATAGATATCACATATTGTTATTTAAACAACAAGAAAACACCCCCTCATAAAACGGAGAGCTTTCTTTTTGGCTTGGAGATTGTGAGAAAGAGTTAGGGCAGATTTTATAATCCAATTTCAGCTATTGACAATTTTGCATAAATAAGTTAATATCTATGGCAGACTTTTACTATGCTCTGGTGAGTGCCAGAAAACAGGTAACGCAAATACGAAGAGAGAAAGTTCCTTACAAGGAGGAAGAGAAAATGCAGAATTCACAGACGGTTGAGTCCAATGGTTTCACCATCGTTCTGAACGGCGGATCGTCGCGGATGGAAAGCGCGACGATTCCGATCCAGTGGTTCTTTGATCCGAAATTGTCGGAGGAACGTCCGACACACATTCTGATCATTGACTACACGAAACGCCAGTTTGAAGACTATCATCGGCACGCTCATGGCGGTCGTCGGTACGTCGTCGAAGTCAAGAAGACGACCAAGTTCCTAGAGTTCTTCAGCGCCGGCGAACACAAATTGTGTTTCGTCGCGGTGTCGAGTCAAGGTGGCAACCGAAAGAGGGAATTCAAGTTCCTCACGCGGTTCTTGGCCAGGGATGACGGGTCTTACGCAATTGGTGTTGGATCCTTCGCCGACCAGGAGCCCGGCGGCGTAGCCGGAATTTATGGCTACGGCTTTACCCAGGTCGCTTCGGCGATTGTGGACATCGTTGTGCCAAAGGAGCTGTTCGCGGAAATTCCGCCAACCGGCTTTAAGCGGGCAATGTGGAACTTCGTGAACGGCAGCCTGAAGGGCCTTCCCGATGATCAGTGCCACACGCGGCGGCGGTTTCTGTGGGTTCTCCCGCTTAAACTGCTGACCGTTGTCCCGGCTCGGATTGCCGCTGGCGTGTCCTTAAGCATCCTGGGTCTGGTCCTAAGTTCCGTGGTCTTCTTTGCTGGCTGGAAACCGGCGGGGCCGTGGAAAGTTATAAAACTGGTCTGGAACTTCAATTGGCCCATATGCGGTGGCGGCCAGGAGTTCTTTGATGGTTGCATGCCGGATCACGGATATACATTCCGCGTTTGGAAAGTGGACGACAGTGTATATCCGCACCGTGTAGTCAGTAAAATGCCGATTGCCCCATGGCAAGCTGTGCTCGTGGCCGCAATCGGTTATGCGGGCTACAAATGGGGCGGCCTGATTGTCGCCTTTTTTGCCCAGCTTTTGTGGGTGAGGCTTCCTGGTTTGTTGGTGGGCGTGGCGATAGGCCTGCTCATTGTAAACAGGAAACGGATCCGAGACTTTTGGGTCCGACATCAGCTGACCGAAAAACTGCGGTTACCGGCGCTGAAAGCCTGGATCGGCCCTCGGCTGAAGACTCTTAACGATAAGATCAGCCGATGGATTGTTGCGACCGGCAATCGCCGTGAAGAGAGAAGGCAAATCCGCCAAGAGAGGCGAAAGACCACGGCGCAGAATCGTTATGTTATATGGTTGAAGACCGAGCTGACAACGGCCAAGGCTCCGACCAAAGTTGATCTGCGGAACCTGCCCAAGATGTTTGAGGGCAAGGGGACCGTTAGTCGGCGAGCCGAAGTCAGCTTCTGGGCCGTGAAGTCAAGGGTTTGCAAACCTTACTCTCGCGACGAGTAGTTATCCTCCGAAAATTAGTATGACCGGTACGGACATCATCCAATGTTCGTACCGGTTTTTATTTTTGTCTGTGGAGATGGCGGGAATCGAACCCACGTGCAAACAAAGCCGGCACATACTTCTACAAAGTCTAGTTTATCTTTTGTATTCGGTCGCTAAGCTAAAAGATAAACAGAACACTTAGCAACCTAAGCCCTTGATTTTGAAATGAATTCGGGCGGAAACATTTCTAGCTTGATGATTGTCGCCTCAGCTGATTTATCAAGCTTCAATCAGTAAAACGTCGCTTAGGCTAAAGCGTAAGCGAATGCAAAGTCGCCAACCCGATAGGGTGAAGCGATAGCTTTTGAATTCTCTGCACTTAAATTTTGTCGCCTTTTTAAGAGTTACGACAGCTCTACTTTGCGCATATGTCGTGCGTTTGCCTGTCTAAGCCGATCATCCCCGCGCCACTGTCTATGAGCGCCCATTGTTGTTTATGGGCATTGCGTCGCGGGAAGCTTCTGAAATTCCCCCGCAGGGGTATTTTTGTCACAGGTCTTTAGACCTTTACAAAAATATCCCCGAGGATTGGATTGAAGAAGCTTCCCGCAAAGCAATTCTTATAAACAGCACTGCGCGAATGATCTTAACGCAACTTTTTCAAAGAACGGTGCATCTCCCTATCGGCCTCGCGACGTTTAATCGTTTCTCTTTTATCGCGGAATTTCTTTCCGCGCGCCACGACGAACGAAAGCTTGATATTTCGGCCTTTATTATACATTGCAATTGGGATAAGTGTCAATCCCTTCTCGTTATCATATTCTGTCAATTTTAAAATCTCGCGCCTTTTCAGTAACAGCTTCCTTGGCCTTTTTGGTTCGTAATTTTCACCGACATTTTTTGGCTGATAAGCCGGGACTTCGGCGCCGATTAAAAATGCCTCGTTGCCGCGAATGGCCACATAAGATCCGAGCAGATTACCGCGCCGATTTTTGATTGATTTGACCTCGTTGCCCAAAAGTTCAATTCCGGCCTCAAACTGTTCCATCAGTTCGTAACTGAACTTAGCTTTTCTATTTTCTAATAAATTCGCCATTTTTGATTATTACTCATACTATCAGCCACGCTTTCTATAATCAATTTTTTATTGTAAGATGAGGGCCTATGAACGAGGATAATAAGACTCCGGGGAACAACTTGCCCAACAAAAAACCCATTATAAAAATCAGTCCAAAAGGAGGCCACAAGGGGAACTTTAATCGCGCGCCCAGAGGTTTTTTTGGAAATTTGATTACGACGATTTTGGTTATTTTCGCCGTCATCTTAATTTTCTCAATGCTTTCCGATAGCGGACCAGGTAAAGAAGAAATCGCTCTTTCAAAGTTGGCTTCAGACATAAAATCCGACATCGTTGAAACGATCACGGTTCGCGGCGATGAAGTTGAGGCCAAATACAAAGACAGCGAAATTTTACGTACGACTAAAATTGAAGCCAACTCTTCTTTTTCCGAGACCCTGGTTAATTATGGCTTGACAGCCGATGAGATTTCTCAAATCACCATTGATATCCAAAACGAAACCGGCTTTTTATATTGGGTTTATGTTTTAGCGCCGTTTTTATTGCCACTTTTCTTTATCCTTTTCTTGATCTGGTATTTGTCACGACAAGTTAAGGGTGCTGGCATGCAAGCTTTTACTTTCGGTCAATCAAACGCGCGTTTAATAAATCCAAAAGACAAAAGCAAGGTAACTTTTCGCGACGTGGCCGGAGCTAAAGAAGCTAAAGAAGAACTAATGGAGATAGTTGACTTCTTGAAAAACCCCAAGAAGTTTTTGGATATTGGTGCGCAAATTCCAAAGGGAATTATTTTAATGGGCGCTCCCGGAACGGGAAAAACTTTGCTGGCGCGGGCGACGGCCGGAGAGGCGGGCGTTTCTTTCTTTTCGGTTTCCGGTTCTGAATTCGTTGAAATGTTTGTTGGCGTTGGCGCCAGCCGTGTCCGCGATCTTTTCAAATTAGCCAAAGCCACCTCGCCGGCCATTGTTTTCATAGATGAAATTGACGCGGTTGGTCGCGCGCGCGGAGTTGGCGTTGGTGGCGGAAACGATGAGAGAGAACAGACTTTGAATCAAATTTTGGTTGAAATGGACGGCTTTGAACCAGCCGACAAAGTTATCGTCATGGCGGCGACTAATCGACCCGATGTTCTGGATCCGGCTATTTTACGGCCGGGCCGCTTTGACCGCCGAGTCACTATTGATTTACCAGACCGCAAAGACCGTGAGGATATTCTGAAGGTTCATGCTAAAAATAAACCTTTAGCCGAAGATGTAAATTTTGTAGTTTTGTCGGAAAGAACACCCGGCTTTTCCGGAGCCGATTTATATTCAATGGTCAATGAAGCGGCAATTTTAGCGGCGCGCGAAAATCGTAAAAAAGTTGGTCAGTTTGATCTTATCCGCTCAATTGAAAAAGTTTTGCTTGGCCCGGAACGTCGCAGTCACTTGTTAACGGAAAAAGAGAAGAAGATCACCGCTTATCACGAAGCTGGCCATGCCCTCGTTGCTTCATTGTTGCCGAACGCTGATCCGGTTCACAAAATTTCTATTATTGCTCGCGGTCGCGCCGGCGGTTACACCATTAAATTGCCATCAGAAGACCGCAAACTGCAATCCCGCAAAGAATTTTTGGATGATTTAGCTATGTCTCTTGGCGGTTATGTCACGGAGAAGATGATTTTTGGCGACATCACCACCGGACCTTCAAGTGATTTGCAGGTGGCGACTTCTTTGGCGCGTGATATGGTTACGAAATTTGGCATGTCAGACAAGTTTGGACCAATGGCTTTGGAAGGTAACGGCGGACGAATTATTTTGGGCAGAGGATTTGACGATAAAGAATACGCTGAAAAATTTGGTGATCAAATTGATGCCGAAGTTTCTAAATTGTTAAACGACGCTCAAAAACGCGCAGAGAAAATTCTGACAGAAAATAAAAAAGTTTTAGATGCTCTGGCTGGCAAATTACTGGAAGTTGAAACTCTGGAAAGGGAAGAGTACGAAAAATTATTGGCAACTTTTGGCATAAAAGTTCGCGATTCAAGAAAAGATAAAGAAAGTTTGAACTTGGGGTAAAACTTATTTCTGTGCACCAACTAGGACTCGAACCTAGGACCACAGAGGTATAAGCTCTG
Source organism: Patescibacteria group bacterium (assembly GCA_022711495.1). Lineage (GTDB taxonomy): Bacteria > Patescibacteriota > Minisyncoccia > Phycocordibacterales > JAACPR01 > JAKLEX01. The sequence goes on from JAKLEX010000001.1 coordinate 159,100, forward strand.
CGCTCTACCAACTGAGCTATTGGTGCGGCGGCTTCGTGCTCGTCTCGAAATTCTAGTATTTTAATACTGCGCTGTAAAGCTGACGGATCGGCTAGAGCCGATATCACTCAAAATGAATCTTGTCTCGCTCTGAAATTTCCTTAGCCAATTCCGGAGCCGATTTTAATTCCGGGTCCTTTTCAATTATCTCCTGCGCCTCTTTTTGCGCCGCCTCAACCATTTTTACGTTTTTTATAGCTTCCATGCCGACATCGGAAATGCCCCACTGCTTCGCGCCGGTCAACTCGCCGGCTCCGCGGATTTGCAGATCAAGTTCGGCCAATTCAAAACCGTTTTTAGCCGTTTGTATCGCCCGCAATCTTTTTATTGAATCTGGTTTAGGCGAATCGGTAAAGATAAAACAATAAGACTGGTAATTACTTCGCCAAACTCGTCCACGCAATTGATGTAACTGAGCTAAGCCGAATCGTTCCGCGCCCTCAATGACGATAATCGTGGCATTCGGCACGTTGACTCCGACTTCAACCACGGAAGTTGAGACCAAGACATCAATTTCGCCGTTTTCAAAATCTTTCATTACTTTTTCTTTATCTGCCGGCTTCATCTTGCCGTGAATTTCGGCGATTTCTAAATCAGGGAAAACTTTTTCACGCAAACGCTTCGCCTCGGCTTTGACCGATTTGGCGTAAAGCGCGCCGATTTTAGTTGAATCCGGCTCTTCAATTCTCGGGCAAATGATAAAAGCTTGTCGACCGGACTTGATTTCTTTGTGAATTTTTTGGTAAACCTTTTCGCGCTCGTTTGGCAAGACAATTTCCGTGATAATCGGTTTCCTTCCGGCCGGCATTTGATCCAACAAGGTTAAATCCAGATCGCCATAAACCGTCAGCGACAAAGTCCGCGGAATCGGCGTGGCCGTCATGGACAAAAGGTGCGGTGTCGCCTCGTCTTTTTGCGCCAGATTTTTTCTTTGCCTTGTACCGAACCGATGTTGTTCGTCAATGATTACTAATCCCAGATGTTTAAACTTCACGCTTTTTGAAATTAGAGCGTGAGTTCCGACGACAATCGGAATTTCACCGTTTTCCACCCATTTGGCCAACTGCGAACGAGAAATTTTTGTCGCTTCCCTTGGCTTAATTTTAGAAGGGAATTTATAACAAGCCGAACCAGTAATTAAGCCGACTTGAATTCCGCTACCGACGAAATATCGAACGAAATTCTCAAAATGTTGCTTGGCTAAAATTTCCGTTGGCACCATGTAAGCCACCTGCAATCGGCCGGAAGAACGACCCTTGGGCGCGCATTTTATTACAGCGTAAACGGCCGCCGCCGCTACTGCTGTTTTTCCCGAGCCGACATCGCCTTCAAGTAAACGCGACATCGGGAAATCTCTTTTCAGATCGGCCAAAATCGTGGCAATTGCTTTTTCCTGCGCCGAAGTCAGATCAAATGGGTATTTATCGGTAAAAGTTTTCACTTCATCAGCGCCGGTTGGAATTTTGAAGGCCTTGGACTTTTTAATTTCGGTGCGCTGTTTCTGTTTTTGCAATTGAATGTAAAAGATTTCCTCAAAAGCAAATCTTTTTCGCGCCGAAATAGCGTCCGCAAGCCTTTTGGGGGCGTGAATCCAGATCAGGGAAGTTTTCAGCGAAGGCAAATTATATTTTTGCAGAATTTCTGGTGGGATCGGATCTTTTATTTTTTCTAAAACGCCGGATTTTAAGATCTTTGAAACGGCGTGAAAAAACCAGTTGGAGGTGATTCCGTGAGATTCGGAATAAATCGGATGAAGCGGCAAGGCGCCACTCTCCGCGGTGGAAACATTTGAAAACAAGGAATTTTTCTCGCCAATTTCCGGAATATTTTGCACGCGCTCAATTTGCGGATTTGGGATTGAAAAGAGGTCGCCGGATTTTTTCTTGCTAACTGTGCCCTCGATTCGAACCAGTTCACCTTCATGAAACATCTTGGCTATATAGGGCTGACTGAACCAGATTAATTTGGCTGAACCATTATCGTCAGAAATCGTGGCCTTAGCAATCGGCCTTCTGCCGCGAAACGTTTTTCCAGTATCCAGCGATTTCAATCTGCCGTAAATTGTAACTTTTTTGCCAAAATCCAATTCGGCGATAGTCGCTTGTTCAAAATTTTCACCATAACGATGCGGAAAATGAAAGAGAACGTCGGCAACGGTTTCAATTCCCAATTTTGCCAACGCCTTCTTTTGCGGAGACAAAAGCCGGAAGGTATCTTCAACTTTATCAGTTAAGTTCATTTATTTTTTCGCAATATTTTTCATTTTTGCGAACTTTTAATTCCTGCGATTTTATGACGGATCACTCCCGAGCAATCTATTCAGTCGTCTGACCGTCAAAATCAGCTTCATTGGCCTCGGCCTCTTCTTTAGTCGTCCGAACAATTCCATCTTGATGGTGAGCAGGGGAGTAGATCGTATAAAGTCGTAAGTTCTCTGAATCAGAAGTGTTGATGATGTTGTGTCGCGCTCCAGCTGGTACGACGATTGCTACTCCGTCGGAAACTTCGTAAGTATTGTCGTCTATGATGCACCGACCTTGTCCTGATTCAAATCGGAAAAACTGATCGTTTTCCTCATGAATTTCCGAACCAATTTCTTCCTTTGGTTTTAAACTCATCAAGACTAGCTGACTGTGCTTGCCGGTGTACAAAACTTTTCTAAAATTACCGTTTTCTAAAGTGTCTTTCTCAATATTGCCATGAAATCCTTTCATATTTTTTATTATCATTATTAATTATCAGAATTGTATGACATTTCAGCGTGTCCGACAAATAAAGAACAAATAAAAATCGCGCCCATATCTCAGGGCGCGATAGAGAGGCCTACCTCCTTACTTTGTTTGGCGGTGGGTAGTTGGTTGCAAACAAACTACCCAGTTCCACCACCTCCTTTTGAGGAACTGTTTTTGCCGGGATGCCCCACCTCGGCTTATTGCCAAGACGAATCTTTTTCTCTTCTAACGCGACCTGGTTCATCTGTCTTATGGACAGGAGCGCCAGTAAGATAAAGACCGCGATTCCTGCCCACCTAATAACCGGTTCACGGAAGACAACGCCGAACATCACCATTACAGTCATCAACACCATCTAGATCGTAACCGTCACTGACCACATGAAGTCAACTCTGGAGGTTAACAAAAAAACCGCGATGACGGTGTTTATGACTGTTAATGCCCATACGACAAAGAACCTCAATCCCGTTGTCATGTCAGCCTTTCTTTGTGGTTATAAGTCTCTAAGTGTAAGTATAATGAAAAATGATGATTCTGTCAAATAAAAGTTTGGGGAGAATCTTCGTCTGGACTCCCGTTCATTTATCTGATAGTTTGGCCCTAGAAAGGAGTACAAAATGGAAATTACCTGGGAAGAAATCGCGCGGATTTTTAATGGTAAGAGATTGAGTTCCGTCAAAGGGGTGCACAAACCCAGGGGTGTGGTTGAGATTGAGCAGGCCGTAGCTTCATTTTGCGGTCCGATAAGGAAGATTACTATTGATCGCGGTGAGGTGTGTTTTGACCTCATTTGGTGCGCGCGTCGCGCTTCTTGCACAAGCCGCTGGCAGGCCACGAAGACACGGGACGCGATAGTTCTTAACGCATCTTTGGCGAAAGTCACTGCTCCGCTGGAGGGATACATTCTCATTGAGAGTCCGGAAATTCGAGCCGGATGGATCTTTCTGGGGGCGGGTGAGGAAGATTGGCTGAAGCCCGAAGAGGTCGATGGGCTTGATTTAAACAATCTTCCCAAACCGGAAGTCACGGAAACCGGAGAGGTCGGGTGAACCTTCTCGGTTAGTCGAGTCTCGTTAACACCGAACGGAATTGTTTTCGTTCGGTGTTTTATTTTTATCTTTTGCCGTCTTATCCTTTTGCTATCTTATCTTTTGTAGCCGGCCAGCTCTCTCAGACGTTTTTCGGAATATTGAAAATTCGGATCAACTACGGCCGCAACATAAAAGTGAGGATAGATCGGATCAAGCAAGTGGTCAACAATTTTATTGGCGAAATGAAAACCGCGTGCGGTGATTAATTTCCAGCCACTTCTTTCAATTGTTTTTATGAGTGTGCCGCGAGTGAAGAAATTGATGTGGGCGTCAGCCAGACTGCCGCGGAACTTTTTTACGTGCAGAAGAGAAACGATTTTCGGAATACAAGGGACGCCGAGTATCAAAAGACCGTTCGGTTTTAAATATTTTTTGATTCGGCAAAGAAAATCGTGTGGCGAGTATAGATGTTCAAATAAATTATTGGCAAAAATGACATCATATTTTTCGTTCAAGACAAAATCGCTCGCCTCAATATTACCCAAGCGAATATCCAGCCCCCGTTCTCTTCCAAATCGAGACTCTTCCGGGTTAATCGTTACGCCGGCGCTTCCTTTTCCAAATTTGGCGAGAAATTCTCCGTATGAACATCCGATATCAAGGACGGCTTTCTTGTCCAAGCCAAAAGCGCGGACGACATTTTGAAATGTTTTTGATTTGGCTGTGTTTTCAAATCGTTTTTCAATTTTTGGATCCATAGATGTAGATTAGCCAGATGTGCGGGTTGATTATCTGCGTGCGCAAGTGTTATAGGGATATTTTAGCATTTTTTTCGGGGCGAAACTCACTCTCAGAACACTTGCCTTTTTCTTACATCGTGATATAATGCTGTTGGATTCAATTTAGGCTCTTCAACAACAATGCAACAACAAGGAGGGTGCAATGTCTGCACTATTTTCATTTCTTTCGGCAGTCTTCATGATTGCTGTCTTTGTCCTGTATTTCAAACAAGTTCATAACAGTGATTCAACGCCGAATCCAGCCACCTGGTTGGTTTGGATCATAGTAATGTCAATAAACACAGCGACTTACTATTTCGTCTCTGACGGGAAGCTGCTGTCTATCGTGACACCATTGGTTACCATCATCGGTATGGTAGTGATCATGGTATATGCTACGAAAGTAGGACGAATGGGAAAGATCGGGCGCGTCGATACAGTTTGCTTTATCTTAGCGATCGTCGTTGGGATATTCTGGCAAATCAGTAAAGACAGTCTGATCTCGAACCTGATGATGCAAGTTGTGTTTATGATCAGCTACATACCGACGATTGTCGGGTTGGCACGAGGCAGGTTGAAAGAAAAAGCTTTGGCCTGGAACATGGCTGTAGCTTCGTACTTCTTTCTGATTCTCTCCATTCTCTCTGGTGAGAGGTGGACGATGGCGGAACTGATTTATCCGACGATTAACGGATTGATCGGAAACGGTAGTATCCCATTGATACTGTGGTGGAAGAAAATGAAAGGAGGTAAGAATGCCAAACATTGAGATTCATGGATTCAGAGACGGGGGACAGATCGCCGCCGAAATTCGTGCCCTGATAAGCGCGCGCATTCCTGAAGTAAAGGATGACTTCGTCACAACGGTTGTGCCGTCTAAGGTTACGAACTGGAGCGTTATTTCTCGTCCGTTTATTCGGGTGGCCAGCACAAACAAGAAGGATCTGGCCCGTGTCGCCCGCCGAATCAACCTAGAGCTTGGTCTTGATGTGGAGTGGCTCTTACTCGGCGCCTTCTTTGAAGGAAAAACCGGGTCCTGGCGTCGGTAAACCGACACAAAGCGCGTCAGCAATGGCGCGCTTTTTTATTTCCAATTTTGGCGGTGTATTCTTAAAATAGCTCGAACTGAATTTCCTCGCCGCGCTCCGCGCGGCTCGGATTGGGCGGGCGGGCAAAAATGAGTGGCTCCGCCGCGAAAATTAACGATTTCAAGTTTTTCTTTGGCGGCAAATTCTTTTCGAGAAAAATGCTCTTTAACAAGACGAGAAATAGTTACTAACCGATAGTCGTGCTTATTCCTGATATGGTTCAGAAATTTTGGTTACGACATTACTTTTGACATCAATAGTTACAAATGCTTTCGGAGCTTTGAAAGGCGGTGTGTAGGTCGTAAATGTTGCCATAGCCGAAACTGCGTCCTTAAGTTTACTAAACGTAATTGATAAATTCATGCCGTATGGGTTGGGAAGTTGCGTATTATCCAATTTATTTATTTCGGCTGAAATTTCACCATTCACTACGATACTAGCCGAAGGAGACACCTCAAATGTTCTGACAAGAGGATTCTGATTTCGCTTATATCCATTCGGGTAATCATAACATTCGCTTGCACTGACACATTTTCCGTCCTCAACTTGTGCTTGTATGGAAGCATTGCCATGGAGCCATTCAACGTAATCAACGTCAATATAATTTTTTTCATTCTTCGAGTATGCGGCTATAAGATATGCCGGTTGAGCAGTAATATCTTTCTCGGTTGCAGGTGTTTCGTTAGCTGATTGTGCCTGTGAAGTTGTTGGTATGTTAGTAGGCGCTTGCGTTTGTGAGGAAGTGGTTGGTGTTTGATTGTTGGTCAATGGCAAAGGTTGATTATTTGGTTCTGGTTTGCGCAAAACAAAGTAGACAACTACCCCAGCAAGAACAACGACCAAAATTACTAAAGCTATGTTTATAAATCCTTTTTTGTTCATAGAATTGTTATTTTATTAAAATTTATTTTTTCGACTTTATGATTAAAAAATTTCTTTTGCCCTTACCAAATATGGTTCGAGCCGACTTGTTTTCAGGTTCTTTGGCAGTTTGGAATTTTCGCGGCGGCAAAGCCGCCGCGAGGCAACAGTTGTTGGCTTGCAAAATCCTAACTGGCGGAGAGTGTGGGATTCGAACCCACGAGGGCTTTTAGACCCTACCTCGTTAGCAGTGAGGCGCTTTCGGCCAGCTCAGCCAACTCTCCAAAACCTTCAGAATAGTCTATAATAAACATAATTACTCTTAAAGTCCAAAAGTATGAACAAAATACTTACAAACGAATTGGTTTTCAATATTACCGGCAACGAGAATCTGGATATGATTCTTTTCATTTTGATTCTGATCTGGGTTCTGGCCTGGAAGGGGAAGGCCCTTTGGATCGCCGCCAAAAAAGATTCAATAAAATGGTTTGTCGCGCTGTTGGTTTTTCAAACCATGGGCATCTTGGACATTTTGTATATTTTCTTTTTCAGCAAAGACAGAGAATCGTCGGACACCATCAACGACGGAGAAAATCTGGCTTCTGATACCTCTGTCAGTGAGCCACAGTAAAATATCTGATATTTGCCGGTTCGCATTGTAAAATGATTTCTCCCAACGCGTTTAAGGTTGCGCCGGTTGTGTAAACGTCGTCCAAGACGATTATTTCCCGCTTGATTATTTTTCTTCTATCGGTTACCGCGAAAACGCCTTCTAGATTTTTAATTCGCTCCTTTTTGTCGCTCCACGATTGTTTTTGTTTGTAGATGACCCTATGAATCAAGTTTGGCTCGTATTGCAAAAAACGGCCGGCATCAAGTTCCATTATTTTTTCGCACAGCCATTCGCACTGATTGAACCCGCGCTCTTTTCGCCGTTTCTGATGAATTGGAACAGGAATTAAAATCCGCCGCGGCATATTGTTTGAACGCGTGCCCGAACGCGCGCCCAAACATGCGCCCGGACCTCCGCTTGAAATCTCTTCAATAATTCTCTTATATAAAAATTCTCCGCAAATCTCAGCATATTTTCTCTGACCACGGAATTTTATCTGCCATAACATTTCTTTAACCAGCGGATCCTTATATTTTAAGATTGATTTTAAGTTTAATCGTGGCCCATTCCCACATTGCGGAAAATTCTTTTCCCACTTAGCGCATCTGGCGAAAATTTCTCCCGAACTAAGTGATTCAAGCTCTCGCAAGGTTTCAGACGGCGGAAACAGCAAATCCAGCACTATTTTAATGATTTTTTTCATAAGGGTATGGTATAATTCCAAAGACAGATTATGGGTAGCCCGCTTGATAATTTCTTAAATATTTTTTCAAAAAAAGCTGAAGACAGCGCTGTCGGCATAGACATTGGCTCTTCTTCTATTAAAGTCGTAGAGATAAAGAAGCGAAAAGACCGCGCGGTTCTTCATACTTACGGGGAAATCTCTCTCGGTCCATATGCCGGTGTGGAAGTCGGACGAGCCACGAAACTTCAGCCGACCCAGATCGTTCAAGCGCTTAGTGATGTTTTAAAAGAAGCCAATGTTTCAACTCGCGTTGGCGCCATTTCAATCCCAATGCGCTCCAGCATGGTGGCGATTTTCCAAATGCCGGTTATGGACGGCAAACAGTTAGCGCAAATGATTCCAATAGAAGCTCGCAAATACATTCCAGTCCCAATTGGTGAAGTTTCTCTGGATTGGTTTGTCATCCCTAAAAATCCCAATGACGAGACCGATGACAAACAACGCAAGTTTGTGGAAGTCATGGTTGTCGCCATTCACAACGATGTTTTGTCCGATTACAGCAACATCGCTTCAACCGCACAACTTCAAACTTCCTTTTTTGAAGTGGAAATGTTTTCAACCATCCGCGCGGTGGTTGATTCAACTGACAGCGCGCCGGTTATGATCATTGACATCGGCGCTTCGGCTACAAAAGTTTATATCGCCGAACGAGGTGTCGTTCGAGATTCACACTATATCAATCGCGGTTCACAAGAAGTTACTCTAAATGTCGCGCAAGCTCTCGGTATTAATGTTGATTTTGCCGAAAAGCTGAAAAGAAATTACGGGTTCAATGAACCAAAACAAGATCAACTTCTCAAAGAATCCATTGATTGGGTTTTTGATCCGGTTTTTTCCGAGATTAAAGAGATCCTTTTGGACTTTCAGAGAAAGAATAACAAGATCGTCTCCCGCGCGGTTATTGTCGGTGGCGGTGCGCTGTTGAACGGCCTGGCCCTAAAAGCCCAGAGCAAGATTGAAATTGAGACGGTCAACGGCGACCCGTTTTCAAAAGTAGAATCGCCGGCCTTTTTGGCGGATGTTCTACGACAAACCGGAGCGAGTTTTACCGCCGCGATTGGGTTGGCCCTTCGTAAATTGCAGGAGATGGGTTAAATCCACAAGTGATGGCCGCTAATTTCCTTGCTTGGGAAATATATAGTATAATTAATCGCAAAGCACATGACTGATCAAAATTTTAAAACATCTTTCATTCCGTCAAAACCAATCCAGCCGGTAAGTCGCGGCGGAGGGTTGGGAAGAGGACACGGCAGTTTGCCGAATGTTGTCACCCTGATCATCTTTTTATTATCAATAGTCACTTCTGGCGTGGTTTTCGGATACAGAGTATTTTTGGAGAAGCAAGTCGCTGGTCAAATCGCTCAACTTGAAACCGTCAGAAAGACGCTGGATTCTCCGCTGGTTAATGAGGCCGATCGTCTTAATACTCGGATTGAGTCAGTCAAAAATTTGTTGCAAGATCACTTAGCTCCGTCGGAAATATTTAACCTCTTGGAACAATCAACTTTGAAGACTGTTCAATTCAGAAACATGACCTACACCGCCGAATCAGACGGCACGATTAAAATTAGCGCGAACGGTGTTGCCAGCGGTTATGAGGCGATTGTTTTGCAATCGGAGCAATACGGCAAGACGGGATATCTTCGCGACGTGCTGTTTACCAATCTTCAACCAGCTCAGCAGGGTGGAGGAGTTACTTTCAGTCTGGCCGCGGCGTTAGATAAAAGCTTGGTTTTGTACAAGAGCAGGATAAAAAGAGAAAGTGGTTCGGTTGAGGAAACAAATTCCGATGAGCCCGATTCGGGTGACAGTTTTGAATTCCCGTCCGGCTCGCCAACCCAATAATTAAGACACCATGAAATTTTTAACACCATTAATTTATCTAGCCATAGCCTTCAGCTTGTTATTTATGGTTATCAAGCCGGAGTATGAAAAGACGCAAGATTTCAGTGCGCAAATTAAGGAAAACAAGGTGATGATTGAATTGGCTACGGAATTAAGGGATAAACAGACGAAACTTCAGGAAAAGAACGTGGCTATTAGCCAGGAAGAGAGAACGCGACTGGAAAAAATCTTGCCGGAAACGGTTGACAATGTCAGGTTGATTTTGGACATATCAAACATCGGCGATTTCACCGTGGTCAGGAATATCGGAATAAACGAAAGTGCTAGCGGACCGAATAAGGCGAAAGAATTGGCTGGAAATTCCAATTATGGATCCATTCAATTAAGCTTCTCATTCACTTCCAGTTACGAAAATTTGAAAACGTTTGTCAGGAAGTTGGAAGATTCTTTGAGATTGGTCGATATTCGGGAATTAAGCGTTACGGCTTCAGGCCAAAACAGCAATCAATATGACGTCGGGGTTAAATTAAACACCTATTGGTTGAGATAAAAGTATGTTGGGACAATATAAAAAAATAATAATCATCATTGTGGTCGTGGCAGTCATTTTCGGTCTTTACACTTTTCTTAAGAGTAGCATTGTCAGCACCGAATCATCGCTGGTTATTTCCGGCCAACAAAGCGTTAACATTTTGGGGCAAGACATCATCCGGGTTTTAAATCGCATCAAATCCATCAACTTGGATCGTGGCGTTTTTGAGGATGTGGTTTACAAAAGATTAGTTGATTACAGCAGAGAAATGGCTAGTCAGCCCGTTGGTCGAGATAACATCTTTTTGCCTTACTCAACAACCGGATCACCGGCTGAAAATTCCGAAGAGGAGTCCAATAATTAAAAACAAAGATGGCTTTACTAGACTTTCTAGTCGAAAAAGGAATCGTTGACAAAAAGAATGTCAAGAAAATAAACGATGAAATCAAAAGCTCGGGAGAGCCGTTAGATTCGGTTTTGCTGAAAAATAATGTTTTTTCGCAGGACCTGTTGCAAGCCAAAAGCGAGTATTACAAATTACCGATTGCCAATCTGGCGGATCAGCAAGTGCCTTTTGAAATATTGAAATATATTCCGGAAGAATCGGCGCGTCACTACCAATTCGTGCCGATTGGGGAGAAAGATGGAATTTTGGAAGTTGGGATGATTGATCCCAACAATATTCAAGCTCGAGATGCACTTAACTTTATTTCAGATAAAGAGGGCGCGCCATTTAAGATTTTCTTAATTAGTAAAGAGGATTTTGAAAAAGTTCTTGATGTTTATAAAGGTTTGTCTGGAGAAGTAGCTAAGGCCCTCGGAGAGTTAGAAATGAGTTCGCCGTCCGAAGACATCTTTAAAGTACAGGGCGCTAAATCTGGCGACAGCAAAGATCTGACGAAAATTATTGAAGACGCTCCGATAGAAAAGATCGTTAACAACGTTTTGATGCACGCCGTTGAAGAACGAGCCTCCGATGTTCACATAGAAGCCATGAAGGATTCCGTTCGCATTCGATTTCGAGTTGACGGCGTCCTGACCACCAGCTTGATTTTGCCGCCAAAGACTTTATCGGCACTAGTGGCGCGTGTCAAAATAATGTCTCTGATGAAAATTGACGAGAAACGAAAACCTCAAGACGGTCGTTTCTCCGCGCGCATTCAAAATCGAAAAATAGATTTCCGTGTCTCCACCTTTCCTTCTTATTATGGAGAGAAAGTTGTCATCCGAATTCTTGATCAAGAAAAGGGCATCAAAGAAGTTGAAGAACTCGGATTATCGGAGAGAAATATGGAAATGCTAAAGAGGGCCATTTCTCGTCCTTACGGCATGATTTTGATTTCTGGTCCGACCGGTTCTGGTAAATCAACGACGCTGTATTCGCTTCTCCGAGAGATTGATAAAGACTCGCAAAACGTTTTGAGTTTGGAAGACCCGGTTGAATACAGCATTGACGGAGTAAGCCAATCGCAGGTTTTTCCTGAAATCGGTTATACCTTTGCCAATGGTCTGCGCACGACTCTTCGGCAAGACCCGGACATTATTATGGTCGGCGAGATCCGCGACTCTGAAACTGCCAAATTGGCCATTCAAGCGGCTCTTACTGGACACCTTGTTTTGTCCACCATTCACACCAATACCGCCGCCGGCATTGTTCCTCGTCTGATAGACATGGGAGTTGATCCTTACCTGATCGCGCCAACATTGATTCTGGGTGTTGCTCAACGATTGGTTCGTAAAATTTGCCCAGATTCCGGAGAACCGATGCCGATAGATGGAAGCATCAGAGAAATGGTTGAAAAACAATTCTCTGATCTGCCAGCTAAATATAGAGATCAAATCCCTAAGGCCAAGGAATTTTTGAAAATAAAACCGACGGAAACCTGCCCGGTTGGCACGCGGGGACGGGAGGCGGTTTTTGAGATGTACGAGATGAACCGTGATTTGGAAAAGATTATTTTGACCAATCCAACCGAGAACGCCGTTTACGATGAAGCGCGGAAACAGGGAATGTTTACCATGAAAGAAGATGCCCTTATTAAGGCTATGCAGAAAGAAATCCCGTTTGAGGAGATAAACAAATTGTAATTTGCTATAATTTTGCCTATGGAAGGATCAGGAAAAATAAAAATAATGATTGTTGATGACGACAAATTCTTACTTGATATGTATTCAAGAAAGTTTTTGCAAAATAACTGGGACGCCGTTGTCTGTGTTGGCGCCGATGAATGCTTGGAAAAATTAAGAACGGGTTATCGTCCAGACATTTTGGTTCTTGATTTGATTATGCCCAAGATGGACGGCTTGACCTTGTTCAAGAAAATCCAAGAAGAGAAACTGTCTCCTGGCTCTAAAAATGTCATCTTGACCAACCAGGGCCAACAAAGCGACCTAGACAAAGTCAGGGGGCTGGGAATTGATGGGTACATTATAAAGGCTCTTTATACTCCGAGCGAAGCGGTTGAAAAAATCAAGGAAATCTTTAATAAGAAAAAATAAAATTATGGACGGATACAAAAACAAACTTGATGAATTGGTGAAATTGGTTGTTCAGCAGGGGGCTTCGGATTTGCATATCGCCGAAGGCCGCAAACCGATTGTCCGAGTCAGCGGCGACTTGAATCCGGTCCTAAGATATGAGCCTTTTGACAAAAAAGAAGTCAAGGAAATTTTGTATTCCATGCTTCCTGATTCTTTCAAAGAGAGATTTGAAAAAGAACAGCAGATAGACTTTTCTTATGCCCATATAGACGGTACGCGCTTCCGAGGAAACGGTTTCGTCCAACAGGGTAAAATCGGTATTGTCATGAGATTTATTCCTAAAAATATTAGAACCCTGAAAGAACTAAACTTGCCATCAATTCTTGAAACTTTTGCTAGAAAAAAACAAGGCTTTTTCTTGGTAGTCGGACCGGTCGGACAAGGAAAGTCTACGACTTTGGCGTCCATGATTGAGTTGATAAACCAGGAAAGACCAGAACACATCATCACCATTGAAGATCCGGTTGAATATATTTATCAGCCGAAGAAATCAATAATTGATCAGCGCGAAGTCGGTATTGACGCCGCGAGTTTTCACTCGGCCCTGGTGTCAACTTTCCGCCAAGACGTTGACGTCATTCTCGTTGGCGAAATGCGAGACCGCGACACGATGTCTGCTGCCGTTACGGCCGCTGAAACAGGACACTTGGTTTTCTCAACGCTTCACACCAATAACGCCTCTCAAACCATTGACCGTATCATTGACAGTTTCCCGGCCGATCAACAGGCGCAGATTAGAATTCAGTTATCTAGCTCACTCCTCGGCATCTTTTCACAGAGACTGGTTCCAAGAATTTCTGGAGGCCTGATTCCGGTTTATGAACTTCTAATAAATAACAACGCTGTCTCAAACTTGATTCGGGAGAAAAGGACTCATGAAATTGATACGATTATTGAGACTGGCTCTGAGTCGGGCATGATTGATATGAACAGGAATCTGGCGGATCTGGTTCGCCGCGGCGAGATAACTGCTGAAAACGCCTTTATAAATTCCACCAGACCGAAAGTCTTGGAAAAGATGATTTAAAATATGTCAGTTTATACTTACAAAGCTTTAGATAAAGACGGCAACTCAAAAGAGGGAACGGTAACCGCGGTAAATGTTGATGTTGCGATTAATTCTCTGCAAAAGAGAGGCTTGATTATTTCCGACATAAAATCGGATGAAGCCCAGACGGGATTTCTAGGAAAAAACATTGCCTTCTTTGAAAGGGTAAAGTTGAAAGATCTGGTCATCACCTCCAGGCAAATGGCCACCTTGTTTGAGGCTCAAATTTCCGCTCTACGAATTTTTCGACTTTTGTCAGCCGAATCTGAAAATCCCAAGTTAGCTCGAGCACTGGCCGGTATTGCCGAAGACTTACAAGGTGGCAGTTCCATTTCGGGAGCTTTGACCAAATACCCGGACATCTTTTCCGGTTTTTATGTCAGCATGGTCAAGGCCGGCGAAGAATCGGGCCGTTTGGATCAGACTTTTTCTTTCTTGGCCGACTATCTTGATAGAACTTATGAGATTACTTCAAAAGCCAAAAACGCCCTGATTTATCCGTCTTTTATTATCTTTACCTTCTTTGTGGTGATGGGCCTGATGTTCACCATGGTCATCCCAAAGATTAGCTCCATTCTCATTGAATCCGGGCAAGAAATTCCAATCTATACCAAAATCGTCATCGGTATTTCGGATCTATTGATTAATTACGGGGTCTTTCTTGTCATCATTTTGGCAGTTTGTGGATTTTTCTTGTATCGATTCACGAAAACTGGGCCGGGCAAGGAATCCCTGGATCAGTTTAAAATTTCTATACCATATATCGGTTCGCTATATGCAAAATTATATTTGGCCAGAGTCTCGGATAACCTCAATACTATGTTGGCTAGCGGTATTCCGATGGTTAAATCTCTTGAATTAACCCAAGACGTCGTTGATAACGATCTATATAAAGAGGCTATTTCAAAGAGTGTGGAAGATGTTAAGGCTGGAACGCCGTTGTCCGGCGCCTTTGCCAAGCACAAAATTTTTCCTAGCATCATAATTCAGCTGATCAAGGTCGGTGAAGAGACCGGTAACTTGGGCGAGATTCTTGGAACTTTGGCTAAGTTCTATCGCCGAGAAGTAACTAACGCCGTTGATACGCTGGTTGGTTTGATTGAGCCGATCATGATTGTCTTGCTGGCCGTCGGAGTTGGATTCTTGCTGGCTTCGGTTTTGATTCCTATCTACAATATTAGCTCCGCCTTTTAAAAGGTGTTACCATTTAGACCAACATTCAATATGTCTAAATATTTTCCGACAATCGGACTTGAAATTCATGCTGAACTCAAAACTAGGACGAAAATGTTTTGTGACTGTGTTAATAATCCTGACGAAACGGAGCCGAACGTTAATGTTTGCCCCATTTGTTTAAGCCATCCGGGCACTTTGCCGACTCTCAATAAAGAAGCAATTAAGTTAGTTTTAAAAATTGGCCACGCTGTCGGCGGTCAAATTGCCGATTACACGGAGTGGGACAGAAAAAATTATTTTTATCCGGATATTCCCAAAGGTTATCAGATCAGCCAGTATAAATATCCGTTGGTTTCTGGAGGGAATCTCAACGGAATCGCTTTGACGCGCGTTCACTTGGAAGAAGACACTGGCACCTCAATTCACGATCGGGGAGATTATTCTTTGTTGAATTATAATCGCGCCGGCGTGCCTCTTATGGAGTTAGTTACGGAGCCAGTTATCCACACGGCTAAAGATGCCGTCAGTTTTGCCAAGGAATTGCAATTGCTTTTGCGTTATTTAGGGGCTTCTGAAGCCAATATGGAAAAAGGCGAAATGCGCGTTGAGGCCAATATCTCGGTGGCGGAAGAGGGTACCAAACAAGATGGGGATGTTAAAAAAAGTCACAGCGCCAAAAAACTTGGCACCAAGGTGGAAGTTAAAAACTTAAACTCTTTTAAGGCGGTTGAAGGGGCTATTGAATACGAAATAAAGAGAATGTCTGATTTGCTTGAGGAAGGTCGGGGCGGAGAGATCGTTCAGGAAACTCGCGGTTGGGATGAAGATCACCAGAAAACTTTCAGCCAAAGATTGAAAGAGACCAGCGACGACTATCGTTATTTTCCGGAACCCGATCTGCCAAAACTAAAAATCTCCGAGGTACCGGAATTTTCCGCTAAGAAATTAATCTCCGAATTGCCGGAGTTACCGTGGCAAAAGCGAGAAAGATTGCTTGGCTTGAATTTGGGTAAAGACCAGGCCGAAGTTTTTATCGCCAACCAGAAACTTTCAAAAATATTTGATCAAATAACAGATCGGCTAAAAGATGAGAAAGAAATCAAACTAGCCGCGAATTACATAACAACCGACTTGATTTCGTTGTTGAGATTGGACGACGCCGATCCGACCAATGATCTGGATCTGAAAATTACTCCGGATCAGGTAATTGAGCTAATCGGGCTGATTTCAAAAGGCGAGATTTCTTCTCGTGGAGCCAAAGACATTTTGGCTATTTTGGTTAAAGAAGGCGGTTCTCCAAAAAAGATTGCTTCAACTAAAAATCTTCTTCAAAAAAGCAACGCCGGCGAACTTGAAAGCGTCGCCCAAAAAATCTTGGAAGAAAATCCACAAGTTGTGGCTGAATATAAAAAAGGCAAGGAATCCTCGCTGCAATTCTTAATCGGCCAAGGCATGAAAGCTACAAAAGGCACCGCTAATCCACAACTCCTTTCTGAAATCTTTAAAAAATTGATTTAAATTAAGTTTTAAATCAAAAACCTGTATATATAGAAGGCGCCCAGGATAATAAAGACAATGGCCTGAATCAAAGTCAGATGTTTAGTCAATTTCTCTCCGCCGATCCAGATCTTCATGGTGAAAACGGCGATCAGAAATACGATAATCTCGTCAGCCAAATAAAGCAGCATGAAGATAAACAAGTAAATAGCTTTGGCGAAAATTGTTACGCCGGCTTCCGTCAGAATAGCGGCAAAAGCCACTGGAATAACCGCTGAACAAGGGAATTCTATGACGGTTACGATGAAAGAAAAGATTACCACGGCCAATATCACTACCCAGAGCTTTTTATTTCCTTGGAAAGCCTCGCGCATTTTTTGAGTAACATTTTTAATCCATTTTGATTCAGTTACTTCGCACAAAGGGCCGTATTTCAAAAATCTTATATATTGTCTCAAGAAATAAATACCGCCGACGAGGCCGATGGCGCCTATTAGTGCTTGAAACAGAGAGACAAATCGCGCGAAGAAACTGAAAAGCCCAAACCACAAGAAAATCAGCGCGGCGTAAGTGATTCCGGTGACTAGTAAGAATATCCCGCCATACAACAAAGTCTTTTTTCTAGACTTGAAGACAAAAACCAGACTCAAAATCAATAATAAAGCTCCGAGAGAGCAGACATTGAAGCCGTCAAAAAAGCCCAGGACAACGGATAGAATTGGGAAGGAAAGATCTCGCGCGCGAATTCCAAAAAGACTTAGATTGCTCAGTTGTTCAATGGTTGAGTAATTTTTATCGTCACTGGCGATGATCCCATTGTCCGAAGTGTTGCCGATGTTGTCATTTGAGCTCGTGGCGGCTAAATTTTGTGACTCGTTTTTCAAGACCCCGCTTTCTACCAGATCAATAATCGTTTTTCCCGTGGTTTCCGGAGTGTTAAATCCGACGACCAATGTTTCATAAACAAAAGTCAGGGGCACGACTCCCAGATATTCTCCGACGTTATATTTATCATTAAACTTTTGTAGCAAATCCGTCGTTTCTCTTTTGGAGACGTCGTATCTGTTTATCTTAAGATCAGGGTATTGTTGTTGTAGCTGGTCTAAAAATTTTTGCTCTTCATGGCAGTGTGGACAGGTTTGGCTATAAAAAAAGCTTATGCCGGAGGTATCCATTTGAAGGGAACCGCTGGATGACGTACCAGTCGCCGTTCCTTTTATATTGTTGGCGTATATGGCGGAGACGGCCCAGACAATCACAATCAGACCAATAATGGACAGAAGTTTTTTTAACCAAGTATTCATAATTGAAGACCATTATATCAGTTTTTAAAAATTTGTTATAATTTTATTCAAATGACCACAAAAATTCACATTGGGGCAGATCATGCCGGTTTTGAGCTTAAAGAAAAGTTAGCCCGTTTTTTGGAGAAGTTAAATTATGAAGTAACGGATTACGGCGCCTATGAATATGACGAAGATGACGATTATCCGGATTTTATTTTCCCGGTAGCAAAGGCGGTTTTGCTTGATCCCGAATCAAAAGGAATTGTAATTGGCGGATCTGGTCAAGGAGAAGCTATCGCTGCCAATCGGATAGCCGGAATTCGTGCGGTGGTTTTTAATGGTCAATATGAACCGAAAGACGGACGAGAAGTTCCAGATGAGATAGTTCTGTCTCGTGAACATAATGACGCTAATGTTTTGTCACTTGGCGCTCGATTTCTTTCAACTGAAGAAGCGCAAGAAGCCGTGGAATCGTGGCTGAATACGGAATTTTCTGGAGACGAAAGGCACGTTCGCCGCATCGCTAAAATTGATCAATTGGGTTTATGAATCCCGCAGAAAAAGATATGCCTACCGAAAAGAAAATAGAAATAATTCCGACGGTCATGCCGGAAAATCATACGGATTTTGTTGAAAAAATAAATCGCATTTTTTCTTTTGTTAGCACGATTCAAATTGATGTGATGGACGGAAAATTTGTTCCGTCAATCAGTTGGCCATACAACTCTGATAATGATTCTGATTGGCAAAAATATGTAAATCAGGAGGAGGGCTTGCCCCATTGGGATAAAGTTGATTTTGAAATAGATTTAATGGTTGAAGATCAAATCGCTGAAGCCAAAAAATGGATCAGCGCCGGTGTTTCGCGCGTAATTTGTCATGTTGAGGCGTTGAAAGAAGATGGCCGGGCCGAATTTTTGAAATTAAGAGAGGATTTTGATGTGGAACTTTATTTGGCTTTAGTGCCGGAAACTTCTTTGGAGAAATTGACGCCGTATTTGGATGATTTAGATGGCGTGCAGTTTATGGGAATAAATAAAATTGGTTTTCAGGGGCAAGATTTTGAGCCAAAAGTTTTAGATAAAATTCGCCAACTTCGAGCGCAGAAACCAAATTTGCCGATTAGCGTTGACGGCGGAGTGAGTTTTGAAACGGCTCTCCAATTGGTCGCCGCGGGGGCCACGAAATTGGCTTCCGGATCATTGATTTTTGAATCGGATAATCCTAAAAAGACGATTGATGAATTAAAGAACTTAGTCAGAAGCAAATAAAAACACTTCAACGCAAATAAAAACACTTTTGTTCAATCCAGTCCTCGGCATCATTTTCGTCAAGTTGCACTTGACTAAAATGAGTCTGCGGAGGATCTCAAAAATGTTTTTATTTGCTTTTAAACTTTATGTTATAATTCCTCTCAGATATGGGTAACATCAGCGACGAAAAAGTTTGCGAATTACAGCAAAAAGCCAACGAAATCCGCAAATCAATAATTGAATCTTTGACCGAAGCCAAGTCTGGCCACACAGCCGGTTCGCTTGGTTTGGCTGATATTTTTACTTATCTCTATTTTTACGGAATGAAGCATGATCCGCAAAGACCATTTTGGGAGAAACGCGACATGCTGGTGCTGTCTAACGGGCACACTTGCCCTGGACTTTATGCCGCCATGGCGCACGCCGGTTATTTTGGTGTTGAAGAATTGCAGACTTTACGAAAACTTGGCAGTCGTCTGCAAGGTCATCCACATCGCGGAACTTTGCCGGGAATTGAAACAACTTCTGGTCCACTGGGCTCGGGAATTTCGCAGGCAATTGGCATGGCTCTGGCTATGCGCATTGATTCCGGAAAAACTACGCCTCGATTTGTTTATTGTATCGTCGGCGACGGCGAATTAGATGAAGGTCAAAACTGGGAAGCTCTCATGATGGCAGCAAAATATCGTTTGCAAAATTTAATTTTAATAGTGGATCGTAACAATATTCAAATTGATGGTTACACTGAAGACGTGATGCCGTTGAATGACTTGCCGGAAAAATTTGAGAGTTTTAATTGGCATGTTCAGGAAATTGATGGACATAATTTCGAAATGATTGATGACTCTATCGGTCAAGCTAAGTCCGTTTTTGATAAACCCTCGGTGATTATCGCCAATACTATTCCGGGCAAGGGAATAGAAGATTTTGAACGTCGACCGGAGTGGCACGGCAAATCGCCAAATCCAAAAGAGGCCGAAAAAGCACTTAAAGAATTGCGAACTCTTGGTGGTAAGATTACCTGCGATCAATTGAATTAACCCGCGAAAAGTAGAAACATGATTAACAAAACAGCCAAATTAAATCCAAATATTTTTGAACCGAATTCGCCGGTGAAAGCTAATCGCGATGGTTTCGGCGACGGTGTCGTTGAGGCCGGCAAAGACGATCCTCGAATTGTCGTTTTGACCGCTGATCTTTCAGAATCAACTCGGGCCAACAAATTTGCCGAAGCTTTTCCGAATAGGTTTTTTGAGGTTGGTATCGCCGAACAAAATCTGGCTTCGGTGGCGTCTGGTTTGGCGGCTATGGGCAAGATTCCTTTCGCCACAAGCTACGCCATGTTTTCTCCTGGCCGAAATTGGGAGCAAATTAGAACGACAATTTGTTATAACAACCAACCAGTAAAAATTATCGGTTCGCACGCGGGTTTGTTGACCGGGCCCGACGGCGGAACTCATCAGGCGCTTGAAGATTTGGCCCTGACGCGGGTTTTGCCAAACATGGTTGTTCTTTGTCCTTGCGATTATGAAGAAGCCAAAAAGGCGACGGTGGCTTGTATTTCCAACAATAAACCGACTTATATTCGATTATGTCGAGAAAAAACAGCTCAAATCACGACGGTAGATACTCCATTTAAAATCGGTAAAGCTGTAAAGGTTTTTGAATCTGAAAATAGCAACGGAGGTAAAAGTAGCGCTCTAGACGTCGGCATAATTTCCACTGGAATTTTATTGCATAAAGTTTTAAAGGTTGCCAGCGAGCTTGAGGAAAATGGCACGAGGGTAGAGGTTCTAAATATTCATACAATCAAGCCGATTGATGAAGAGGCAATTGTTGATTTAGCGAAAAGATCTGGCGCTATCGTTACCGTTGAAGAACATCAAATAATTGGTGGACTTGGTTCGGCTGTTTCGGAAGTTTTAGCGAAAAATAATCCTATCCCGATGGAATTTGTTGGAGTTAAAGATCAATACGGCCAATCCGGCGAAGGGGAAGAACTTCTAACCGAATATGGTTTGGATGAAAACGGAATTTTAGAAGCTGTAAAAAAAGTTTTGGGCAGGAAAAACTAGATCTCTTCCGGTTGGTAGTATTTCGGCGCCTTTTTTAAATATTCCTCAATTTCTTTTCGGGTTAAATGCCCGGCCTGCGCACCAATATGCTGAACAACGCTCATAGAATTGATCGGTCCCCACATCAGAGCTTCCTCCAAAGTTTTTCCTAGCGCCAATGCGACAGTAAAAGTACTTGAAAACGCGTCTCCGGCTCCAGTTCGGCTAACTGGTGGTTTTGGATCTGGATACATTTTGCCGTGCAGATACTTTTTCCCATCAAAAACATACGCGCCATTTGGCCCATCGGTAATAACCACAATTTTCGGACCAAGCTCATAAATTCCCGACAGCAATTTCTTAATATTGGCTTCTTTTGTTTCTAAAACGGATTGAGCCTCTTCTTTGTTGCAGAAAAACAATTTCGAGACTTTATATAAATCTTTTAATTTGTTTTTGCCAAGTTTAATCTGGAAAGTTCCCGGTTGAAAAGCCAGCTTTGTCTCCGGATGTTTTTTTAAATATCGAGCAATTTCGGCGTGATGTTTTAGGGAATTATCTCCCAATGAACTCAAATACATCCATTTTGGTCCGGGATCTACATCCGGAAATTTATAATCATATTCGTTGTGATGAATAAGGATGGTTCTCTCTTCGCGATAGCGCAAGATGTAATTGTGATTTGATTTATGATCTCTGTGAATGGTCACATATCTTGTGTCTATGCCGCTTTCTTTCAAAGAGAGCAAAATCTGCGAACCATTGAAATCATCCCCGATATTCGTGACAATCCCAGCCCTCAACCCAAGTTTCATCGCCGCGTGAGCCGCATTTGACGCGTTGCCAGCGGCCGGCGTCGTTACCTCGCTTTCATAAGGCGTCTTGCCGCCGAAATGCATACACAATTCTTTTGATTTCTCTGGATTGTCGTTTTCAATCCAGGCGTCAATTAATTCAATAAAAGTATCAATGACGACGTCTCCAACCCCCAAAAAGTCTATTTGCCCTTTTTTATCCATGAAAGTATTTTAACATGAAAAAATTCATTTCTGTTATAATGAAAGTATGAAAAATCTGGATAAAAAATACTTAGAACAAACAGCCAGCTGTTTAATGGCAAAAGACAAGGGAATTCTGGCGGCCGACGAATCAAACGAAACCGCTGGCAAAAGATTGGCTGACATTGAAGTTGCCAATACTCAAGAGAACCGACGGCTTTATCGGGAATTGTTTCTTGGTTTGCCGGGCCTTGAAAAATACATCAGCGGCGTGATTTTGTTTGACGAAACTTTTTGGCAGAAATCAGATTCCGACGCTCCTTATCCGCAATTTCTGTCCGAGAAAAATATTTTGCCGGGAATCAAAATTGATCTTGGTGCCAAAGATTTTCCCGGCTTTCCCGGAGAAAAATTGACTGTTGGCCTGGACGACTTACCGGAGAGAGTGAAAAAATATGCGGAAAATGGTGCGACTTTTGTGAAATGGCGGGCGGTTATTATTATTGATGAGAAAAATAATTTACCGACGCCACAAGCCATAGAAGCCAATGCCGATGCTCTCGGCCGTTACGCACGAATCTGCCAAGAAGCCGGCCTTGTGCCGATTTTAGAGCCAGAGGTTTTGTTAAATGGTCCACACTCAATTGCTAAAGCCGAGGAAACTACCACGATTGTGCTCAAAAAAGTTTTTGAAAAAGTTCAAGAGCACAAAGTGCATGTCCCGGGGCTGATTCTGAAAACCAGCATGGTAATTCAGGGCGATGAAAATCCGGACGAAGCTTCACCCGAAGAAATTGCTGAAGCCACGGTCCGTGTCTTGCTTCAGACTGTTCCAAAAAACATCGGTGGAGTTGTGTTTCTATCCGGCGGACAAACGCCGATTGAGGCATCGGCTCACCTTGATGCCATTGCTGAAAAGAGATCTTTGCCGTTTGAAATTGCTTTCTCTTATGCCAGAGCGCTACAGGGTCCGGCCATGCAGATTTGGAAAGGAAAGCCGGAAAATGTTGAAGCCGCTCGAATTGAATTCAAAAAGCGCCTGCAATTAAATACTTTGGCAGATGCCGGCGATTACGATATTAGTCTAGAGTATTCTGATTAATTTTCTCTTTTCCGGATATTGCTATTTCAGCGTATCCATGTATAATTCTGGTTCATGATTGAATTGCCGGTAGAAAAGAGAAATAACAAGGAAAATGGCGTCGCCCTAAGAAAAAAGGGCTTTATTCCGGCGATTTTTTACGGTCCCAAAGAGAAGGCTACCCCTATAAAAGTAAAAGAAGGAAGTTTCGCCAGTTTGTATGAAACCGCTGGTGAATCAGCCATCATCAAACTGAAACTTGATTCAGATGAGCACGAAGCGCTTATTCACGATGTTCAGTTTGACGCTATTTCAGGCCGCCCGATTCACGCCGATTTTTACATAATTGAGAAAGGTAAAAAGATTGAAGTTTCTATTCCATTGCATTTCATCGGAGAATCTGCCGCAGAAAAAAACCTGGGCGGTATCTTGGTCAAAGTCATTCACGAGCTTGATATTAAGGCGTTGCCTAAAGATTTGCCGGCTCACATAGATGTAGATATCAGTTCGCTGGTTGATTTCTCTTCAAAAATAAAAGCTGGTGATATAAAACTGCCAGAGGGCGTGGAACTTGATATTGACGCTTCGGAAGTCGTGGCCCTTGTCCAGGAAGCCAAGGAGGAGGTTATTGAAACTCCGGAACCGATTGACTTGGAATCTATTGAAGTTGAGGCTAAGGGCAAGAAAGAAGAAGAAGGTGAAGCCGCGGCAGAAGCTCCGGCCAAAGCTCCGACCGAGGCTCCGGCTAAAAATAAGCCCGAAAAGAGCGCTTAATCGCCCGCTCCAAAATCTTTTCAAAGAGAATGTTATAATGATGGTGCTTTATGGCACCGTTTTGTTTTTTAAATAAGAAAATTCTGGCCAGATTGATAGTCGTTTTGGTGCTGACTGTTTTAGTCTGGCCGCCCGATCAAAACTTTCTCTTGGCTGCAACGTTGAGTAAGAGTGAACAAAGAGAACGAGCCGAGTTGCAAGAGGAGCTTGACCGCCTTGAAGAAGAGAAAGCCAAGCTTGAGGAAACTTTAGCCCAGCAAAAAAGTCAGTCGGCTTCAATTCAGGGTGATATAAATATTTTATCCAGCCAAATTTATCAGGCCGAATTGAATATAAAGAAAAAGAATTTGGAAATAGAAAGACTTAGTGGGGTTATCTCTTTGAAAAAGCAGACTATTGAAGAGCTGGAAGAAGAAATGGCCGACAGCAAGGTTATCTTGGCCGAACTTCTTCGCCGGAAAAAGGAAACCGACAGCGTTTCGTTGCCGGAAGTTTTGTTAGTTAGCGACAATCTTTCTGATTTCTTTTCAGAGATTGATTCTCATTCAAGTGTCAATAAACAATTACAGAATCTTTATCACCAAGTTCAGGAAATTACTGAACAGACCATGGCGGAAAAAGAACAACTGACGGCCCAGCAGGCGAAAGAGTTAGACGCTAAATATGTTATTCAGACAGAGAAACAGGTGATTGATTCAAAAAAGCAAGAGAAAAATACTCTACTCAATATCAGCAAACAATCCGAAGCGACTTATCAGGACTTTTTAACCGCTAAAGAAATAGAAATTGCCAAGATTCGTTCCCAGCTCATTCGTTTTGAAGGTTCCGGCGTTGAAGCCAGATCTATTTCTTTCGGTGAGGCTTACGATTATGCCAAGGCCGCTTCCGGAAAAACTGGAGTTCGAACCGCGTTTATCATGGCCATTATGCAACAAGAGTCTGGTTTTGGTAGAAATGTCGGCGGATGTTACTTGCTAAACGGAGAAACCGGCGACGGGATTTATATTAACTCCGGCGAAAAATCTATCAGAAACATGGTTCCCGGCAACTTTGATAATTTTGTTGAAATCACTGATTCTTTAGGAAGAGATTGGAAATCAACGCCAATTTCTTGCGTGGCTTATTATAACGGTAAACCATATGGTTACGGCGGGGCCATGGGCTACACTCAATTTATTCCGAACACTTGGATGCTGGTGGAAGCCAGGGTTAGAAGTTATCTTGGTATAAAAGTGGCTAATCCGTGGAACGCTCAAGACGCAGTTATGGCCACGGCGGTTTTCTTACAAGATCTGGGCGCGGCTTTGCAAACTTATTCGGCGGAATATCGGGCCGCTTGTCGTTACTACGGCTCTTGCTCAATTCATGACTATGGCACGAGTGTTATGCAAAAAGCCATTAATATTCAGATAACCATAGATAAATTGGAGAGCTGATGGGGTGAGTTTTTGGTAATTGCAAATCCGTTCTTATTCTGATATAGTTCATCGGCAATGAAAAAAGACATTCATCCGAAAAATCATAGGGATGTAATCTTTGTTGACGATTCAAGCGGCGAGCGTTTTTTAATTCCATCAACAATCTCCTCGGAAAAGACTGACAAATGGGCCGACGGAAAAGAATATCCAGTCGTGCATGTGGAAATCTCCAGCGCTTCGCATCCTTTTTATACTGGCCGAGAAAATATCGTTGATACCGCCGGTCGTGTTGAGAAATTCCGCGCTCGCGCTTCTAAGTCTACGAAGTCAAAGAAAAGTTAGAAATGTTTTTTGAGATCCTCCGCAGGGGGTATTTTTGTCACAGGTCTTTAGACCTTTACAAAAATATCCCCGAGGACTGGATCGAATAAAAGCATTTCTAACTTTTCTTTGTCTTGTATAATTAGATGGACATGGACCTAACTGAATACAAAAAGAACCCGCGTACCAAATTTCTCGCTGAAGAATACGAGCGGATTTTGAGCAAGAAAAATGAGGCTCTTGCCTTGTCGGAAAACGACGCCGAGATGCGAACGCTGGCTTTGGAGGAAGCGAAAGAATTTGACCTGCAATTGGCTGAAGTTAAAAAACAAATTGACGAAATTTTGGAATCGGAAAAAGAAGAAATAGAATTTCCGAACGAAATTTTGCTAGAAATCCGGGCTGGCGCCGGTGGTGACGAAGCCTCTCTTTTCGCGGCGGAATTGGCCAACATGTATATCCGTTTTGCCGAGCGCAACGCCTGGCAAGTTGAAAGGATTTCCGAATCTGAAAATGATGCCGGCGGTTACAAAGAAGTCGTTTTTGAAATGCATGGGCGGGATATTTATAAAAAGATGATGCAAGAAACCGGTGTTCATCGGGTTCAGAGAGTTCCCATAACCGAAAAGCTCGGTCGAGTTCATACTTCCACCGCGTCGGTGGCTATTTTGCCGATCCGAAAAAACGATCGTTTCGTTTTAAGTCCAGCCGAGTTGGAATTTGAAACTTCGCGTGCCGGCGGCAAGGGTGGGCAAAATGTCAACAAAGTTGAAACGGCTGTCCGGGTTATTCACAAACCAACCGGCTTGGCCGTTCGCTCTACTTCACAGAGAAGCCAGCTTAAAAACAAGGAAACCGCTATCAGTATTTTAACCGCCAAATTGGCCGAGATGAAAAGGGAGGAAGAAGACAAGAAATTCGGCGCCGAGCGTAAAAGTCAAATCGGCACCAGCGACCGTTCCGAGAAAATTAGAACGTATAATTTTCCTCAAGATCGGATCACCGATCATCGTTTGAATGAATCTTTTCATAATTTACCCAAGATTATGGACGGTTTTCTTGATGAAATAATAGAGATTTTTCAAGCAAAATCCGCCAAATCCGAGTAGCTTGCTATCGCGAAGCTTATCTGCTAAACTCATTCCTACATGTTTTTCGGAAGAGAGCCAAAAAGAGATTTAATCAAAGAGATGTTTGAGGTTGGGGCGCATTTCGGCTATGCCAAATCCCGTCGCCACCCTTCAACCATGCCTTACATTCTGGGCAAGAAAAGCGGCACGGAGATTTTTGATTTGGAGAAAATCGCCAAGAAATTAGAAGAAGCCAAAGAATTTATCGCCAAAGTTGCCAAAGAAGGGAAGCAACTATTGCTTGTCGCCGGCAAACCAGAAGCCCGCGGCCTTATTCGCGACATCGCCGAAAAAATTGAAATGCCTTTCGTGGCTGGTCGCTGGATTGGCGGAACTCTGACCAATTTTGAACAGATCAGGAAGCGAATTAATCGTTTGATAGAATTGACTGATCAGAGAGACAAGGGCCTTCTCGGCAAATACACCAAAAAGGAGAGATTGCTAATTGATCGCGAGATAGTGAAATTGGAAGAAGCTTTCGGCGGGATCGTCAACATGACGAAAAAACCGGGAGCGATTTTTATTGTTGACACCGATAAAGAGAAAAACGCGCGTGACGAAGCTTTAAAGACCGGCGTTCCGATTATCGGTTTGTGTAGCACGGATTGTGACATTACCACCATAAAGTATCCGATTCCGGCCAACGATTCTTCGGTAAAAAGCATTTCATACTTCACCGCCGAAATCGCCAATTCTTACAAAGATAACAAAGATCAAAAATCCGCCAAGCCGAATCCGAAGTAGATTTTTAGCGGTTAATTAAAATTTGATATGGTCATTACAACTGAACAAATAAAAGCTTTAAGAGACGAAACGAAAGTTTCGGTGATGCAGTGCAAAAAAGCCCTGGAAGAATCCGCTGGCGATATTGAAAAAGCAAAAATTCTTTTGCGAAAGCAAAGTGCCATTACCGCTTCAAAGAAAGCGGAAAGAACTCTGGGTGCCGGAACCGTCGCTTCTTATATTCACGCCGGTGGCACCGTTGGCGCCATGGTGGAATTGCTTTGTGAAACTGATTTCGTCGCCAAGAACGAAGAATTTCAGAATTTGACTCGTGAAATCGCCATGCAAGTTGCCGCTACCGCTCCCGAGTTCGTCAAGCCAGAGGATATTGACGAGGACGCCACAACCAAGGCCCGCGAAATTTTTGAAAAAGAAGCCGGTAACAAGCCCGCTGATATTAAAGAGAAAATTATCAAGGGAAAACTTGACGCCTATTTTGCCGAAAAAACTCTGATTAATCAGCCACACATCAAAAATCCGGAAGTTACGATCAAAATGCTGATTGACGGAGCCATCCAAAAATTCGGGGAAAAGATTGAAATCGGCCGAGTGGCGCGTTTTTCCGCGAAAGGATAATTTTAGATAAATATTATGTTGACTCTAATCTGGTTTTGCGCGATGTCTTTTGTCCTGATGGCTATCATGGTTTCTTATCGGGTTTACGAAATTAAATCCGCTAAGCCGGTTTTTTCCGTGTCTATTCGTGAAAAGTCGGACAAAGTTCTCGTTAGGGCGGCGTCTACTTTCGTTCATTTCTTTCTTTCTCTGGCGCACCGATTGAAACTTTTTTTGGGCGGGTTGACTCATTCGTTTAATGAAAAATTACACGCAATTTGGCGCAAAATTTCGTCAAAAGTAGATAGATATTTTCTCAAGCTTCGTGGCCGAAAGGATATTGGAAAAAAGGGTTCAATTTCGATATACTGGCAACAAGTCGCAGGCAAGAAAGAGGGGGAAGAGGGCGATAAATAAATAGCGCGACGAATAGATAAATAATTGCCACCTTAGCTCAGTTGGTAGAGCAACGGTTTTGTAAACCGTAGGTCGTCGGTTCAAGCCCGACAGGTGGCTCCCGATAACATGGATGCAAACTATAAAGATACACCTTATTTTCATGTGGCGCACGCTCGGGATTTAAAAGGGAAAGACCGCGCTCTTTATCGTCTTCTGGAAATCTTCCCCGGAGTTCTTTCTTGGGGGACTTTAATCGGCATTGTCTTGATCTCTATTTATAAACCGGTAGTCGCAGCGATTTTTATTATCGCTTTTGACTTGTATTGGCTGTTAAAAACAATTAATTTAGGTTTTCATCAATATCACAATTGGCGCCGCATGAAACACAATCTGGCCCAAGATTGGTACGCGGAATTAGCCAAGTTCAGATATGAGCACTTGCAACATCTGGTTCTTCTGCCTTTTTATGATGAAGAAGAATCTGTTGTTGAAACTTCGTTGAGGGCGATTGTTAATTCTCAATATCGCAAAGAAAACCTGCACGTCGTTTTGGCAACCGAGGAACGCGCTGGTGAAAAAGCTCAAGAAATTGCCAAAAGATTAAAGTCAAAATATCAAGGTCAAATCGGGGAAATTTTAATTACCATTCATCCGAAAGATTTGCCCGGCGAAATTTCCGGCAAGGGCCCTAACATTAGTTACGCCGCCGAGGAAGCCAGATTAAAGATTATTAACGCCAACAATTGGAAATACGAGGATGTTATCGTCTCGGCTTTTGATGTTGATACGGTCGTTGGTCCGCAGTATTTTGCTTGTTTGACTTGGCATTTTCTAACTGAACCCGAACCGTTAAAAAAATCTTTTCAGCCGGTTCCTTTGTATAACAATAATATCTGGGAGGCACCATTTTTGTCGCGAATCGCCGCTATGTCCAGCACTTTTTGGCAGATGATTCAGCAGGAAAGACCGGAAAAATTAGTGACTTTTTCTTCACACGCCGTTCCTTTTAAAACTTTGTATGAAGTGAATTATTGGCAGAGAAACATGATCTCTGATGACTCTAGAATTTTTTGGAATTTGTTTTTGGCTCATGACGGAGATTATTCAGTGGTGCCGATCGCTTATCCGGTTTCTATGGATGCTAATTTGGCGCCGACAATCTGGCAAACTTTTAAGAATGTCTATAAACAGCATCGTCGCTGGATGTGGGGCGTGGAAAATATTCCTTATCTTTTATTTGGTTTTATTAAAAACAAAAAGATTCCTTTAATAAAGAAACTCCAACACTTACAAATCCAAATTACAGGATTCTGGTCACTGGCGACAAATCCACTCCTGATTTTATTTCTCGGATGGTTGCCGATAATTTTAGGCGGCGATGAATTCCGGACGACTGTTTTGTCTTATAATCTGCCAAAAGTTACTCGTGGTCTGATGTTTTTGGCCATGGTTGGTCTGGTTTTGTCGGCCGTCATCGCCGTCAGTTTGATTCCGCCTTTGCCGCCGACATACGGCAAAAGAAAAAGACGCTGGACGGCCATGATTCTGCAATGGGCGCTTATCCCTTTTTCAATCATTATTTTCGGATCTATCCCCGGGCTGGATTCGCAAACTCGGCTTATGATTGGCGCCTATTTTGGAAAGTTTTGGGTTACGCCGAAACATCGTAAAGAACTTTCATGATTCCATTATCCAGAAAAACCCGAAGACGCGTCTTTCTCATTCTTTTGCTGGTTTTTATCTTGCTGGCGCCGGTAATTTTGGCCCGATCTTTGGGATATCGGCTTGAACAGCTGGAAGACATTTTTACTTTGGTAAAAATGGGCGGAATTTATCTTCATTCTGATGTTGTCGGAACGCAGATATATTTAGATGGCAAATATGTTGAAAAAAGTGGTCTGTTGTTGAGAAATACTCTGATTCAGGATTTGAAGCCAGAGAGGGAATATAAAGTTACTGTCGTTAAAGACGGGATGCATTCTTGGGAGAAAACTCTGGCTGTTTATCCGGGCGTTGTAACGGAAGCCCGAGTTTTGATGTTGCCGACAGAAATCGCTAGCGCCGAAATTTATCCTTTTACCGATAAAAACGGAATGGGCACGACAACGCCGCAGACTTTTGTCTCAATTCAAAACGGTATTCCAACAAATCCGGAATATCTAAATTTGCAGAAACTTTTTAAAGAAGCTACGACGACGCCCGAACAAAAGACAATCGCATCCGCCAAAAACGCGGTTTCTACGACAACCAATATAAAATCTATTCCGAAATATTTCTCAGAACTTGGAGTTTCCGACCCTGACGCTTTGGAGAATTTGATAATTAGGGGCGATTCGGTTCTTTGGCTATCGGATGGGAAGGTTCTGGTTCACTGGGTTTCCGAAGACAGTGTCGCGCCTTATTATTACTGTCTTGATTTCACGAAGTGCCGTGAAGTCATAACGGTTTCTCTCGATGAACCAATAATTTCCTTTGATTTTTTGCCTGGACGAGATGATGTTTTAGTTGCCCTGACTTCTGGAGGATTATTTGCCGTGGAAATTGACGACCGTTCCGAAAGAAATATTCAGCCCGTATATCTGGGTGAAAATCTAGAGTTTAGAATTGATTCAAAAGATCAAATCGTTATATTAGACTCAGACATTTTTTCCGTTCTTCGTTTCTAAGTCTAGAAGTCGAAACCTTTTTAAAGTCTAGATTTAACTTAATTTTTACGCTAGAATTGCTCCCATGAATGAGGAAAAGGGGCATGTTCACATAATAAATCAAATCGCCGACGATATCGTCAAAGTCTTTACCGACATTGGTTTTGAGGTCGTATCCAGCAATGAAATTGAAGACGAATATCACAATTTTGATGCCTTGAACGTCCCCAAAGATCATCCAGCTCGAGACATGCAAGATACTTTTTGGCTAGCCACAAATCCGGCCAGTTTATTGCGGACCCACACTTCATGCGCCCAGGTCCGCTATATGGAGAAAAATAAGCCGCCGTTCAAAATTGTTATTCCAGGCAAAGTTTATCGTTATGAAGCGACAGACCGAACTCATGAGGCGCAGTTTCATCAAATTGAAGGACTCGTAGTCGGGGAGAACATTAACATGGGACATCTAAAATTTGCCCTTAATAATTTCTTGAAAAAACTTTTCGGAGAAAATACCGAAATAAGATTTCGCCCCGGATATTTTCCGTTCGTTGAGCCAGGTATTGAAATTGATATGCGCCGAAAAAACGGCGAATGGGTGGAAGTCTTGGGGGCCGGCATGGTTCATCCAAACGTTTTGAATAATGTCGGCATTGATCCGAAAAAATACAGTGGTTTTGCTTTCGGTGCCGGATTGGACCGCCTGGCCATGATTAAATACGGGATAGACGATATTCGCGGACTTTACAATGGTGATTTGCGTTTAATCAATCAATTTTAAACTATCGTTATGCTCGTTTCCTACAACTGGCTAAAAGAATATTTCAGGAGATTGCCAAAACCGGAAAAATTGGCGGATCTTTTGAACAGGCGGTCATACGAAGTTGAGGGTATTGAAAAAATTGACGGTGATTCTGTTATGAATATTGATGTTCTGCCGAACCGCGCGCACGACTCCTTGTGTCACTATGGCGTGGCCAAAGAAATCTCAGCTATAACCGGCAGAAAATTTTTGGATAAACTGGCCGATTTGGAAAAACCGGCCGCGACCCAAAAGGGGACGATAAAAGTTCAAGTTTCGGATAATTTCTGCAAAAGATATATCGCTCGGCAGATTGATAATATTGAAATAAAAGATTCGCCGCAGGAAATCAAGGACAAGTTGAAATCTTTGGGTCAGAAATCCATAACCAATTTGGTGGATATCACCAATATCGTAATGTTTGAAATGGGGCAACCAATGCATGCCTTTGACGCCGATAAGCTCTCCGGCGAGACGATTTTTGTTCGGAGCGCTAAAGACGGCGAACAAATTACAACCTTGGACAAACAGGAAGTAATTTTAACCGCCGCGGATTTTGTTATTGCCGATGGCCGAGACGCCTTGGCTATGGCTGGAATTAAGGGCGGTAAAAAAGCCGAAATTGATGCCAGCACCAAAAATATTGTGCTTGAGGCGGCCAATTTTGATCCAGTCAGCGTAAGGAAAACTTCAAGAAGAAGCGGTGTCGCGACCGAATCATCCAAGCGTTTTGAGAACGAGATTTCACCGGTTTTGGCCGAAAAGGCGGTTGAGTTGGCTACGGATTTAATACTTAAATATGCCTCATCGGACAAGACTATTGTCCACGATTCGGTTGATTTTTATCCACGCCCGGTCAGGAAATATTTAACTGGCGTTTCTTCGACCGAAGCCTCAAGACTACTTGGCGTAAAATTAAGTGACAGAAAAATCCGCAAGGTTTTGCGAAGACTAGATTTTGAATATCAGATCGTTCGTCCCAGATTAGCCGTTGCGGAAGAAGCTCAAAAATACATCGGCAAGAAATATAAGTACGGCGCCAGCGTTAGATTTGACTCGCCAGAGAGTTTTGACTGCTCGTCTTTCGTGGCTTATGTTTTTGCTAACGCCGCCGGTTTGGCTTTGCCGAGGATTTCCGCCGACCAGTTTGCTTTTGGTGAAGAAATCAAAAAAGAAGAATTGGAGCCTGGCGACTTGGTTTTTTGCAATACGGGAAAATTGGAAATAAAAATCCACGAAAAAACCTCGGAGTTTTTGCCGGGTACGAAAATCATCGGCGGCGTTGATCACGTTGGAATTTATCTTGGAGAAGACAAGATTGTTGACGCTAGCCGATATAACGAAAGCGGAGTTGAAATTCATTCATTATCCGGTCATCCAACTTTTTCAAAAAACCCACGTTTTGCCCGTGTTATAAAAGATAAAACCCGCTTCGTCGTCTCTGTTCCAGAAAGACGCTTGGACATCGGTAACAGAAAGGGAATCGATTTGAGCAGTGGCATTGAACTTATTGAGGAAATTGGGCGGATTCTCGGTTATGAAAAAATCCGCGATCTTGAAATTCCATCTGACGATTTTCAACCAAGAATACCGAAAGTTTATTCCTATAATAATTTAATCAGAAAAACTTTGGTTGATTTGGGCTTTTCGGAAATAATCACTTATACCTTTGTTAATTCCGGCGAGATTTCTCCGGAGAAGCCGTTGGCGGACGACAAAGCTTTCCTCCGCGCCGATTTACGATCAGGCATGGCCGGTTCCTTAGAGAAAAATCTTAGAAATGTTGATTTGCTCGGTTTAGATCAAGTTAAACTTTTTGAAATTGGCAAGATTTTCAAGAAAGACGGGGAAAAACTTGCTTTATCTATCGGTGTAATAAACAAAACCGGCTTCAAAAAACTTACCTCGGCGGAAAGTTTGCGATCGGCCGTGAAAGCCCTGGAACAAGCCTTTGGAACAAAAATCGGCGTGGAAATTTCTAATTCCGACACCGGAATTGAAATAGATTTAGATAAATTATATGACGCTCTGCCGGTGCCGAAAGAATTGTTTAAGTTGTCGGAAGTCGTGTCCGCGCGCTACCAGCCGATTTCTGCGTTCCCATTTGTTTTGAGAGACATTGCCGTTTGGCTACCGGACGAAGTTGAGGCATCAAAATTACTGGAGGTCATAAAAAAACACTCTAGCGATTTGCTCGTTACCAGCAGATTGTTTGATGTCTACAAAAAATCTGGCAGAACTTCTTACGCTTACAGATTAGTTTTCCAATCCGGTCAAAAAACCCTGACTGATGCTGAAATAAATGAAATCATGAAAGCTATCACCGACGATTTAGCAACTAGGGGCTGGGAGGTGAGATAGTTTTAAACTTTCTTTATCAAGAAATTACCTAACTCTGATACAAGAAATATGGAACAAAAGAAAGGAAAGAAAATGAAATCTGTTTTGAATGTTCCTTATTTCTCTCAGAACTCTGATTCGGTGCCGAAAGAGTGGCACGATTCTGCTTGTGGTATCGCTACGGTGAAGATGGTTTTGGCATTCTTGAACGGGGAATCTCCGGACATGTCTTTTCTTTTGCGAGAAGGGCAGGCCATCGGCGGTTTTACCGAAAAAGGTTGGAGGCACGAATCTCTGGTTAGGATTTTAAGAAACCACGGCGTTTTGGCTTATCCGCAAGAATTCGTCAGCACCAGCGTTCAGATTGATGAAGTTTTTGGAATAACCAGAATGCGCGGAAAAGATGACGAGAATTTTTCAAAAATCGGCTTGCAGAAGATACTCTCAAAACTTTCGTCGGGTCTGCCGGTTATCGTTTCTGTTTCGCCAAAGTTTAATGGGAACAAACACTCACACCTGATACTGATTATTGGTTATGATCAAACCACGGAATCTCTCTACTATCACGATCCAGATTCCCGCGACGGGACGGAATTAAAAGCCGCGCCTATCAGCACCAAAAACTTTCTGAAATTTTGGCGCAGATTGGCCATTTTTCCAAATTAAGAATCCCAAACCACCCTTAGTTTTCGCACTATTTGGGTGGTTTTTATACCTTGTGAATAACTTATATTTTGGTAAAATATAAGGGTAAATATGACTAAAAAAGAACAGCCCCAAAAGTCCGAAAAAGCCCCAAAAAATGGGGCTAAAAATGGCCTAAAAAAGAAGGGAAATGGACATCTCTATAATGCCGATGAGATTGTCGTTTTAGAGGGCCTGGAACCGGTCAGGAAGCGTCCAGGAATGTATATTGGTACCACTGGACCAGAAGGTCTTCAGCACCTGGTAACGGAGATTTTTGACAACTCGCGCGATGAAGCCATGGGCGGGTTCGCCGATCATATTGAAGTCGCCCTGCTCCCGAATGGCTACGTTCGAGTAGCCGACAACGGTCGAGGAATTCCGGTTGACAAGCATAAACAAACTAAAGTTTCTGCCTTAGAAACTGTCATGACAACTTTGCACGCCGGCGGAAAATTCGGCGGAGAAGATAGCGGCTACAAAGTTTCCGGCGGATTGCACGGCGTTGGTGCGTCCGTGGTTAACGCTCTTTCCGAACACCTAATCGCCGAAGTTCACCGCGACGGGAAAAAATATTTTCAGGAATATCATATCGGCAAAAGGAAAGCGGCGGTGAAAGAAATCGGCAAGACAGATTACACCGGTACGGTCATTACTTTTAAACCAGATGCCTCTATTTTTGAGACGACGGAATTTGATTTCAAGAAAATCATTGAGCACTTGCGTTTGCAAGCCTATTTGGTTAAGGGGCTGCGCATCACGGTTATTGATGCTAAAGAGCATAAGGATAAAATTAATTTAGACGAGGTTCTTTATGTAACCGAAACAGACGCTCCTGTTTTATCAAAGACTTTTTATTTTGAAGGAGGCCTGGCTTCGCTGGTAAGTTTTAAAAACAAATTCCTGAAACCGGTTCACAGAAATATTTTTTACGTGGACAAAGCCGATGCCGACTCCAAAGTTGAAGTAGAAGTCGCTCTTCAATACGTTGATGACATTTCTCCTCGTTTAACGGCTTTCGCCAACAATATCTACAACAGCGAAGGTGGCACGCACTTGACCGGATTCAAAACCGCTTTGACAAGAAGCTTGAACAATTACGGCAAGAAAAATAATTTAATCAAAGAAGCTGATGGCGGATTTACCGGCGATGACGCTTTGGAAGGTATAACCGCGGTGGTTTCTGTGAAAATGGCCGATATTCAGTTTGAAGGTCAGACAAAGTCTAAGCTTGGTTCAACCGAAGCTCGTGGCGCAGTTGAGGCCGTTTTCAGCGACGCCTTTAACGCCTTTCTGGAAGAACATCCGGACGACGCGCGTTCAATCATCAATAAGGTTGTTTTGGCCTTAAGAGCCAGAAAAGCGGCCAAGGCGGCCAAAGATTCCGTTTTGAGAAAAGGCGCTCTTGAGGGCATGACTTTGCCGGGCAAGCTGGCTGATTGTCAGACGAAATCTGCCGAAGAATCAGAGTTGTTTATCGTTGAGGGAGATTCAGCCGGCGGTACGGCCAAGACCGGAAGAGATCGGCGAACTCAGGCGGTTCTACCTCTGCGTGGAAAGATTTTGAATGTTGAAAGAGCTCGTCTGGATCGCATGCTGACCTCGGAGCAGATAAAGAATCTGGTCGTGGCCATGGGTACGGCTATCGGAGACACTTTTGATTTGGCCAAATTACGCTATCACAAAATTATCATTGCCACCGATGCCGACGTGGACGGTGCGCACATTAGAACGCTACTTTTAACTTTGTTTTATAGATATTTCAAACCGATAATAGATGGTGGTTATTTGTATATCGCTCAACCACCACTTTATAAAATATCTCGCGGAAAAGAAATTCACTATGCCTTTAGTGACGAAGAAAAAAATAAACTGATTGGCAAAAACGCAGAAATTCTTGACGAAGAAACTGACGCAAATTCCGCCCCAGCCGAGGAGCTCGGCGATGAAGCTGGCGATAAGAACGCCGCTGCCAAAAAACCTGAAACCAAATGGCGAATTCAGCGATACAAAGGTCTCGGGGAAATGAATTCCGAGGAGTTGGCCGAGACGACTATGTCCGTTAAAAATCGTGTTCTCAAAAAAGTTACCATTGAAGACGCCATTGAAGCCGATTCAATCTTTGACATGCTGATGGGCACGGACGTTCCGGCCAGAAAGTTTTATATTACAAACAACGCCAAGTACGCTGATCTGGATATTTAATTAATCTAGTTATTGACCTCCAAAGTTTCCGATTCGGTATTGTTGTTTTCTTTTTCTTCGTCAACATCGTCGTCGGAATCAACCTCTACGCGAATGTTGTAACGGCCCTCGTCGGGATTTTCAAATTCAACGGTAATGATCACGGATTCACCGGGATCCAAGGAGTCTTGTCGGCTTGATTCATAATCATCGTCACCGCTGTCGTATGGCAAATTTTCTACTTGAAAGCGCCAACGGCCAGTATCTTCTCCGCCACGGTTTACAACGACGAATTGAATAGCCGCGTCATCATCCTCGTCAATTTCGTCATCCTCAATGAACCTTGAACCACTCATTCGACCGACTTGCAAGTCTTCAATCTGGAGGTCGGCATCATCATCCTCGTCATAATCATTATCAATATAGTCGCCATCCTCGTCGCCCTCAATGTCTATCGTGGCGCGGTTATTTGATTCGGAACCTTCACTGATGTTATTGTCGGGATCAACGAAAATATCCGTTTCTCCTTCGGGAGTTCCGCTATCAAATCTAAGAGTGAATTTAATAGTATCTCCTGGTCGCAAATTTGGTTGAAGAGGGGAATCTTCAGTTCCTTCGCCAGGCGTAGAGTAATTAAAAATCCAGTTCCCGGTATTTTGTCCTCCATTGTTTCTGACGACAAATTGAACCGTTAAATCATCTACTGGGTCAGCATTTATAATAGCCAAATCAGCCGGCAGACTGGTATAAGTCGGTGCAGTTGATACTGTCGCTCCGCTTGTGGAAGTAGTTGTCACTGGTCCAGCAGTAACAGTTGCTCCAGCGATTGTTCCGACCGGGACCGGATTGTTTGAATCTTGAACGGTGACAGTCGTCTGGCCACTGGCTAAAACGGTGTCATTTGAAGACTCAATAAAAGAAACTTCCAATGGTAGATCTATGAAAGAGTTTTCTTTAGCGTAGCCAATTCCGAATTCGGCGCTGTTGGCGTCGGCCGGTAGTGGATAACGAGTATTACACAAAACTATTTTTGAATCTGCCGTAGTAACGCTCAAATCATCAAGACATTTATAAGTCAAGTAAAATCCGCCCTCTTTTTCTGTTTTGTATTCCCAATTTAAAGCGAACTTATCTCCATCAATCAAGTTCGGATCGTTGACACTGACGACGACCTCATTTTTTTGAAATGGGGAAGAGATCAGATTGCCGACTGAAGCGAAACTAGAAAAAAGCGCCGGTATAAACTTCATAATGGCGAAAGCCAAAATGAATACCACCGCGATTATGCCGATAATAAACAAAATTTTCAAAATAATGCCCTTTGTCGTGCTCATAATAGTTTCCAACATCATATCATATTAAGTGCCGTATTGTCAATAGCTAAAATAAGACCAAATTAGGGTGTTATTTGGCTTGTTTAAAATCAAGTTAGATTTATTGCGTTTAGGAATTAAATGTAGTAATCTAGTCGTACTATGTCACAAGACAACTTAATTCAGATAAAAAACAAGCAAACCGGCGAAGTCTATTGGACCCGCAAAAATCGTCGCAAGGTTCAGAGGAAGATTGAACTTAAGAAGTACAGCAAGAAACTGCGAAAACATATCGTTTTCAAAGAAGTTAAGAAGTAACAGAACTCTAAAGTCTCCTCTCAAAACACGCGTCAGCCGCTCCAGCGAGCGGCTGCGCTGTTCTCGGTCGGTTCTGCCCGACCCGAAAAACTCTAAAGTATTTTGAAATCCTCCGCAGGCGCTCGTTGTCATAGATCTTTAGATCTTGACATAAGAGTGCCGAGGACTGGATTGAAAAATACTTTAGAGTTTTGTTAGGGAGCTTAACTTCTCATTTAAAAATGCTATATTAGTTTCTTAAGGGCCTATAGTTTCAATGGTAAAACGTCGGTCTCCAAAACCGTTGTTCTAGGTTCAAATCCTAGTGGGCCCGCCAAAATTTTTGCTGACCCTTCTTTTTCTTGACACTGAGATTTTTCGTAATAAGCTTCCAGGCAGAGTAGTGTTCGTTAACCGCCCTAAATAACTGGGCATAATAAGAAGGGAAAGGTGCGCAGATGAGCACGACAGATAAAGTGGCAGAACAAGCGAGCGGACAGCAAGTCATAACGGCCGTTGAGGGGGAAGCAAAGCCACATCGGCATCCACTGCTGGATGTAAATCCGATCAACTTTGAGTCCTTCACGGACTGGCTGGTTCAATGGGCCAATGCAAAATCCCTGGTTGAAATGCTTGGGCTTCTGCACGGCCTTACGACATATGGGCATTGGTTTGAGGAATCCAACGTGATTTCGTTTCTGTTGGATTTGGCCGATGGTCATGATGAACGAGATACTTTTGAGGATCACAGGGAGGCACGTTGGATTGGTGCCGATCGGCAAGTTGTGAGCGATCGTCAGAAGATTGCCCAAAAGGCTTTCTCAATTCTATGTCTGAAGTTTTTCCGAAACAGTGTCCGGGAAGGCGGACGACAGCCGTGGTTATGGATGCTTGGCGACGAGTCCCTGTTCAAGAAAGTCCTGTGGTTTTTCCGCCCGGATCGCATATGGCGGTTACGAAACTGTAATTCACTGGCTCATGGTTCAGATGATCCGGCAGAGAAGCACCAGAACGAGATCCTTCGTTGCTTTCTGGAGGAGCTTGCTCATCAGGGCTGGACATTCCGTTCGCTAGGCGAATACGGGATCTCTGATGCGGATAGGCAGATAGAGCAACGCCTTGTTGCCACTCGACCGCAGTTTATTGATATTCTGAAAGAATTGAGGAAACTGCCCTGGCTTTTAAAGCAGGAGGAACTGGATCCTCAATCTCTCAAGAAACTGGAAGAGATGGCAATGTCAGAGTCAGTGTCTCTTCCGTTAGATTGTGCCGGTACCGGCAGTAATTATCGCAAACCGGTCAATCTTCGGGAAGCGGTTCTCGGCGGTTCGGTTGCCGCGCAAGTTCTCTTGCTGTACAAGGTCATGGAGAAAGAGCGCCAGCGGATACTAGCGCGGTACGAAAAGTCCGAAGCTGAACGGTCCGAACGACAGCGATTAGCTGAACTTGCGGAGCTTGAAAAAGAGCGTCGCGAACTCGAACAGAGAGAAAGCGAGCTTCGTTCCGCCAAGTCGAGTTAAGATCCGGCGAATCCTTCACCCGCCTGCTGATTTACACAAAAAATCAGCGGGCGGTTTTTTATAAAAAGCCAAAAGGAAAGGCGCCATGTTCGTACAAAAAACGAACAGGCGCCCTAGCATGTCTTGTGTGACTGTCGCGACAACCTGTCGCGATACAGCTTTACATATAACGATCTCGCTTCATTCAGCGTTAGCCCGATTTCTCGAAATTCGGGCTCGGAGATCAGTTCGGCCAGTTTTTTGTCGGCCTCGGCTCCATTGACCGACAGTGTGCCGATTTTTCTGACCAAGACGTCTCCGACCGATCGAAGGATCTGCGTCCTGCGTTTTGTTTTGGCGTTTATAAACACCACCTCCTTTCTGATTTCTGACTAAAATTTAACACATGTCAGATTGTAAGTCAAGATTAGTCTAGTTGGCTGATTCTGATAAGATATAAACATGAGACAATCACCTAGATTTAGGACATTCTCCAACGAGTCGGCTAAAAGACAAGGGGAGTCGTTGGTTGAAGTATACGAGAAGCTCCTTGGCGGGAGAATTGTCGATGGCCACGGGGATGGCGGGAAGGATATGGTTTTTGATAAAGAACCGGGTGTTCCAATAGCTCAAATCAAGAGTTCTTGGAAACATGCCATAACTTCCTTAAAGCTGAGTCTGTGTAAGGACAAGTACATTCCGGTGATCGTTGGCGACCCAGGACAGATTCCAAAGGAAGAGATTTTTGAATCGATCCGGAACGCCGGTGGTTTTATTGGTATAGATGTGGATGATGTCGAGACAAAATTAAAAGCTTGCAGTGAATTTAGAGAGATGTGTGGAACTGATGATCCGGCTCTTGTGGCCAAAAGGCAAGTGCTTCTCAAGGCGATCATTCCGGAGTTAAGAAATCTTGGTTATGATGTTGATTAACAGATTAAAACTCCTCTAATTTCTTATATTTATTCTCAATTATATTTTTGACATCTTCGGCCGCCTTCACATCACTTTTATAATCCATAAGGGTTGGTGTTTGTTCGTCTGAATCTTTCACTTGGTCGTTGCTTGATTTGCCAAAACCGTAATAAATCCAAAACGCGATTATCCCAATTGCAATCAAAAGTCCAAGCAAAGTTAGAAATCCGCCGGTTTTATTTTTCATACTCTAATTATTTCGCTAATTTATAAATTAGCAACCAATTTCTCCGCCAGCCTTATATTTTGAGGTTTAATCCAAACAATTCTCTTGTCTCTCTTGAACCAAGTCATCTGTCGTTTGGCGTATTGGCAGATTTTCTTTGTCAGCTTCTCAAACATCTCTTTTTTAGAAAGTTTGTTTTGTAGAAATAAGGAAACATAGCGATATTCTAGGCCAAAATCATAAAGTCTTTTCCAAGAGACACTTTTCTTGTGCAAATTTTGAACTTCTGGGATCAATCCTGCTCGAATTCTTCTCAAAAGCCGACTTCTTATTCGTTTTTCTAGTTTTTCTTTTGGCCAAGAAAGTCCGATTTGTAAGCACTCGTATTTTGGCACGGATTTTATTGGCGGGACTTTCCCTAATGCTGAGGCGATTTCAATGGCCCGAATTAATCTCGCTGGATTTTTTGTATCAATTTCTTTGAATCTATCGGCGTCTAGTTTTTTTAGAATGTTTTGTAACCAAACCAGATCAAGTTTCTGCAATTTTTTCCGCAGGATTTTATTTTCTGGCACTTTCGGCAAAACTAATCCATCAACAATTGATGAAATATAAAATCCTGTTCCGCCACAGATTATCGGCAATTTTTTGCGCGATAAAATTTCCTTAATCTTTTTCTCGGCTATTTTTTGATAATCTGCCACGGAAAAAACTTTTTTCGGCGAGACGATATCAAGCAGATGATGGGGAACTCCGCGCATCTCCTTTTTTGTGATTTTTCCGGAGCCAATATCCAGTCCCTTATAGACTTGCCTCGAATCGGCAGAAATTATTTCACCGCTGGATTTACGCGCCAATTTCACCGCCAAATCGCTTTTGCCGGAAGAAGTCGGGCCCAAAATGACTAAAATTTTAGGTTTCATGATTGATCGTGCCGCTTTCAATTTGGGTTAATTTTCTTCAAGTATTCTGGCATCTTTATCTAGTGCCGGGAGAGGGACTCGAACCCTCACACCCAGAGGATACACGATTTTGAGTCGTGTGCGTCTACCAATTCCGCCATCCCGGCAAGTGCTTGTTAAGGCTCTCCGCAGAGTTTATACGAAAATTTACTCCGAGAAGTACTTCACAGCTTAATACTTTTTTTATCTTTAATCAATTGCCGAAGAGTGCTAAAATACTAAGATAAATTATGGAATCAGAAATCGCCGGAGAAAAATCCGCTTTTCACAATAACGCCGTCTTTTTTATTGAAGTTGATAAAATTCATCCCAATCCGTATCAACCACGAAAAGATTTTGATGAAGCTCGCCTCAATGATTTGGCTAGTTCCATTAGAATGTACGGAGTTTTGCAGCCGCTGGTTGTTACTCGGAAAGAAATAATCAAGTCCGATGGTGGAATTGCTACGGAATATGAACTCATTGCCGGAGAAAGACGTTTACGCGCCTCGCGAATAGCCGGTCTGCGGGAAGTGCCGGCCCTCATCCGAACTTCAGCTGACGATGAGAGGACAAAACTTGAATTAGCCATTATTGAAAATTTGCAGAGAGAAGATTTAAACCCGATTGACCGCGCCCGAGCCTTTCAACAGCTAGCCGATCAGTTTGGCTTCAAACACAGCGAAATCGCCAAAAAAGTCGGCAAAAGTCGCGAGTATGTCACAAACTCCATTCGTATTTTGGCCTTGCCGGAAGAAATCCAAACAGCGCTGTCTGATAAGAAAATTTCCGAAGGTCATGCTCGGACTCTGCTGATGTTGTCGGGTCGCGTTGAAGAACAAAATGTTCTATTCCGCGAAATTCTTTTGAAAAAATTGACGGTGCGTGATGCGGAAAAAATCTCTCGGAAGATTGCTTTTGATAAAGTCCGCAAGAAAGAAAGAATGTTTGACCCGGAGATCGTTCAGATGGAAGAACAAGCCAGCCAGAAACTTGGCGCGCGAGTTTATATTGAGCCGAAAGACGTTGGTGGTCGTATTCGGATTGATTACATGGACGAAGAAGAGTTGCGGCAGATTATGAACGCTCTTAACGAGAATAAAAATAGCGGAAATAGACTAGAAAAAGTTGCGCCCCTCTCTTCCTCCGAAGAAGAAGATGCTGAATGGGAATCTGAAAATCCGTCGCAAAGTGATGGGGAAGGTCTCGGCAAGGAAAATTCCGACGAAGAGGATTCCTTTGATTTAAACAAGTTTTCTATCTAGCGATTTATTAATAATTTGAACGTGCGCGGTTTTATTTTTGTCCGCTGGTTTTTTGCCGCGTCCGCGCCTGGTTTTTTTCGGTTCAGCCAAGATTTGCAAGGCTCGTTCCAGATTGATTTCGTAGACATTGTCCTCTTTTAAAGATCGGAAATCGCCGTTGTGAACAATATATGGACCAAAGCGACCAACGCTGGCGACCACGGCTTCTCTAGTTTCTGGGTGATCACCAAGATTTCTTGGTAAGCTCAAATATTTAACCGCGTCCTCAACAGAAACTTCATCCAGATTTTTATCTTTTGGTATGCTGGCCATTTTTGGTCGGACTTTTTTACCTTTTTCATCTTTTCCGTTTTCCCCAAGCTGGACATACGGCCCGAAACGTCCGA
Organism: Patescibacteria group bacterium; assembly: GCA_022711495.1. GTDB lineage: Bacteria > Patescibacteriota > Minisyncoccia > Phycocordibacterales > JAACPR01 > JAKLEX01. The sequence goes on from JAKLEX010000001.1 coordinate 203,176, forward strand.
TTTTTACGAAAATTGGTTCGCCGGTTTTAGGGTGATGGCCGATTGGCTCGTCGGCTTTTATTTCTTGGCCCTCTATGGTCAGGGCGCCGGAACAATCCGGAAACTTATCGCAACTTAAAAACTTACCGCCACGGCCGAGTTTGATGTGCATCTTCCCACCGCATTTTGGGCATTTATGTTTATCGTCTGCTTCACCAAGCATTGTCAGTTTGGCGATATCTTCTTTTTCTTTGATTTCTTTGGTGAATGGTTTATAAAAATCTGCCAAGGTCTTTACGTATTCTCTTCGGCCCTCGGCTATTTCGTCCAATTCATTTTCCATTTCGGCCGTGAAAGAATCGCTGATATATTTGGCGAAATTCTGTTCAAGGAAACTTGAAACCACGTCGCCGGTGTCGGTTGGAATTAAAGTTTTTCCTTCCTTAACGACGTATTCTCGATCCGCCAAAGTTTTCATGATTGTGGCGTAAGTTGACGGACGGCCGATGTCTCTTTTTTCCAACTCTTTAATCAGGCCGGCTTCGGTGTAGCGCGATGGCGGTTCGGTTTGTTTGGCCTGGCTAGAGATTTCCTGCAAAATCAATTCCTCGCCGTCTTTTACTTTTGGCAAGTTAATCTCTTCGCCTTTAGCTGATGGATCAGCTAATAACCAACCCTCGTCAATGATTCTCTGGCCGTTTGCGTAAAAGCCCGGAATCTCGCCGTCGTTGATTTCGGCCGTGATTTTAGTTCGTAGGACGTCGGCGTCTTTCATTTGCGACGCTATGGCGCGTGATCGTATCAACTCATATATTTTTTTCTGCTCGGCGTTATGACCGGCGCTTTTGATTGCCACTTTGGCCGGGCGGATGGCCTCGTGAGCCTCTTGGGCGCTCTTTGATTTGGTTTTATAAACCCTAATTTGCAAGAGATTTTTGCCAAAATCTTTTTCAATCGCACCAGCGATTTGACCGATGGCGTGCTGACTTAAATTGGTGCTGTCGGTTCTCATGTAAGTTATAAAACCGGCCTCGTACAATTTTTGCGCGATTTGCATGGTGCGCGAAGGACTGTAGCCAAATCGGGTGCTGGCGACTTGCTGCAAGGTTGAAGTAATAAATGGCGGTTTCGGCGCTCTTTTGACTTTAGTTTCTTTGATTTCCGAAACTTTCCATTTGCCGGTTTTGGCCAATGACAAGATTTTTTCGGTTTCTTTCAATTCGCGCGGTTCTTCGGAACAAGTCAATTCAAGCGATGCCTTTGTCTCCTTGGTTTTGACATTCGCCCTTATAACCCAAAAATCTTCAGGCTTGAAAGCGCGTATTTCGCGTTCTCGCTCCATGATGATGCGTAGAGCGGGGGATTGAACTCGACCGGCGGATAAACCGTAGCGAACTTTCTTCCAGATTAATCCGGAAAGATCGTAACCGACTAATCTATCCAAGATGCGCCGGGCCTCTTGGGCCGATTTCAAATTCATGTCTATCTCGCGGGGCGCCTTGACCGCTTCTTTTACTGCCTCCTCAGTTATTTCGTTAAAGGTAACTCGCTGGGCGTTTTTTAGTCCCAGAACTTCTTTTAAGTGCCAGGCGATAGCTTCTCCCTCGCGATCGGGGTCGGTGGCCAGATAAATTTCATCGGATTTTTTAGCAAGTTTTTTTAATTCAGAAATGACTTTTTCTTTGCCGGGAGAAACTTCATAAGTTGGGACGAAGCCGGAATCAATGTCTATGGCTTTTTTGTTGCTTTTAGGCAGATCTCTGATATGGCCGACTGAGGAAGAAACCACAAAATCTTTTCCCAGATATTTTTCTATCGTCTTGGCTTTGGCCGGCGATTCAACGATTAATAATTTTTTTGACATTAGCACAATTAATAACGCAATAACTTATTTTTTGCAAATCTGACCGCCAGCTACGGAAATTAATCCTTGAATTTCCAGAGAGGATAAAATTATGTTCAAAGTTTCTACTGCCATGTTATTTTTCGCCAGAAGCGTCTCTGTATTTGTCATCCCGTCAATTTGAAGAAAGATCTTTTTCTCGCCCGCCGATAGACCAGTCAAATCAGCTGACGGGTCGGCCGAATCAACGCCCGAGGCAGCTTTTTTGAGGCCTAAGAAATCTATAATGTCGGTGACGGATTGAATTACTTGCGCGCCGTCTTTTATCAGAGAGTTAGCGCCGATGGAATTTTCGGAGAGAATTGAACCCGGAACGGTCAACATATCACGATTGTAATCCGCCGTGAGCTTGGCGGTTATCATGGTCCCGGATTTTTCCCGCGCCTCTATTATTAAGGTGGCCTTGGCCAGACCGACCATCAACCTGTTTCTTCGGGGGAATGACCAGTTTGTCGCCAGAAACTCGTCATCATATTCAGAAATGAGACATCCGCCGCTTTCCAATATCTTATGAGCGAAATTCAAACGCGTTCGCGGGTAGATGGCCTTATCAGAAAGCCCCGATCCAGGTAGCGCGATCACGTGAAGGTGATTTTCCAGAGCCGTTTCATGGGCGATGGAATCAATTCCGTGGGCCAATCCGGAAATGATTGAAATAGGATAACCCTTTAATCCGGAGATGAGTTTTTTGCAGACTAACTCGCCGTAGCTGGTGTATTTTCTTGGTCCGACGACGCACAATCGGAAAAAATCCGGCGGCATTGCCCCGCGAATGCGAAGTCTTTTCGGCGGGTCGGGAATATTGACTAATTCCTCCGGCCAGGATTTTCTCGGCCAGGCGCGAGCAGGCCAATTTTCTTCCATTAGCCGAAGTTTTTCATATTTGTTATGATATTTTTATAAAGAAAGTCTAAAGACGACACGATATGCTTGATATAAAATTTGTCAAAGAGAATAAAGATTTGGTTTTGGCTTCCATTAAAAATAGAAACGTCAAAACGCCGATTGATCTGGATCGCCTAATTGAACTTTCCAAAGACCGATCACGAATTCGCCAACAAATTGACGAATTGAATCAAAAAAGAAATCAGGCGGCCAAAGATAAAGACATAGAACTCGGCAAGAAGTTAAAAGAAGAAGGCGCGAAACTAGAGGCCGAATTCAACAAAATTGATAAAGAATATTTTGACATTTTGATATTGATTCCTAACATTCCGTCGGCCGATACGCCGGTCGGGCCGGACAGTTCCGGCAACAAGGTTTTGCGCCAATTTGGAGAAAAACCGAAATTTGATTTCAAGCCCCGCGAACACTTTGATCTTGGTAAAGAATTGGGAATCATTGATAACGAAAAAGCCGGGGAAGTTTCCGGCGCCAGGTTCACTTATCTGAAAGGAGATTTGGCCCGGATGCAATTGGCCATCATGAATTTGGCGACTTCTCTTATCGCTGATCCGCACAAGAATGAGCTGAAAGAAATTATCGCCAAAAATGACTTGCAGGTTCCCGCTGCGCCGTTTTGTTTTGTTATTCCGCCGACATTAATCAAGCCGGCCGTCTTAAACCGGATGGCCAGATTGGAACCTAGGGAAGACCGATATCATCTTCCGGCTGACGATCTTTATTTAGTTGGTAGCGCCGAACACACGCTTGGTCCGTTACACATGGACGAAACATTGGCGGCGGAAAGTTTGCCGATTCGCTACCTGGGCTACTCAACCTCTTACCGCCGCGAGGCCGGAACTTACGGCAAGGATACTAGAGGCATCCTTCGGGTTCATCAGTTTGATAAATTGGAAATGGAAGTTTTTTGTTTGCCGGAAGATTCCTACAAAGAGCAGGAATTAATGGTCTCAATTCAAGAGACGCTGCTTAAAAAATTGGGATTGCCGTATCAAGTTGTCTTGATTTGTACGGGCGATATGGGTAGTCCAGATCACCGACAAATTGATATTGAAACCTGGATGCCGGGGCAGAATTGCTACAGAGAAACTCATACCACGGATTTGACGACCAGTTACCAGTCGCGCCGCCTAAACACCAAATTTAAAAATAAAGACGGCAAGCCAGAATATGTTCATATGGTTGATGGAACTTTGGTGGCCATCGGCCGTATTCTGATTGCTATTATGGAAAACTATCAGCAAAAAGATGGTTCAATAAAAATACCGGAAATTCTAATTCCGGAAATGGGCCAGGAATTTATTCAGGGCAAAAAGATTTGATTTGTTGTTTGTCTAAAACCGTTGTTTATCTAAGATGTCTCAATACACCGCGACAAATCTCTTAAGGAGAAAACGATTAAGAATGTATTGGAAGTTAGGCTTGACGCTAACTTTCCTTGGCATGGTTATTTTCGGCGTCTCTTTTTGGTCTAGACAAGATTTTTTCCAGATTAAATCAGTACAGATAACCGGTAATCATTATGTTTCATCTGACATTATTTTGGAAAAGTTCGACGAGGCTGTTCGGCAAAATCTATTTCTGATTTTTAATCGTCGCAATTTGTTTTTCTTGCCACGCGCCGAGATCGCCCGAGAAATTGAAAGGGAATTGCCCGTTCGTTCGGCCTATATAGATATGTCCGGTTTATCTACGGTCAATCTTGAGGTTGTTGAACATGAACCAAAAGCCATCTGGTGCGGAGATTCGACCAGACTTGATTGTTATTTGTTAAATACCGACGGTTTATTTTTTGTAAAGGCGCCGGAGATGATTTTTGACGATCTGATTGAAGTGTCCGGCGACATCGCCGGTGAAGTCTTGGGCCAAAGCTATACCGATAAAAAAGTTTTCAATAATTTTATTTCACTTAAATCGCTTTTGAAAAAAATCAACATCGGCATCACTAAAATTTCCACGGAGGATTATGAAACTTTCACTTTAACGACGATAAACGGCCCGGTTCTTTTGATTGATAAAAAGGACGGTCCGGTAGAAATCGCCAACAACCTAAAAACCACCTTGGAGCAGGAGTCTATTCATAAAATACAACTTCAAAACATAGAATATCTTGACCTGCGTTTTTCTAATAAGGTTTATTACAAAATCAAATAAAGACGATATAATATAGACAATGAAGTTTTTTACGCTGATCCCATATTATCTTGTCTGGCACTATACCACCGGAATCGTGAATTATTTCGGTTTATGGGGCGACTTTATTTGGTTCTCTTATAATTATTTCTCTCTTAAAGCTCTCGTCCGGACGCTCTTTTCGCCGTTTAAAAGATTGTCAACAAAAGAGGCGCGCGGTTTTAGTCCTGGCAAATTTCTGGGTGACCTTGTTGTTGATATCTTAATGCGAATCATCGGTTTCGCCCTAAGGATCGTTGTAATAATCATCGGACTGCTTGTCACTGCCGGCGTAATCGTGGCCGGGCTGGTTCTCTTGGTTGTCTGGGCCGTTCTGCCTTGGTTGCTGGGATTTTTAATTGTTGCCGGGGTAATGGCCGTTATCAAATAGAAACATGATCACTTTTGCTGAACTAAGAAATAAAGCTGACGCCGTTTATCCAGCTGTTTTGCTGGACAGGTATACCGATTATCGTCTTAGAAAAATCATCCGAGCGATTTTTCTGATAATCTCTTTGGTGTTGTTCGCGCTGGTGATTGTTTCAACCGATTCGTCAAAGAATCTTCTTTCTCTTCCACCGGCGTATGTTTCTTGGTCTATCGGACACGCGTATTTAATTCGCGGCTTGCTCTTTATTTTCTTTCCGCTCTGGGTTTTTCAATATTTGTTTGAGGCCTTCTATCTGTCTTATTATTTTGACGAAAAAGACATTGATTTCGACGTCGCCCGCCTTACTTTTTTGTCTGACGATCGCGACCTGACGAAAAGTTTTTTGAATTCAGAAATTGGTCGTCGAGCCATGTTTCGTCTGCAAATTGGTCAAAAACAGGTTAAAGATTTCTTTGTCTCTGACAGAAAAAATCTTAGAGAAACCAATTTTAGAATGCCGGCTGATTATTACGGCGGCTTTATTAGTTTGATTGATTATGGTCAGACTATTTACGAACAAGACGAAAGTTTTACTCGTTTTCTTGCTCAAAACGGCGTTACTAAGCAACTTTTTCTAGGCGCTCTTGCCTGGGTTGATGACGAAGATTGGCGTTACAGAAATGACTGGCGATGGTGGATACGCTCCAATCTGGCCAGAATTCCAAGTTTGGGTCGGAACTGGGCCTTTGGCAAAACTTATCTGCTTGAGAAATTCGGTAACTCAATTATGGCGGAACCTGTTTACCGCAGTTTGGGCGATAAATGGCGAATTCATCGCGAAGAGATCAGTCAGGTTGAAAATATTTTAGTTCGCGATACCGGAGCGAACGTTATGTTGATTTCACCAACCTCTGAAGCCGGTCTTGAGGTCGTGGCCTCATTCGGAAAGATGATTTTTAACGGTCAGACTTTGCCTGATCTGGAGGACAAGAGAATTTTCGTTCTTGATGTAAATTTATTGATTACTCAAGCTTCGGATCGCCAGGCTTTTGAGGAAAATATCATCAGTATTTTGGCTCAAGCCAATTCGGCTGGAAATGTTATCTTGGTTTTGCCACAAATCTCTGCTTTTCTGGAAAATGCCAATAAAATCGGCGTTGATGTTTCCTCATTGCTGTCCGAAGTTTTGGAATCAAAAAACATTCAAATTATTGGAATCTCAGACAAAAAGAGCTTCCACGAAGTTATTGAGACTGATTTTGATTTGATGCAGTTCTTTGAAAAGGTCTCAATCAAAGAAATCAACTACGATCTGGGGGTTCAGATTTTACAAGAAGAGTCGGGATTCTTGGAAAGCAAATATAAAGTTTTCTTCACCTATCAGAGTCTCGTGGCTATCGCTGAGGGCGCGGAAAAATATTTTATGGCCACTACTTATTCTGACAAGATTTTAGATCTTCTTCACGAAGTCGCCATTAAATCTCGCGCCGAGAAAAAAATTGTTATCTCCGCCGATGATGTCTATAAGGTTTTATCAATCAAAACGGGGGTCGTTCAGGGAACTCTATCGTCGGATGAAAAGCAAAAACTATCTTCTTTGGAAGAAATTTTACACAAAAGAGTTATTGGTCAAAACGAAGCCATTCAATTTGTTGCTGACGCTTTGCGCCGAGGACGACTGGGCATCAGCAATCCTAAGAGGCCGATCGGCTCATTCTTATTCTTGGGTCCGACCGGTGTAGGAAAAACCGAAACAACCAAAGCTTTGGCGGAGAGTTTTTTCGGGTCTGAAAAGAATATTTTGAGGTTTGATATGTCCGAGTTTACCGGCGCCGATGCAGTAGAGAGATTGATTGGCTCGGCTCATGGCCGAAAAACCGGAGCCTTGGCGGAAAAAATTATCAACGATCCTTACGGCGTGCTTCTGCTCGATGAATTTGAAAAAACCACCAAAGAAGTTTTAGATCTATTTCTACAGATTTTAGACGAGGGTCAGTTCACTGATTCCCGAGGTCAGAAAATAATTGCCAGAAATTTAATTATCATCGCGACCTCAAACGCCGGCAGTGATCTGATTTACAAAGCTAGTTTGGAGAAAAAAGATTTGGGCACCCTCAAGGAGAAAATCCTAAACACTCTTATCGCCGAGAGGATATTTAAACCGGAACTTCTCAACCGTTTTGATGGCGTTGTTTTGTTCCACGCTCTTAACGAAAAGCATCTTTATCAAATCGCCAAATTAATGTTGCGCAAATTGGACGAAAGATTAACCGACAAGGGAGTTAAACTTAACATAAACGAGGATCTTTTGAATTACTTGGTCAAGGTCGGCAACGATCCGAAATTCGGCGCTCGAGCCATGAATCGCGCCATTCAAAACGATATTGAAAAAATGATCGCCGATCGGTTGATCAGTGAGAAGATAAAAGCCGGCTCTTACCTTACCTTCAAATACGATGCGACCGGCAAACTTCAAATAGCCGTCTCGGACAAAATAGTGTAAGTTGTTATCATGCAGAAAACGCAATTCCGATATTATTTAGGCATAGCGACAGCGGTTTTCAGTGGAATACTTTTGGCGGTTTTCGTCGTTGAAGGCGTTTCGCGCTCCTATAATTTTTTGGCGCAACACGTGGATTTTCCTTGGAATTCGGAGATGGGCGCGGAGGGTAGCGGTATTTATGAATACGAAGACGGCTCTTTATTTAGTCACTATTCCAAGTTGGACGAATCCATTGATTTTCCGGAGATCACTGCCAGCGCTTATTTGGTTGGCGATCTGGATACGGGCGAAGTTATAGAAAGTCAGGCTGCCGGCGAAATTTATCCTATCGCTTCAATAAGTAAATTAATGACCGCTCTGGTTTCTGTTGAAACCATTGATCAATATTCACAAGTCAGCGTTCCAAAGCTGGCGGTTGAAACACTCGGTGAGCAGGGAAGTTTGCGATCTGGAGAAATTTTGTCGGCCAGCGATCTTTTACACGCATTACTTTTAGAATCAAGCAATGACGCCGCCGAAGCTTTAGCGGCTTTTGCCGGACGAGCCGACTTTATCAAGAACATGAATAACCGCGCCGAATCTTTGGGCCTATCTGGCACTTCTTTTTCTGATCCGAGCGGATTGTCAAGCGGCAATAAATCAACGGCGTATGATCTATTCAAACTTTTTCAATATTTGAGAGAAAATTCTCCGGAAATCGTGAAAATTACTGACAAAAAAAGTTATAAATCCAAGAAACACACTTGGTATAACAACAATAAGTTTATCAACGATCGTCTTTATGCCGGTGGGAAAAACGGCTACACTTCAGAAGCCAAACACACCCTGCTGACGACTTTTGAATTGCCACTTTCTGATTCCAGTTACCGAAATATCGCCATTGTTTTGCTCCAGGCGGACAAGACCGAGAAAGATACCAGAGATATTTTATTTTATTTGTTGAGAAATATCTCTTACCATGAATAATTTTTGGCTGAAGTTGAAAAAGTCAAAGAGGGGCCACCCGATTTTGACGTTGGCGCCGATGGCGGACGTGACGGATGGAGCTTTTAGAGAAATAATCGCCAAATATGGCAAGCCGGATGTTTTTTGGACTGAATTTGTCTCGGCTGACGGACTGGTTTTGGCGCCAAAAAAGGGCCAGATACGCCTCTTGGAAGTTTTAAAATTTTCTAAAAAAGAAAAGCCGATTGTCGCCCAACTTTTTGGTTCCAATCCGGCTAATATGGAAAAAGCCGCGGCGCTGGTTGAAAAACTTGGCTTTGATGGATTGGATATAAATATGGGTTGTCCGGATCGCAGTATTGAAAAACAAAATAGCGGCGCGGCTATGATAAAAAATCCGACTTTGGCTAAAGAAATAATTGCCGCCGCCATGCGCGGAGCCCAAAAAATTCCCATTTCGGTGAAAATTCGTCTTGGTTATAATCAAGATATATTGGAAGAGTGGTTGATGCAAATTTTAGCGATGAATCCGGCGATGGTGACAGTCCACGCGCGCACCAGAAAAGAAATGTCCAAGGTCCCGGCCAGATGGGATCGCATAAAAGATGCCGTTAAAATCCGTGACGCGTTGAAAAGCCCGACTTTGATTTTTGGCAATGGCGACGTAATTTCAATTAAGGACGCGAAACAAAAAGCCAAACAAACTGGCTGTGACGGAGTGATGATTGGTCGGGGGATTTTTGGAAAGCCATGGTTTTTTAGCGGTAAAAATCCAGATTTGAAGAAACGTCTTAAAATTTTAATTGAACACATCAGACTTTTTGATAAATTAATTCAGCATAAAAATTTCGCGGTAATGAGGAAACATTTTAAGGCTTACGTTGAAGGATTTGACGGCGCCAAAGAGTTGCGGCGGGAATTAATGGAGACGAATTCGGCCGGGGAAGCGATAGGGGTTTTAGCTAATTTTATTAAAACTTTGTAGAAACCCTCACTACTTGACAAAACGTTGTAGATATACTAATATTCCAAGCAGAATTTTCAGATCAGAATAAGCTCTTTCCACGGTTGCCCAATCTAGCTTTGCGGACAAATCCGATAGGTCATTCCGGGCGATTGTCGCCATAACTCTCCAAACAGGCGTTGGGGGAGTGAAAGCGATGCAGGTCTAGGCGTTCTATCGCGACCTCCTTGGCGCCGAATTGCGGAGCGCCATATTGCGGACATGGCGTTCCGTCGTGACCCAATCCGTCCGGCCGGCCTAGCGGAGCAAAGTCTTTGCGGGCAACCGTGGTCCATTTTAAATCTAACTATATGTCTATCCAAAGTCCGAGCGCGATCTTCGCCCTCGGACTTATTTTTTTGTTATACTTATCCTAATTATGGTCGGAAAAATCGAAAACACTTTTCAAGCTTTATATACCAAATATCGTCCGCAGAAATTTTCTGAAGTAATTGGACAAGATCATGTTGTGGATGTTTTGAAGGCGGCGCTGAAACAGGGAAAGGTGGCGCATGCTTATTTATTCTCTGGTTCGCGCGGAACAGGCAAGACTTCAGTGGCGAGGATTTTGGCTTCAGAAATTGGCACGACCAGCAAAGACTTATATGAAATTGACGCCGCTTCTAATAATGGTGTTGAGGAAATTCGCTTGCTCAACGAAGCGGTTTTAACTTTGCCGTTTGATTCAAAATACAAAGTTTATATTTTGGATGAAGTTCACATGTTGTCTAAGCCGGCTTTTAATGCGCTTCTTAAAACTTTGGAAGAACCACCAAAGCATATTGTTTTTATTTTAGCGACGACTGAACCGCAGAAATTGCCAGAGACAGTGATTTCTCGCTGTGAACATTATGAATTTAAGTCGCCCAATCGAGCGGTTTTGAAAAAAATGGTAATGGCTACGGCGAAGAATGAAGGTTATGAGCTTGAACCGGAAGCGGCCGAGCTCATAGCTATTCTTGGCGACGGATCTTTTCGTGACGCGCTAACCAGTTTGCAGAAATTGATTCGTTCGTCGGATGATAAGAAGTTGTCGCTGGCTGAAGCGGAAAAAGTTTTGGGAGCGCCACAGATTTCCATGATTAATTCGGTGGTTGAGGCTATTCTGGTTGGGGATAAGGAAAAGGGGCTTTCGGCCTTGGCTACAGCCGCTGAGAAAAACATTGATGCTAAAGTTTTTGTGAAGTTATTGCTTGAAAAAATTCGGGCGGCTCTTTTAATCAAAATCGCGCCGACGAAAAAAGATTTATTTGAGGGGGTGGTTGGGGAAGATGACTTAGCTTTTTTGAGCGGGCTAGTAACAAAGTCCGTTGGGCGCGTTGACTCAAAAGTCTTGTCACGTTTGCTTTCGGTTTATGAAGAAACTTTATCTTCGCCATTGCCTTATTTGCCTCTGGAACTTGCTATAATTGATTTCGCGCAGGAAAAAGGATAACCTGTGCTTTATTGCCGGATCGTCTAATGGTAGGACATCGCCCTTTGGAGGCGAGTATCTTGGTTCGAATCCAGGTCCGGCAGCAAAATATTTTCCCTTATTTTAAGCCACTTTTTCAAAACAGGTGTCTTGGACGGTAGAACTTCTGATATCTTTTGGTATTATTAGCTTGTTATTAAATTTTAATATAAAAATATGGAAGGAGAACCAAAACAAGAACAAATGGAAGAGGAGATAGAATACGGACCAGTTCAGAAAATTTTGTCACCAAACAGAATCAATGAAATTTTAGAGAGAAGCAATAGCAATGTTATACCAGGTTTTGAACCTGGAGAATACAAACAAGGTCCTAGATTGGTGTGGCGATTACCTACAGTTGATGAAATATCTGGGAAATATAACGATAAGCTTTCCGGTGTAATAGATTTATTTTGGGCTAAGGATGGTGACGAGCTTGTTCTAGTTAATTCTCAAAATGGAAATGTTTTTCGTGGTAAAGAAATCTCAAGTCCAGAGAATCACTCTCTTGTCATGGTTAGCGACCACACAATATTTCCTGAATAGTTTTTGCGTATCTTTTAGCTAAGTATGAACCTGTGGAATGTGCCATTTTCTTTGAACATCCGGATAGTCATAATAAATAGTATCGTGTTGCATTCGTTGCACTTATTGTGACCGACGAGGCTAGTTTTGATGCGGTATTAATCGCCAAAGAATGCTTGTGGCACCTTGCACTGAAATTTTCATAACCGACGAGTTCAGCCAACACATACGCACGGACTTATCGACGCAGTTGTGCGAAGATAAAATACAGAATTAATGATAATCTCGTAATATTCTATTGCATACAGTATTATATATTGCTAAGTCTTTATTATGTATAAATATAAAGTTTTAAAAAACGAACTTCTTGTACCTACTGTCAGATCACTTTCTCTCGTCCCATTAAAAAAAGATAAGAATTTATTTGCCTATAAACCCGGTCAATATGGAGCAATAAGTTTACACGATGGCTTGCGACCAACAACAAGTAGGTGTTTTTCTATTATTTCTACACCAACCAATCAAAATGTCTTAGAGTTCAGTATGCGAGTTAATGGAAAGTTCACTAGAGCGATAAAAAGGTTAAAGGAAGGAGATCGTGTCGATGTCAGAGGCCCATTTGGTAATTTTATTTTTGATAAATATATTCACCACGATCTAGTAATGTTTGCTGGAGGTATTGGAATCACACCATTTATTAGCATGCTACGTTACGCAGATTCTCTCAAGTTAGATAATAAAATAAGACTCTTATATAGTTGCTCAGACCAAAACAATGTTCCTTTTCTGGAAGAATTAAAAGAGTTAGAAAAAATAAATCCAAATTTAAAAGTTAATTATTTTATAAGTAAAGGAGATACAGATAAGATCCTAGATTGTAATGTCAATAATTGTCGTGTCGATGAAGGTAGTTTACGACAGTTAAATATTTCGTCAAATCAAAGCTTTATGATTTGTGGTCCAATACCTTATATCAAATCGATAAAGGAACTCCTCACAAAGATTGGTGTGAATGAAGAAAATATTATGGTTGAAGATTTTTCTCTAAGTTCTGATTTTGGATTAAGAAGTCTAATCAGTTGGCCAATGGGGGTATATGCTTTGACTGGGGCCGTTATTGTGGCGGGTTCACTAGCTTTTGGTATTAGAGATTATTATGTTTCAAAAGATCAGCAAGTTGCCGGAGATGAAGCCGTGCCGGTTTTCGATCCCGACGAATCTATATTGCAGGAAATAATCAAACCGGTTGATGAGCCCGTGGATATAAATACGCCCAGTTCACAAAATCAAGACATTGTTGCAAAGCCCTCGTATAATCTTGCGATTAATTTTTCTGGCACTGGCGGAGGAAATGTTAATGGCAATAAAAACAGTTTTAGTCATGGGGAAGTGGCGACCTTAACCGCAATCCCAGATTCTAATTCGGTATTTTCGGGTTGGACAAATTGCGATAATGTTTCCGGTACTATTTGTAGTGTTTCTATGACGGCTGACAAAAATGTCACAGCGATTTTTGACGCCAAAACCACCACTCCAACAACCAAGCCAAAAACAAAACGTTCATAAATATATGGAAACATACATGCAAAGTGCCAAAGCTCTTGGAACCGAAATAGAGCTTAGGTTGAGAACAGAAAATAAAGACGTCGCAGAATCTGCATTTAAAATTATGTGGAAGAAGATTTCGGATTTTGAGAATAAATTTAGTCGTTTTAAAAAAGACAGTGAATTATCGATTGTTAATCTTAACGCAGGAAAAAAGATAAAGGCCTCCACAGAATTTATGGAGCTATTCATACGGGCAAAGTATTTTTATGAAATTACGGATAGTATTTTTAATCCTTTCATTCTTCCAGAGTTATTCAAGGCTGGCTACAAAAAATCTATGGTTGGTAATGGCGATTATTTAGATTATAGCAACAGAAAATTATCTGATTTTTCAGTTGTTAAAATTGATAAAGAGACTATATACATTCCCCCAGATTCCGCCATTGATTTTGGAGGCATTGGCAAGGGGTATTTAGCTGATAAATTATCAATGGTGCTCGACAACAAATTTGATTCATATTGTTTATCAATGGGCGGGGACATTATATTAAAGGGAACTTGGGAAATTGACATTGAAAATTTTTCAAACCAAAACAAGATTTATGGTACTTGGAAAAATAATTTTGGTAAGATCGGCATTGCCACGTCATCGGTCGTTCGAAAAAAAAGTAAGACTGAACAAAGACATCTTATTGGGCCGCCTTCAAATTATGATCTTTGTACGGTCGTATGTAGTGATGCTGTGACCGCCGATGTCTTGGCTTCTTGTTTTTTATTAATGGAAGAATCATCCATCAATAATTTTGTTAACAATAATTTGGTCAAGTTTGTTCTATTACAAGGTAAAAACGGACATAAAACTTTTGGAGACAACAGTGGTTTTAATTTGGTATCATAATTAATATGAATATTGACGCATTTATATCTACGCTTAATGAATCTTGGCCTTGGTATCTTTCGCGCGCATCTGGCCTCGTCGCTTTTGCAGCGTTTTTTATCATAATGCTCTCTGGGGTTGGTTTTATTACTGGTCATTCATATAGATTTATGGAGCCGATTAAAGCGTGGTTCACTCACAAAGTGTTAGGTATTACTCTAGGCATATCTCTTTTTGTCCACATAATTTCGCTTTATTTTGATAGATTTGTTAGTTTTGATTTTAAAACGTTACTAATTCCTTTTCTCTCCGATTACGGCGGTATTTGGTTGGCTATAGGGATAATCGCATTTTATCTCATACTATTAATAATTATTTCTTCGCTTGTTTTGATTAACAAAAAACCTAGAACATGGAAGTTAATTCATATTTTGAGTTATTTGGCAGGAGTCCTCATTTTTTTCCACGCACTTTATCTTGGAACTGATTTGGCTAATGGAGCATCTAGAATTATTTTTATCGTTTTGGGTTTTTTAATTTTTATAACCTCAATTTTTCGTCTTTGGAGAGCAAGAACGGTGTAATTTATTTTTATTTTTTTATTTCAAAATAAAAAACCGACGAGAGAAATCTCGGCGGCTAAAAGTTGCAATTCTTACCACAATCTATCGGAGGGAATCTTTATTTCGATGGTCTCACACGATCTGAAAAAGAAAAATTAAAGGAGAAATATCCTCAATACAAAGATAAAATATTATAGTGGTGGAATAGTGTTGCTCAAACCACGTTGGTTTTAAGGTAAAATATTAGCCAAACCAATTAAACAGGCCTTAACCGACTACGGTTCTAGCTCATATCGGCCAGCACGAGTGGACACTCGAACCATATCAGTCTCGTCAATTACCATGTTTGATCAAAGAGGGTTTGTTTCGTTGTGAAAATAAAGGGTGTTATAATTCAAAATTATTATTAATTTGTAAATCCCAATGCAAACTGAACCAACGAGCGATATAAGTAAAAATAGTAAATATTATCTATATATTGCAGTAGCTTTTGTCGCCATCTTGATGATCTCAAATACGGTAGCCGTTAAGCTGATTGGTTTAGGGCCACTTGTCTTCACTGGAGCTTTTTTGATTTTTCCTATTAGTTATATTTTCGGTGATATTTTAACGGAAGTATATGGTTATAAGGCCACCAGAAGAATTATTTGGGCCGGATTTTTTAGTCAGATATTAATGATTTTTTGTTATTGGTTAGTGCAAGTAATGCCATCAGCTAGCGTGTGGCCCAACCAATTGGCATATGAATCAATTCTTGGAATTGTTCCACGAATCGTCGTCGCATCGATGATTGCTTATTTCTGTGGCGAATTTGTTAATTCTTATGTTTTATCAAAAATGAAGATCTTCACCGCCGGCAAGCATCTTTGGGCCAGAACAATTGGTTCAACTGTTGTCGGGCAATTAGTTGATAGTGCCTTATTTACAACCTTAGCTTTTATTGCAACTGTCCCGACTAGTATATTATTTGTAATGATCGCGGTTCAATATTTTGGGAAAGTTCTATATGAGGCGATATTGACTCCAGTAACTTATTACATTGTTAGGAAATTGAAACAGGCGGAGGGAATCGATGTTTATGATAATGGAATAGATTATAACCCCTTTAAACTAAAGGAATAATCATGAGTCAAGAGAAAATGAAACAGCCAGAAAAAATTGATCCAGAAAACACACGACGATTCGTTAGGGATATTTTAGAGAAAGGAGAGAAGGGTATTTATCGTGTAGAAGTTAAGGTCGGCGATAAAGTAATTCCAATAGACGTTTATCCTGAAGTTTTTCCGCCAAAATCAGATTATAGTGCAAGTTCTCGTTCCTTATTTGAAGCATTTGGCGATTTAAAAGATTTGGATGTTATTGATATCGGTTCTGGTAGTGGAATTGAATCAATCGTTGCTTCTTTGGCGGGGGCAAAACATGTTGACGCTACAGATATTAGTTCAAATGCAGTTGAGTGTACAAAACATAATGTTGAGCTTAATGGTTTATCAGAAAAAATAACAATTCTGGGCGGAGATTTATTTTCGGCCTTTCCTGATAAAAGATACGATTTGATTATTGCTAATTTACCAATCGTTGATTTTAAACCAGAGGTCGATTCTATTATTGTTGAGGCTTTATATGATCCCAATCTTGATCTTCACAAAAGATTATTTGAAGAAGCCAAGAGACATTTGAACAAAAATGGTGCGGTTACTTTTACCCACTCAAATTTACAAAGTCGTGATACCGAAAATCCGAATAGGGATTTTGAAATATTAGAAGAAATTATTGCTTCTTATGGTTATAAAATCATAGAAAAAAAAGAGTCAGAAGCTATGGGATTTAGATGGATAAATTATAAAATTTCTCTTAAATAATGAAAATCATCACGTTAAATACATGGGGTGGGAAAATTAAAGAACCGCTTTTTGATTTTTTGAAGCAAAATAAAGATATTGAAGTTTTTTGTTTCCAGGAAATATTTAAAGGTGGTTTAACTGAAGAAATGGAAAATCTTACTAATATCTCCGATGCCAATCCATCGCTTTATGAAGATATAGTTAAAATTTTACCAAATCATGTTGGTATTTTTTGCCCGGTCTATAAAGAAAGCTATGGCACAGCTATTTTTGTTAAGAAAGACATCCAAATATTGGAACAGGGTGATGTTTTTCTTTATGAAAACAAAACCTTTCCTAATTCAGATGAACCAGATGCAGATAATTCAAGAAAAATGCAACGGGTGAAACTAAATACCACTAACGGTATCTTAAATATTTTTAATCTTCATGGTCATTGGGTGCGTGGTAGCAAAGAGGACACTTCAAATCGTTTAGAACAGTCTAATATTATTCTTGACCAAATAAGTAAATCAGTTGGTCCAATAATTCTCTGTGGTGATTTCAATCTAAAACCAGATACTCAAAGTATTAAGATGATAGAGGATAAAATGGTTAATTTAATCAGAAAATATAATATTAAAACGACTCGAACCAAGTTATACACGAAGAGTGAAAAATTCGCTGATTATATTTTTGTTTCATCTGATATTAAAGAAAAAATTTTTAAGGTCTTGCCCTATGTGGTTTCAGATCATACGGCACTTTTATTAGAAATTTGATAATCCATCCTAGACTCGAAACTTATATTTATTTGATACAATAACAGATCATGTGCGGAATATTTGCTTATACAGGAGAAAAAGAGTCATTGCCGATATTGATTGATGGTTTAACTTGTCTCGAGTATCGTGGCTATGATTCTGCCGGTATTTTTATTCCTCATTCTGGTTTAATAAAATCAGTTGGTGCAGTTGATAATCTGAAGAAAAAGCTTTCAAAAGCGATGCCCGGTAAAAGTGGCATTGCTCATTTACGTTGGGCAACCCACGGTGAACCAACCGAAGCTAATGCTCATCCTCATTGTGATTGTAATAAAAAAATATATGTAGTTCATAATGGAATTATTGAAAATTATAAAGAACTCAAAAATAAACTTTTGTTAGAAGGTCATATTTTTATTTCTGAAACAGATACGGAAGTGCTGGCTCATTTGATTGAACATTATTTATCAATAAAACAAGATTTTGAAAAAGCTGTAATTTCGGCCTTAAAGGATGTAAGAGGAACATATGGTATTTCTGTGTCATACGACAATGAACCAGAAAAAATTATTGCTGCTCGTTTTGGTGCGCCAGTAGTTCTTGGGCTTGGGGATAGAGAAAACTTTATTGCTTCAGACGCTTCACCAATATTACGACATACAAAAAATGTTATTTATCTTAGGGATGGGGAAGTTGCTGTTATCACACCAAAAACTCATCGCATTTATAATTTGGATAGCGCAGAAGTAACAAGAGATAAACAGATTTTAGATTGGGATGCGGATCAAGTTAAAAAAGATGGTTACGAACATTTTATGTTGAAAGAAATTATGGAAGGTCCAGAGGTTGTGGAAAATACTATCAGGGGCCGACTTATAATTGAAGAAGGACAAGTAAAACTTGGTGGACTGGAAGTTGTTGCTGATAGATTAAGACAAATAAATCGAATAATAATTGTCGGTTGTGGCACAGCTTATTATGCCGGTTTGGTTGGTGAATATATGCTTGAAGAATATGCTGGAATTCCAGTAGAAGTAGAAATTGGTTCTGAGTTTAGATATCGTAAACCAATCATCGACAAAAATACAGTTCTTCTGGCCATTTCACAATCCGGTGAAACGGCCGATACTCTTGAGGCAATCAGAGAAGCTAAAAGAAAAGGAGCTCTAACCCTTGGTATTGTTAATACTGTTGGTTCGACAATTACAAGAGAGACGGATGCTGGTGTTCATAATCATGCAGGACCAGAAATTGGTGTTGCCTCAACCAAAGCTTTCATCTCTCAACTCACCGCATTGGCATTAGTTACTCTTTTTATTGGCAGACAACGAAATATGTCATTAAGTGTTGGACAGGAAATTGCGAAAGAAATTAAGCTTTTACCAAAAAAGATAAAGGAGATTTTAAAATCCGTCGATGATATTAAGGCAATTGCAAAAAAATACAAAAATAGTAAAGATTTTTTGTATGTTGGTAGAAAATATAATTATCCAATTGCTCTTGAGGGTGCATTAAAGCTTAAAGAGGTTTCATATATTCATGCGGAAGGTTACGGAGCAGGGGAAATGAAACACGGACCACTGGCGATGATTGATGAAAAATTTCCAACCGTTGCAATTTCTCTCAAAGATAGTGTTTATGAAAAAATGTTATCAAATATTCAAGAGATTCGTGCCAGAAAAGGCAAGGTAATTATTATCGCTACAAAAGGTGATAAAACGTTAACTGATTTCAGTGAAGATATTATTTATATTCCTAAAACAATTGAAATGTTGTCACCGATTCTTTCCATTGTTCCTTTACAACTTTTGGCATATTATTTTGCTTTAGGAAAGAAATTGAATGTTGACCGCCCAAGAAATTTAGCAAAATCGGTAACTGTGGAATAGTAAGTTGTTGCGTTTGCCCCAGTTTTTCGAAGCCGACTTGTTCTAGACTCGAAATTATAAAGATTTAAATTACAACTTTATATCTGGGGGCGTATTATTAACAAAAGTTCGAGTAAATTGAGAACGGCAAAGACAAAAAGGGTAAGTGTCAATGGGCTACTTGACTTAATTTTCATAGTGTGATACACTCTATGCCAGATAAACAGAAGTTCATTGTAAATGACTTTTGCTAGATTTCTTCACAGCTTAGAGAAAATCTACCTTAAATCAGGGTGGTTTTTTGTAAGCTGTGATCCGCTCGAACTAATCGAGTGGAAGTCTAGCAAGGAAACGAAGCAAGGAAAATAGGAGAAGAGACCATGGGTGGACGGAACGAAGATCATGCCATCAATCATTGCGGTCAGCGCGATTCGATCAAGGCCGAGCTCAGCCGGGAGGATTTCCAGGAGGAAGTCATGCTCCGGGCGGGCAGGATCGTGGAGGGTCTGCAGAGCGGGAAGACGAGTTCCCCGCACAAGCTGAAGGGGGTCGAGATGGTTGCGCAGGTGATCGCTCTCGATACCATCCGGGCCGGCGCCAAGATCCTGTGCGAGGATATGAATGTCGACTTCGACCAGCTGTCGAAGTTGGCCGCCTCGGAGCACATCTCGTCCTGCTAACTCTGGCGGGGAGATGGGTTTCGTAAACGAGGGGGTGGTGGGGAAGTCTCTACCACCCCCTCCTATCTTTTAGAAAAGACACAAAATCAAAAAGGAGGACCTGTGTTTTTTGAAAATAGGCAGGATGCGGGAAGGAAGCTCGCCGAGAGAATTAAACAGGCGGGGATTTGGCTCGATGGTTTTTCGGTGATTGGAATCGCTCGTGGAGGAGTGATAGTCGGTCAGGGAGTGTCGCAGACATTCTCGCTGCCCCTGCATTCCTTCTCAACAGATGATTGCTCCGTCGACGGAAAGACAATTTTTATCAGTCCTTTCGGGACGGCGACAATTTGGGACGGCAAGAGAAAAGGGATGTTTGGCCGACAGTTCGTCTCAGAACTTACGGAAGAGTTGTCAAAACACGAGGAGGTCGTTGCCTGTAAGTCTCGGGTCAGCGCGCAACATCTCCTCTACGGCGGGATCAATCAGACCGAAATCCCTGAGTCAGTAATCATCTGTGACGACGGTCTCGTTAGCGGTCGTTCGATGATTTCGGTTATGGACACTCTACGCCATGCCGGCGCGAAGAATATTCTGCTGGCAGTTCCTGTTATCCCGGCTTGGTTTCCTGACGAAATAGAGGGATCAAAAGTCCTAATGTATCGTCGGTCACGAAGTTCGAATTTCGCCACTGGTATTTTTTACTTTAACTTTGATGATACTCCCGATCAGGATGTCATTGAAGCAGTCGGCGCGCTAACCGTTTGAATCGGTTAACGAAGATAAATTAACGCCACCCTAGTAACAGAACGTGAACGGGTGGTTTTTTTAATCGCCAAACATTTAAAATGTCTCGGATGGTGAAGAAATTCTCGATATTTCCGGCCCGATTTTGTTTTGCCGGTAGTAATTAAATGTATTAACTGTCGCGCTCCTACTAATTGCTTAAAGAGCCGACGATTGTCGAGCACTCGTGCAGTTTTTGAAAATTTTTGTGAGGTAGAAAAGTTTGCATAAACTCACCTTATTTTAAATCTTTGTTAAATCTCTGTGCGTGAAGGCCAACTTGACTTAATTTCCAAAAGGAATAATCTGCAAAACTAGAAGTCGGGAGAAAAAACGGATTGCACACCACATATCAACGGAGGAAAGAAAATGAAATTCTGTGGCAGAACTACTGCGCGCATCATTGTCGCGACAACCAGATTTTTTCGCCAGCTGAATAGAGAACTGGCGAGAAGGGGGAAGTCCAGAGCCGATTTTGGCTATCTGGGCCTCTTTGATTCGGGCAAGGAAAACTGTCCGCCATTGTTCCTGCACCTCATCGGCAGCGGTGACGGCGGCAAATACGCCGATTGTTCGGCTGGCCCGCAGATAAAGGCCGACCTTCTGTTTCGTCGTCCTCGTCGTCAAAGCAGTTGGCGACGTCGCGATCACTGGTCCAAGGAGTCCGACGCCGGTGCGGTTCGGGCTTCTCGCAATAATCTGATCTTGTCGTTTGATGGTTTTTCAAGGGGGCGAGACAATGAAGCGTTGATGCTTTACCTCGCTGTCCAGTTCGGCTGGCTGTCTCTATCCGAGGCCATTAGAGTGGCGCGAAATAATCGGAACGAGAGCTTCGGCCATCTCTCTGGCGTGAAAATTTCTCGCCACTGACAGCTTTACTCTGATGAAATTGCACTCCGCGCGAGACATGTGCTTGCGCGGAGTTTTTATTTGACTTCTGTTCAAGCAACATGATAACTTTTACCCAGAAGATCTTTGAGGCGCGCATTGCCGATGGGATGAATACATTATCTCTTAACAATGCGGAGGTGCCTACGCGTGGGCGCCCCATGTTCACATATACCGACGGCAAGATATCTCCGAGATCTTCTGGGCGCGGTTCCAACCCGCGGCACCAAGTTCCGCTCACTCAAACTGCTTTCGAGCAGGGAGGGTGAGCGGCTTTTTATTTGACAAATTCTATAAATTTAGTACAATTGTGTTAGGTAGTTATGTCCTTTGATTTTTGCGATTAGCAGTTTCTGACAATAAACAGGGATAAACAAAAGGAGATAAGAGATGAGAAATCGTTTTCCCATACAGGCCGCCATGGCCGCGCTGATTATCGCGTTGACATTGACGATAACTTCCGTCGAGGCCGGCACCGACGCCACCAACGTGACGTTTGTGAGGTTGTATCTCTCGCGTTGGACCAACGGCGTTCTGACCAACCTGTCGGTCGCCGTGCAGTTTGATTTTCCATCAGCGCCCGGCACCAATCCCAGATTGCAGTCGGCCCCGGACTTTGAAGGGGACACTTGGCGTCATATTCTCGCCGGAGAATTGTTCGGATCAAAAGTTATCACAACGGGATTCCCCTGGACGGCGACCTTTTATCTTAATCCGGAAGCAATTGGCACGGATGATCGTTATTTCCGGGTTCTCTATACTCCGCAAGGACAGTAGAGATGATGATCGTCTTGATGGCCAACGGACTATTGCGGTCCGGCTTGAGCAAAACCCCATTCGCGTGAACAGCGGTGGGGTTTTTATTTTTTCGGTGTGGCAACAAAATATTCTCCAGTCGTATCAAGGGGTATTGACAATTATTGAAAGTAAGAGTATAATCGTCAGTGATAGTAAGTAACAATAATATGACAAGAGCAAATCCATTAACAAGCCAAAAAACAAGCAAATACGCAGTTATTTTGTTGATCACCATCTTTGCTATGGGAATTTTGATTTCATCTCCGGCCAGAGCCGAAGCAGCGCTGGACGTTTCTTGTTCGCCGGATATTTCTGCCATTTATGACGGCGAATCAGTTTCTTGGTCCGCTGATGTCAGTGGCGGTGACGGCAATTATACTTATGAATGGTCGGATGATCAGGGCAATTCATCTTCTGATGAAAATTTTGATCAATCTTACAATGCCGGTTCTGGCAACGAGACAATTTCCGTGATAGCGGAAGTAACTGTTACCGACGGACTAGGTGACACCGGATCTTCTCAGTGTGAAGTTATCGTGATCGGCGAATTAACTTTCAACGGCTGTGAAGCCAATGAAGTTTCTGGCGAAACCGGTGTACCGATAAAATGGACAGCCGATGTCGTCGGTGGTTTGACGCCGTACACTCTTTCTTGGTCGGGTGATGACGATTTATCTGGTGACTCAACTAGAATTTCAAAAAATTATTCAACTCCTGGTACAAAATCCGCTTTTGTAGACGCCGTTTCATCAGATGACGGCCAGATTGTCGTTGGGCCGTTTGATTGCGGTTCAGTTGAAATTTATCCAACCCCGGGCGAATTTATTGTCTCATGCCGAGCGGAACCGGATAATCCAAAGCAGTTTGCTTCTGTGACATGGGTGGCCGACGTTTCTGGCGGTCTTGAACCTTATACTTTTTCTTGGGACGGAGACAATAATTTATCAGGAGACGGGGAGACCGTCGTTACTTCTTACACTGAAGTCGGTGTAAAAAATGCCACGTTAAATGTGATTTCAAGCGATGGTCAGATGGCCACAGGAGTCAGTTGTAGCCTTGAAGTTGAAGAAAGAACCGGCGGTGGCGGTCACAGCGGAAATGACGATGACGGCGGTGATTCATCTTCTACTTCTACGACGACAGATTCTACTTCCACAACGACAGATTCAACTTCTACGTCAACCGAGCCGACCTCCACGACGACCGAATCTACTTCCACGACTACTTCAGAAGAGCCTGGCGAAGAAGGTTCTGGTGGCGGAGAGATAATTTTAAGTTTTGCTACACCGGGGACTGAAGCCTCAAGCAATCTAACTGCTACTGGCACGCAAGATGGCACTGACTCTCAAGGAACAACTACAGACGCTACGTCAACAGCCACGACAAGCCCAGAGCAACTCGCGTCCGGATTAACCGCGGCGGCTTTTGCGGCATTTGTCGGAGACAACTTACTGTGGTTTGGATTTCCAATTCTTCTTTTAATCATTCTGGCCATCATCTTTATTGCTATAGTTTTAAAACGAAGATCAAAGGTGTATAATACAACCGAACACTAAAGGCCGGGGGAACCTTTACTAGCTTTAACTTAATATTGTCTTATGAAAACAAAAACAATATTTTTTTTGGCGTTACTGATTATTGTCGCTCTGAGTTTCATCATCCTGGGCGGTCGATCTCTTATGGAAAACGGGGGAATTGATTTTAGTCTAAATGACGGATCAAAATATGCTCCACAAATTAATCCGGATGATTTTACAACCAATGTCACTAACCAACATTTCACGTTAGTCCCGGGCAAGAAAACGGTTTATGAATCTCAAACGGAAGACGGACTTGAGAGGATTGAAACATACGTGACAAGTGAAACAAAAGTTGTCGCGGGTGTTGATACGGTCGTCGTTTGGGACAGGGTTTGGCTTGAAGGAGATTTGATTGAAGATACAAAAGACTGGTACGCTCAAGATAAAGACGGAAACGTCTGGTACTTCGGTGAAGAATCTTATGAGTTGATTGATGGAAAGATTATCAGCAATCACGGTTCTTGGGAGTCTGGAAATGACGGTGCGCAACCGGGAATAATTATGTTTGCTGATCCGAGAGTTGGTGTTACGTACAGGGAAGAATATTATGCCGGAGAAGCGGAAGATATGGCCGAAGTCTTGTCCTTAAATGAGAAAGTGGATGTGCCGTATGGATCTTTTGAGAATTGTTTACAAACAAAAAATTTTAGTCCTTTGGAACCAGACGTGATGGAGTACAAATATTATTGTATCGGACCAAATAGCGTTGTGTTGGAGATTGACGGCGAAGATCAAGAAAGAGTAGAACTCATTTCGGTTGAATTCAATTCCACACCTTCTCCCAACGACTTGAGCGAGAATGGGTCTGATTCAAACACCGCCGATGAGCCGACTGGCACACCCCTTTCTGGCGGAGAAGACGCGATGAGCGATGGAAATCAGACTGATTCCTCGTCAGGATCTCCAGCCGAAGACAGAGAAATGCTACAAACGCAAATTACTGAAGATCAGGCAAAGACCATTGCCCTTAATTCTGTTTCGGGGACAGTTACAGATGTCGCTATTGAGAAAAAATTCGGCAAACCGACTTATGTGGTAGAAATCCGCACGGCTGATGGGGAAGAAATTGACGTGATTATAGATATTGATACCGGAGAAGTCTTGGCTGTGGAAGACTAAGGGTTTTTGGTGAGAACCTCTTCCGGCTCTTGACAGACGGTGTAGTTTTTGTTAAAATTCTCAGCAGAAAAGGTTAAGACTTCTTGAGCAACAAGCTCTGTCTGACCGAAAAAACAAAAGGAGAAAGACATGAAGAGTTCTTTGATAGCGATTGTGGTCGCCAGTGTTTTGTTGGCGATTGTGGTGACGCCCAAGGCATCGGCGGGCGGACTGATCCCGATGTTTGATTACGGCTACATGCAGGCCCAGGTGAGTGGTTACACTCACCTGTACTACCTGCCGGAGTCGGCGATGTGCCCGCGTCCGGACAAGGTCGGGATTCCCGATGACGAGTCCGATTTTCAGTGGGGCTTGTGCCGGCTGAAGATTGATGCGAGCATGCCGGACTCACCGTTCGGCGGGTTCTACGAGTTTGAACTCGTGGACATCGACGATTCTGGAGCCAACTGGCTTCGGCGTGCCGAGCTCACATACAAAGTCAATGATGCCTGGCTGGTTCGTGCCGGCCGATTGTTTATGGCATCGAGCTATGCGACTCCTTCGGCGGCGAGTGTGGAAACGGTTCGCTCTCCGCGGATGTCGTCCCCGCTCTACGCCTACGGCGTTCAAGCGGCCGGGGATCTCGGTTCGGGCGTGAGCATTCTGTCCGACATTACCGGGAATTCCGGCGTGTCGTTCGACAGTGACGACAACTGGAATCGCGTTGAATCTTCGACGCGAATCCAGAAACAGATCTCCGAAGATTTGTTCGTCGCCGGCACAGCTCACTTGTCCGAAGACTTCGGTAGAGCCGTTCTGGACGGTGGGTGGCGTCTGGGGTCCGTATGCCTTCGCGTGGCGGGCTATACCAAGTACGAATCTGTCGACGGGCGGGCCGAAAACAAGCGGGGTTTCTACCAATACGTTGGGTATGAAATTCTGCCCGGTCTCGAAGTTCACGGCCAGTACGATCACCAAGTTGGCGACGACGACATCTGGACGATCGGTTCCCGAATCTGGGCGCCGAAAGTCCCGGTCGAGCTGACCGTTGACTACGAATTCGTTCCGGATGCGGACGGCGACAATCGCGTCGTTGCCCGCCTCGAGGGGCGGTTCTAAGTTCTAAGTCGGTTAACCACAAACAGGGCGCATCAGCAATGATGCGCTCTTTCTTTTTGTTTTTTGATAAATTCAAATCCGTTCTTGACTCAAACCCTATAACATGTTATACTCCACACTAGAGTAGTTGAGCCAACATCGGCTCAAAATTCAGGAGGTCGGTTAATTCCCGCCCACAGAGGCGGATAACGGAAAGGAAGGTTCGTTGTGAAGAGAACAAAGGTAGTGAAATTGGGTGTCCACAGCTCGCCCCATCTGGACGAATTGGTGGCGGTCCATCTGCTTCGGAACTACGGGGAAGAGAAAATCCCCGGAGTTTCGACGGCAGTCCTGACTACATACGGCAAGACTGAGCTTCAGCAATTGTCGCCGGAAACAGCGGCAATGCAGGGCATTCTTCTTGTCGGCATAGGCGGTGGAATGTTCGACGAGCACGGCCGACGCGGTTCGCGCCAGGATTGCGCGGCGACACTGGTCGCCAAGCACCTGGGTCTGGACGAGGATCTGTTATGGCCGCGCTTTCTCCGGAACGTGTTCCTGGCGGACGCGGAAAACCGTGGTCCGTACACGTTCGTAGCGGAGCTCGTCAAAAAGCTCAACCGCTACTGGGTGGGCACCCTCGATCCGGAATTGCTGTATAAGCAAGTCGAACCGATCATTATCGCGCTTCGAGTTGAAGTTGAGCTTCTGGCTGAAGCCGAGCATCGTTTCCGCAAGGCCTACAAGCGGGAGATCAACGGCTACCAACTGGTGGCGGTGGACCAACTGGACAACGTCGAATTCCAGCACGTCGCAAACCGTGCCGGGGTCAACGTCGTCGTTCAGCGGGGGCGCGACGGGCTGACTCAGATTCTGATGAGGCACGCCTCGTCAGATGAACTGGACGTGCCCGGTCTGGCCGTTCGTATCCGCAAGGCGGAAATGGCCAAGTCCGGAATTCGCCCGAAGCGGTTTCTGGACGATCGCGCGCTGTCGGCGATGGGAACTCTTTCCGATATACCCCAGTGGTATGTTGAGAAGGGGAACCTGTTAAACGGATCGGAATCTTTCCGGGACGTTCCGCCTTCGGGCATTTCGTTTGCCGACCTGGTACATGTCGTTGAGAAGCACCTGCGCGAATTGGACGATGAGTCTGATCCGCGCGATTCGGCGGAAAAGTCGGGTAAATCGATTTGCGAAAGAGAACCGGCCCCGACCGAAGAACTACCGGTGGATGGCGACTGAATTATATTCGCACCCTGACTGGCCAAAAATCAGTCAGTGAACTCACAAGGGGTCGAGAAAGCAAAACTTTCTCGGCCTCTTTTTTATTTACCGACAAAATATTTTCTAAAAAATAAAAATCGGCGAGAAAGTGATTAAACCTTCTCGCCGATTCCGGTTGCGACCGGCAACGATCAGCGTACCTCTACCCAATCGTCGTATATGTTGACGTGGTAGTTGTACAGATCGTCGTCGAATTCGGCGTGGAACTGTCTCGGTCCGCTCGGTCCCCAGATTACAAAACTCATCCTGAACTTCTCGCCCGGGTAGAGAGCTTTGGAATAGTAGCCGTCTTCGCCGGGCTCCAGGGATTCAACGAACGCGTTGCCCAGATAGACGTCCACTGCGTACTGAGTGTACGAGTACACGTCAACGCTTACGTATGTCTCGTAATCACCCTCGTAACGGTCCTCGCACCCGACCGTTCCACAGATCACAATCGCCATCACGCCGATTCCGACCAACACCGGCAAAAACTTCTGCAAAAGAGCCTTCATTGCGCACTCCCTTCTTGTTTTTTGCGCTACCTCTGTCTAGCACTATTATATCTTAATTATAGTAAAAGTCAACCACATTATATCCCCATACATTATTAGGACTTATGTTATAATTCAGACATGGATACAAACCCAAAAGACAATATTAATAAGATTTTAAACACCATTCCGATTGTTATCGGAGTGGTCGTGGCTGTCGTAGCTCTTCTTGGCATCGGAAGTATTCAAGTAATCTTGGCGATGCTGGGAATCGGCTTGTTTAGCACCGCGCTTGGAGAGTTGGTCAGCTAGTCTTATTTACTACTTGAATAATTTCCAAGGACTCTTTATTTTGAGAGATTTTTTATGTAGCAGAAAGTATTTTTGGTAATTTCTGTTATAATCTATTTATCATGAAAAAAGCAGAAAATTCAGCGCCTAACCGTCCCGCATCTGGTTCTCCAAAGGCAAGAGACGAGCGTCAAGATCGTCTAAAAAGACTTGAACTAATAAAATCCCTCGGTCTTGTTCCTTACGCTGATCGATTTGAGAAAACGCATTCAATCGCTCAAACCCGCGAAGCTAAAATGGGCGCCAAAGTCGCCACGGCCGGCCGAATTGTGTTGTTCCGCGACATGGGCAAAGTTTCTTTCGCTCATTTGCTTGATTTTTCCGGAAAAGTTCAAATCGTTCTAAAAATTGACGAGCTGGGCCAAGAAAATTATAAAAATTTCATTAAGATAATCAGCCTCGGCGACTTTATTGGTGTTCGGGGCGAGATGTTTAAAACCCAAAAAGGCGAAATTTCCATATTAGTCAAAGAATATGCTTTTTTGAGTAAAGCCTTGCGGCCTCTGCCGGAGAAATGGCACGGTTTGAAAGATCTTGAGACAAAATACCGCAAACGATATTTGGATTTGATCGCTAATTCGGATACGATGGCGCGATTCAATTTCCGCAGTAATTTTATTTGGGAATTAAGAAAGTTTTATCAAGAAAACGGTTTTCTTGAGATTGATACGCCGGTTCTGTCTGGTTCGGCTTCTGGCGCTTTGGCTAAGCCATTTCAGACTCATTACAACGCTTTGGATCTGGACGTTTACTTACGTATTGCTCCGGAAATTCATTTGAAAGAAGCCGTCGCCGGGGGCTTTGAAAAGATTTTTGAAGTTGCTCGGGTTTTCCGCAACGAAGGCATGGATGCCAGTCACTTGCAGGAATTTTCAATGGTTGAGCATTACGCGGCTTATTGGAATTTTGAGGACAACATGAATTTCACCGAAAAGATGCTGACGACGTTGATTAAAAAATTAAAAGGCAGTTTGAAAATCAAAGTTCTAAATCGCGACGACCAGCTGATTGAAGTGGATTTTTCTCTGCCTTGGCGTCGAGTCTCTTTTAGAGATTTACTGATGAAAGATTGCGGAATTGATGTTGATAAATGCTCTGACGCTAAAAGTTTGCGCGAAGCTATAAAGAAAAAGAAAATCGCCATTGAAGATATGGATAAGTTAGGACACGGAAACTTGATGGACGCTTTATATAAGAAGATTTCTCGTCCGAAGATTATCAATCCGACTTTCTTGATAAATCATCCGACCGATTTATCGCCTTTAGCGCGAAAAAATGACAAAAATCCGCTGGTTACTGACCGTTTTCAATTGATTGTCAACGGCTGGGAAATTGTTAACGCTTACAGCGAATTAATTGATCCGATTGATCAGAGAGAAAGATTTGAAAAACAAACCGTCGCCAAGAAAGCCGGCGATGAAGAGGCCATGCAGAAGGATGATGAATTTGTTGAAGCAATGGAATATGGCATGCCGCCAGTGTCGGGCTGGGGGATGGGCATAGAAAGAATCGTGGCTCTTCTGACGGAACAGCCAAATCTGCGCGACGTGGTGATGTTTCCTTTGTTGAAACCGAAAGAGTGAATCTGAAGTCGCTGGACTCTTAACGATACGGGGCCCGTGCTTTTGTGTTAAAATAATGGCAGTTGGAATTTATAAAGTTAATTTATTTCTATGAACCGTTTTTATAAATTTGGCTTGATGTTCGTGTTGGCCGCGGCTCTGTTTTTTTCTGCCGCCAGATCAGTCCAAGCCTTGACAATGTGTAGTTTCACTCGAGATTTAACTGTTGGATCAAGTGGTGAAGATGTTCGCTGTCTGCAGCAATATCTGAATGCGGTTGGTTACACGATTGCTAACACGGGCGCTGGTTCGCTAGGCCAAGAGACAACTTATTTTGGAAATCTAACGGCACAAGCCGTGGCCAAATGGCAAGCAGGCAACGACATATCGCCGACGGCTGGATATTTTGGCACAATCTCTCGTGCCAGATACGCGGAGATTTTCCAAAGAGCGAATGATCCGGCCGGAGCCGACGCGCGGGCGGCTATAGCCGAGGCTTCTTCTTATATCGCTGAGGCACGTCGAGCCTTTAATCAAGCGGATGGAGATGGGGCCGACCGAACAGAAGATATAATCAAGGCGACGTTTAGTGACTTATCTATTGCTTCCGATTTTTATCAAGATGGTGAATATAACAAAGCCGAGGACTCTGCCTTAAGGGCTGTTAGAGGAGCCAAGTATGCTCTCGGGGCTTTAGATGACTCCAAAGATTATGAAGATAATAGGAGCGGGGCCAAAGAGGTTATTCAGAACACTGAAGACGCAATTAAAGACGCCGAAGATGCTATTGAAGATGCTGAAGAGGCCACAGATGAGTCTGAAGCAGACGATTATGACATAGACGGGGCAAAAGATATTTTGGAAGAAGCCCAAGATCTATTGGAAGAATCTCAAGATCTATTAAACGAAGCCGAAGAAGCTTTTGACGATAGGGATTATGATGAGGCGATTGACTCGGCCGAAGATGCACTAGCCTTAGCGACAGACGCTCAAGAAATTGCAGAAGATGCCGCAGATATTGCTGACGGGGATATTGAATACGAAGACTATGATTCGGATTTTATGGTCCATGATAGTGATGATGACGACGAAAATGCCGTTGATCAAAACGACGAAGATGACGAAGATGATGATGAGGACGACGATTCCGCCACGACAGACGATCAAATAACCGGACAGGCAACCTCAACAGTGGATACGTATAATAAAATAGTTCCAACACTGGTTCAAACTTATGGCGGTAGTGGCGTGAGCCAAAGTAGCACCGCTAGTGAAAGCGGCACACAAAGTGGCATTGACGCGGGAAGTTCTAGTAATGACTCTGATGAGACAGAAGAAACTCCAGAGGAAGAGGCCGCTCAAATAAATGACTCCATAATTTATTCTGGTAATTCTGCCGGCGATTGGTATAACAACGGCATCCTTAATCCTGGGGGCTGTTCTGCGGGGGAATGTTCGTGGGGGACATAATTTTCTCTATTCTTATCTGCATGTTAAAATAATCATGCTTATCAGAAGCATTATTGGTTAATTTATTTCAATTATGAATAATCAAAGAAAAATAGTTTGGTTACTGACATTATTAGTTCTGCTTGTTGTTGGTGCGAATATTGCCGAAGCCGCCACGACTTGTACTTTTACAAGAGACCTGGCTTTAGGTGATAACGGCGAAGACGTTCGTTGCTTGCAACAGTATTTAAATAGTGCCGGCTACACAATCGCAGCATCGGGCGTCGGTTCGCCTGGAAACGAAACAAGCTTGTTTAGAACTTTGACGGAGCAAGCGGTGATTAGGTGGCAAACAGCCAACGGTATTTCACCGGCTTCCGGATACTTTGGTCCAAAGTCACAAGCAAAATATAATGCACTAATTTCTGGATCAAGTTCTGGCTCAAGTTCCAGCTCATCCGGCAGCTCGTCATCCAGTTCTTCCAGTAGCTCGTCCGGTTCATCCAGCTCCAGCTCTTCGTCAAGTAGCTCATCAGCTAACTCGGAGAGAAGCGAGGCCGAAGATACAATCTTAGAGGCTGTAGACGCCATTTATGATGCCGAAGGGCAAATAGAAGATAGCGATGAAGATGAAGACGATATTGAGGATGCCGAAGAGATGTTAAAAGATGCTCGTGAAAATCTTTATAATGCCATTGAGGCGTATTTTGACGAAGATTACGATGATGCCATAGATTCAGCCGACGACGCCATTTCAGACGCCGAAGATGCTTATGAACAAGCCGGCGGGGAATCAGAAGAGGACGAAGCCGAGCAAGCCATTGACGACGCCGAGGACGCCTTAGACGCCGCCGAAGCCGAAATTGAGGAAGCGGACGACGATGGTGAGGAAGTCGGCGAGGCCGAAGATCTTTTTGACGAAGCTCAAGACTTGTTAGACGAAGCTGAAGAGGCTTTTGATGATGAGGATTATGACGAGGCTATTGATTTAGCCGAAGAGGCCGAAGATACGGCGGACGAAGCCGTCGACGCTATCGGTGAAGAAGGCGACGATGAAGAATCAGACGCCGAAGAAGCTATTGAAGACGCCGAAGATGCCATTGATGCCGCCGAAGAGGCCATTGATGAATCAGACGCGGATGCTGATGACATAGAGGAGGCCGAAGATCTTGTTGACGAGGCTAACGATTTGCTAGACGAAGCCGAAGAAGCCTTTGACGACGAAGATTACGACGATGCCATTGACGCTGCTGAAGAAGCTCAAGAAAAAGCCGAAGAAGCCGAAGATTTGGTTGATTAGTCTCGGCGAGTTTCTCTAAGCATTATTGGTTTAATAAAACCACCAGAAAATATGGTGGTTTTATTTTTTTATCGGAATCTGTCTATGTTATACTGTGTGTTAGTTAAAAACACATTAACTTAATTTAATCTTTATGAAATATCTTAGAAAATTAATCCAGGCGTCTGTATTATTAGTATTTTTTGTCTCTAATATTCGTGTTGAGGCAGTATCGATTTGTACTTTTACCAGAGATCTGACAGTCGGATCGGTCGGCGAAGACGTGCGCTGCTTGCAACAATATTTAAATAGCACCGGTTACACCATTACCGAATCAAATGAGGGCTCACTAGGACAAGAGACCACATATTTTGGAACTTTAACCGCGCAAGCTTTAGCAAGATGGCAGTCAAACAACGGAGTATCGCCGGCCACCGGATATTTCGGTCCAGTTTCAAGAGCGAAATATAGCTCCTTCACTTCCGGAGTCTCTAATGGCGCCGGAGGAACTGTGAGCGGACAAAGAGAAGCCGCCTCTTCTATAAATGAGGCCGTTTATACCATAAGCGAAGTTTATGATAAGGTCAGAAATTCAAAAAATAGCAAAGCTGTAGGACTCTGGGAAGATGCCGACGAATTGTTGGATGATGCGGAGGCAGCTTATAACAAAAAGCAATATGATCTAGCTTTAGATTTTGCGGAGGCGGCAATCGAAAAAGCCGATGAGGCAGAATCGGCTCTTAGTAGTAAGACTGCTTCAACTAGCGAAGCTAAATCTGAAGCCAGAGACGCTATCGCAGACGCTGAAAAAGCCATTGACGACGCCAAAGATGAGATTGACGAAGCTGATGACGATGGCGATGACGTTGATGAAGCTGAAAGTATCTTAGACGACGCCAGGGAAGCTTTAAATGACGCCGAGGAAGCCTACGACGATAAAGATTATGATGAAGCGATAGAATTGGCTGAAGAGGCTCAAGATGCGGCAGACGAGGCCGTTGATGCTATCGGCGAAGAACCTGAAGATGACGATGATGAAGATGATGAAGATGATGAACAGATCTCGGTTAAACTTCTGGCTAACGGAAAGTCTGGAACGGTTAAAACCAATTCAGACAGTGTCGCACTAACATGGACGTCTAATGCTAAATATTGCGAAGCTTCGTCGTCATATTCCGCCGCCGGCAGCTCATCTAGTTTGGCAAATAAGACAATAAGCATCTTGCCAATCGGTGATTCCAATACTGCTGGAGTGGGCAATCCAACCAACTGCACGAAAAATTGCCTTGGTTATAGGAAAAGCTTAAAAGATCTTCTAACCGCGGCCAATATAAAGACCGACTTTGTTGGTTCAAAATCTGACGGTAATTTCACCGACAATCAACACGAGGGCTGGTCTGGCGAAGGTATTTCTAAAATTCAAAGCCGAATATCTGGCGGCATTCTTGGAACTCTCAAACCAGATATCGCCCTGCTTCTTATTGGAAGCAATGACATGTGGATTTCTCTTTCTGATCGTAGCCCGGTCTCTGATAACAAGGCTAACTACTGGGTATCGCAACTTGGAAAATTGCTAGATGCTATGTATGGCAAAAAAAGTGACATGCATGTTATTGTCGCCAAACCGGCGACACCTAGGAGCGCCTCTGGACCTCTGGCCATTTATCGCGATGGTATTGATACTTTGGTTAAACAGAAAAAAACCGATGGACAAAAAATCTCCTCAGTTGATTTGATGGGAGCGAAAAATGATGGCACCCATTATACCTCTACCGGTTTTGAGACTGTGGCCAATTTGTGGGCCGCTGAAATCAAGAGCATTGTTTCCGGTAGTTCTGCGATATATACCGCGCCAAGTTGGTCGGGCCAGAAGAGTGCAAAGGGCAGTAAATCTTTTTCTTTAGCTCCGGGCTCGGAAACGACTTTCAGTTTAAGGTGCGGGGATTCTTCCTCGTCTTTGACGGCTAGGAGTAATGTTACTGTTAAAGTCAGCTCAAGCGCCAGTTCATCGTCCGGCGGCGACTCCGGTGATGACGCCGTTGACCTTTATGAAGGCATGATTGAACAGTTGGTTGAGACCATGGGTGAAGGATTTGATGAAGTTGGTATACCGCAACCTTTTGCTTGTCCTTTGAAGACTGAATCTGATGATGACCGACTAGTTAATTTCTCTACAGTTAAGGGATTGCTTGGTAAATCTTCCGGAAGTACTCCTGCTGGATTCTCGTCCAATGGTCAAGCGGACTACCAAGTAAGTATTCCTGCCGGCACGTATAAAGTGTCCATGACAACCTATGACAATCACTCGGAACACGGCGGTCAGGGCCAGCGCAATGAGAAAGTCTATCTTGAGTTATATGATGGTGCCGATGGAGACATGATTGCGAAGACCGACTCTACGGATGATATTTCAGAAAGTTCTAATAGTGTTACCACGATCATCGCTGACGCTTTGGAAGTAGACAGTCAAGTCAAAATGTTAAGAACTATTCACGCGGCGTATCCGAATGGTTCATCGGCCGAAAGCGTATTTCCAATCTGTACGTTGTTTGAAAGCACAGACGAAGACCCGGAGGATGACGAAGAAAAGGAGGCCGAAGACGCTGTTGATAGAGCCATAGAACTGATAGACGAAGCTAAAGACGCGATTGACGACTCCGACGCCTCGGACAGGAAAATTGAATTGGCTGAAGATATTATTGATGACGCGGAAGATCTTGTTGACGATGCAACGGAGGCCATTGATGATGAGGATTATGACGAAGCGATAGAATTGGCCGAAGAGGCTCAAGATTTTGCTAAGGAGGCGGCCGATATCGTCGGTGAGAAAATCGGCGACGATGAAGAATCAGACGCCGAAGAAGCTATTGAAGACGCCGAAGATGCCATTGATGCCGCCGAAGAGGCCATTGATGAATCAGACGCGGATGCTGATGACATAGAGGAGGCCGAAGATCTTGTTGACGAGGCTAACGATTTGCTAGACGAAGCCGAAGAAGCCTTTGACGACGAAGATTACGACGATGCCATTGACGCTGCTGAAGAAGCTCAAGAAAAAGCCGAAGAAGCGGAAGAGTTGGTTGATTAGATTTCTTTAGTCTGAAACTGACAAAAACCGCCCTGAAGGCGGTTTTTGTTTTTACCCAGACTTACCGTCTAACAAAACTGCGGACAATCTTAAATAAAATCCAGATAAGAAACGCAATAACCAAATACAACAAGATTTTATATTCCAAAATTCCGTAAAGGGTCTTGAAGAGATAGAGTTGCCCAGTCTTCAAAAATATTTGTCTTGATAACATTCGTCCTTCGGCTGGAGCGGACAATTCCGCTCGTCCCTCAACAATCGTCTGTTTAATAGCTTCGTTGCGAGCCTTTAGGTCCGCAAGCTCTTCTTCCAGAGCGAGAATTTTGCCTTCAATTTTGTCGCTCAAAGAATCGGCGCCGGTGTTGATACTTTGGAGGGCACTGTCGGCGGTTTCTTTGATGGTACTGACGACTTGTCCTCCGATATCGTTCTCATCATCTTCTTTCGTATCTCGGTTATCCTCATCGTCCTCTTCATCGCCGATACCGTCATCGTCGGAGTCATAATCAACAAAAATTTCTTCCGATTCTATGATGTTGTTTTTTATTTCTACGTCGCTTCGCCAACCGCTAGAGGTATTTTTTTTGACATTAGTGAGTTTGGCGTAAATCTGATGAGTGCCGTATTCTGGAGCAAAATCAGCCCAGCCTTCAATAAGTCGGCCGTTGAGAGCGGAGAATTCTTTGGTCTCAATTCTCTTGCCGTTGTCATAGAATTCTATCTGACCGGTGATGTCATCGCCGGATTGATTTTGAAAAGCCACGTAAATACGAGCATTTTCATCGGCGAAAAGAGGAAATTTTGAATACCAAATTCCGCTGACAAAACCGGCGTTAGTCTTCACCGCGGATTCGGCCGCTTCAACTTTTTCTGCGGCCAAGACTTTTCCCACTATTAGAACCTTTTCCGCGTTGATTAATAGAAGGGATAGACTTAATATTGCAAAAACACTGAAAAATTTAAAGTTTGTCATCATATTTTTTTATCAACCATAACGTGATGCCGATTCCTAAAACTGCACCAGCTAAGATTTGTGTTAGCGTGTGAACTCTTAAGATTAGCCGGCTGGCGACTATGGCTAAAATGGCAAGTGTCAGAATCAAAGTTGCGGTGCTCTTGAATAAGCGGCTTTTGTTTGAACGCCAGATGTAGTTAGCTAAAAAAGTCAGAAGGAAAAAACCGATCGCGGTGTGTCCGCTCGGAAAAGCATAATCGTTCAGTCCAATTAGGGCGTCGGCCGGGCGCGATATTTTAGTGACGTCTTTTATTAGCAGAGTCAAAATTGAAGTGAGCAGGGTGGACAGGGCGAAAACTTTTAAGGCGGGGAATCTTTTCTTGGCCATCAGCCAAAGCGCGATGGCAAAAATAAACCCAAAGATGATTTCCCAACTGGAGATGAAATAGACGTAATATGAGGCCGTTACTAGAAGGGAATTCATGGGGATATTATAGCAACTTTTTACTGTATATTGGCATTATCTGTTGTCATTAATATTTTTGAATTCTCTAGGCTTATATAATATATTCTGGTAAAATTAAACCGTTATGGGAAATGAGGAAGGAAAGGCCGATAGAGACTATTTTGTTTTAGCAATTCTGTTTATGATAGCTGTGGCTTTCTGGGTTAGTTTCTTTCGGTATTTTATCAATTTAGACTACAACATATTGCTGACTATTGAATGCGACCCAGAAGTTTCAAGCTGTGTCACTGACGGAGAATATTTTTATGATCGGTTTTTGGTCAAGGCAAAAACCATAGAAGATTATTGCGGTGAAAAACAAGACGAAGAATGTATTTTAAAGTTATATGAACAAAATCGGGCGGAAAAAATACCCTGTGAAGAAGACCTAGAAGATTGGGAGGAATGTACAAGTCCATAAATAATTCAAGAGCAATGTTATCATATGAGCTTTTTGCCCAACGTACTTTTGTGGTTTTATTACTATGAGAGAAATAAGAGAAAAGCCAAGCCTACTGATTTTGGGAGTTTCTGGCGGTGTTGCTGGCGCATTTTTACAAATTTTCAGGCAGTACAGAAATAACTTTTCAGAAGTTATCTTGTTGGATAAGGACGATAAAATTTTGCGCTCTGGTCAAATTGACCTTGTCAGAGATAAATACTCTTTTATAAATCAGGACATAGTTTTACAAAATATAGAGCTAGTTTTGGCAGATATAAAACACAAACATGATATCTCTATCGTTCTAGATCTGACAGATTGTGAGACTTTTCCGATATTACAAGCGGCCGACAAACTTGGTCTAAGCTACTTGAATTGTTCTTTAAATAATGGTGATGAATCGATGAAAAATTTCGTCCGAGACTATAAAAGTTTCACTCAAAAGTTTAAGAACAATGCCCACTTGTTATCAATAGGGATGAATCCCGGAATTATCAACCACCTGGTTGTCAGGGGAGTTCTGGAATATGGAATACCAAAAGAATTTGTTGAAATTGAGTATGAGACGGGTTTCCCAGAGAAAGACGTCGGTCGCCCTTTTATAACTTGGTCTAGAAAGCAATTTTTACTAGAGTCAGTTTTATCTGGTTCCGGTTATTGTGGTTCCGGCGGAAAGTATGTGGAATCTAAAAGTTCTGCGATAGAGCACCCAATTAAGACTGAAGAATTTTTATCGCCAATAAAAAAATTTGATTCCTATCCTTTGGGGATGATTGTTCCTCATGATGAGATTATTTCAATGTCTAGAATTATCGAAGTTCCTGGCAGATTTGTCTATGCCATACACCCGGTTTCTTTGTCTAGGTTAAGGGAAATTTTCAATAAAAAGGGGAACGTTGTTGAATCAGATATAGATCTTTTAGATGGAGTTACAAAGAAGTTAATTGGGTCTGATCTGATAGGCGTCTGGTTATTCTATGACGATAAAAAGATTTGCTATTTTTGTGAAGTCAACCACAAAGACGTCTCCGGGACAAACGCCACTTTATTTCTAGTTGCCGTGGGCGTTCTGGCGGCGCTCATGGATTTTATTAGCAATCCTTTGTTAGAAAACGGCGTCTCTTTCGTTAATGAGTTAAATAGTAAAAATTTTCAGAGGTTTGTATCTAGATACGTCAAGATTAATAAGATTGAGGTGAAAAAATAGATTGTGCCACCAGACTTGCATTTTCTGTGCGGTTATGTTATAATTATCCTAGAAGGGAGGTGAAGTTCGTTGAAATTGGACAGATCCTATTGGATAAGGACCCTGTCTGCGCACGGACTGCTGTCTGCTACTGACTACGCGTTTGATAACTGGATCTACCCAGCCGTCTTGATTTGGCTGGGTGTGATTAACGGATGCGTTGTCATGACGATGGCCAGCATGGTGTTGTGCGCAGGGTTTCTGGCCGTTTATGAACGGATGAAGATCGATTGGCTTGGAGTCAATGCTCTAGAGGTGGTTAAGGAGCATGGTCAATCGTGGGTTCGCCGCTTAGACGCAGCCAACATCTTGATTAGGGTGTTTGCCTGGATTCCGACTCGTATTTTTCTGGTTGTCCTTTGGGCAGTCAAGAAAAACGACCTGTTGGCGTTTCTGGCATTCTCTCTATATGAAGATGCTTTCAAAACGACCGCCTTTCTCCGAAAGGGAAAGTTTGGTCGTTTTGGGCGAAAGGATGTAGGAATCTTTTTCGCCTCTCTTGTGATATCGAATCTGTACTGGACAGTTCGGTGGACTGTCATAATTGGTATCATTAAGAGAATTTACCATTGGGTTATGACCTAACCAGCGCAACGACGAGGAATCGTTGCGCTGTTTTATTTTGTGGTGTTAACTTTTTTGCTAAGATGTCTTATAATTCACGATAAATGGTAGAAGATATATACACAGATCCAAAAGAAGCTGTCGCTGAACTCAAAAGGCGCCAGAAAAACCCCGAGTTGATAAAAAAAGTAGAGGAGTATTTAAAAGGTGATATTCCAGAGCCGTTGGTTAATTTTTTAGAGAAACCGAAAATGGTTTTGTTTCGAAATATTTTTACTCCTGACTATGAGTTGGACATTTTTTTAAAGTACGCGAAAGAGATCGGCGCCCAACCCATTCTCTTTGAATATACGGACGATATGTTTGTCGCTAAGAATGAAGATAAATATGCCCTTGGCAAGCTCATGTTTTATTTAAATACGGATAAAGAGGGGCATGTAAATACAAAAAATTTGAAGATCATTGATTTTAATGATTCCGAACGGAAAAACATTCGAGACATAAAAACTTTATGGGGAGAATCGTTAGTAGATTTTCATCATAGGATATTAGCCCATTTTTTTTCTGACAAAAAACTACATATTTATGATTGTTCAGCCTGGTTTCATCGAAATGGGGGTCACCCGGATGGTTATTATTATAAAATATTTTCTTTATTTATTTGTCACGCCATAATGTTCGAGAATTTTAGAAGCTCTGGTACAGAGGGGGAGTTTTTTAGGAAAATATTCTTACCGATTTATTCTGAAACAGTCAATTTCTTTGGTTTTAAACCAATAATTTGCCGGATTCAACCCCCTGAAGAAGAGAATAATCGAAAATGGTGGGGATATCCAAAAGACAGAATGGAAGAATTCTTATCGAGCTCATCAGACTAACCTATCAAGAGATACTTTTGCTTATTTATTATCTGTAATATAATGTGACGAAGCATGTCTGATCTTGTTAGATATATTGAATATTGCTCAGATATTTTTGTTGGCCAAATTTCACCTACTCTAGTATATTATTCACACATACCGATAATAATATTATCGCTAATCTTTGGTTTGCATTTCATCTTAAGGGATAGGCGAAACCGGCTCTTTAGTTATTTTCTAAGTCTTAGCTTGTTAATCTCTCTCTGGAATATTAATGACCTTTTTATGTGGACCATGTCTTATGACAGTTCTCTGACTATGTTTGCTTGGTCGACCTTGGAACTGATTGAAGTTTCTTTCTTCTTTGTTTCTACCGGTCTAGTTTATGTATTCTTCTTTGCCAAAAGATTGCCGAAATGGCTTAATCTCGTTTTTATACTTCCGATAGTTCCAGTATTTTATTACACAATAACTGGA
This sequence comes from Patescibacteria group bacterium, assembly GCA_022711495.1. Classification (GTDB taxonomy): domain Bacteria; phylum Patescibacteriota; class Minisyncoccia; order Phycocordibacterales; family JAACPR01; genus JAKLEX01. The sequence goes on from JAKLEX010000001.1 coordinate 243,820, forward strand.
CAGATTCTTCAAAACTATAACGCTATCGTCTGCGAGGCATCAGAAAATTCTAACATCATCAATCAGGTCGTCCTCTTTACAGATTTGTTTTATATTTTGTCGATCATTATTCTTTATGTTTGGTCTGTGATAAAAAATAAAAGGCAAGAGATATTAAAAAACACCCTATTCTTTGCTGGGTTGTTATTATTTCTTGTCTTATACCTAATATCTCTATATGGAGCTGATTATCTTGAAAACTATAACTGGTCATTAATCGCACTGGCAGGTCTACCAGTGTTCTTGGGGGTAGTTGGCTTTATCGCCGTCCGATTCAATGCGTTTAAATTCAAAATTTTAGGCTCTCAAATCTTAGTTTTTCTATCTATATTTATCGTTGGTTCACAATTTGTATTTATCACTAACAATATCAATAGGATACTGAACATTGTCACCTTGGTCATACTATTAATTGGTGGCATTCTCCTTATCCGCTCCGTCCGAAAAGTTGACGATCAGAAAGAACAGCTAGCACTCGCCAACACTGAACAAGAAAACTTAATTCATTTCATCTCGCACCAAGTTAAAGGCTTCTTCACCAAATCCAGAAACATCTTTGCCACTATGAAGGACGAATCCGACTACGTTCCGGAAAATCTTCGGGCCTTTGTTGATGAGGGGCTTCGTTCCGACAGCGAGGGCATCAAAGTCGTTACGGATATTTTAAGCGCCGCCAATTTGAAGACCGGCAACATTCAATTCTCCAAAGATCGACTGTACATAAATATGCTGATTGGAAATATCATTGATCACAACAAGTCTCTGGCTGATAAAAAAGGCGTGGCTCTCAAATATAATGCGCCGAATAAAATGATTGAGTTTATCGGTGACGAAGATCGTCTGAAAGACGCTATCGGCAACATTATCAACAACTCCGTTAATTACACGATGTCCGGCGAGATTGTTGTTACTCTGACGGATAGTCCAAAACAAGTAAAAATTGTCATAAAAGATACCGGCGTCGGTCTTTCCGAGAAAGATAAGGCGCGACTATTTAGCTCGGGCATTCGCGGAGAAGACTCTTTGAAATACAACGTCAACAGCACCGGTTATGGCCTCTACATCGCCAAGCGTGTCATTGAGGGTCACGGCGGAACTATCACCGCCGAATCGGAAGGACGTGACCGGGGCTCAACCTTTACCATAATCTTGCCGAAATAATATATGAAGAGAATTCTAACCGTCGTATTTTTTATCGTCGTTTTATCGGTTGTGACCTTTATCATAATCAAGGAGCAGACCGGAGTTCCTGATCAAAACAATTTTGGCAATATCGCCGAAAAAGCCGACCTAATTAAAATTGCCAGTCTTTCTGCCAATCAAGAAATTAAAAGCCCGATCACTATCACTGGCGAGGCCCGCGGCTATTGGTTTTTTGAAGCGGTTTTACCGGTAATAATCATTGATAAAGAGGGAAATGTCTTGGGGCAAGGCGTCGCTACAGCCCAAGACGATTGGATGACGACTGATTTTGTCTCTTTTACCGCCACGGTTAGCTTCAATAAATTTAAATTTGCTTCTGATGGCGCGAAATCTGGAGCTATTATCTTTCAAAAATCAAACCAATCCGGCTTACCCGAAAATGACGATGCTTTGGAATTTCCGATTACGTTTAAATAATCAAAATCTGCTATAATAATCTTATGCCAAACTGGTTGCTGATCGTTGTTCTTGCTCAACTTTTATATGCTGTCGCCTCTCTGGTTGACAAATTTATTTTGACTTCCCAGAAAGTCTCCAAGCCGTTCATTTATGCTTTTTATGTCACAGCCCTTTCGATCGTTCCGATTCTTTTATTTTTCCTAAGCCCGCTCAAAATCACTGTGGGCTCGTTCACTTTTCCACTCTTCGCCAATGTCTACCGTCCGACCGCCGGTCTCATGGCCATGGCCCTGATTTCCGCTTTTGCCGGGTTTTATGGCCTCTTGTCACTCTATTCGGCTCTCAAAAAAGCCGATGCCTCCGATGTCGTGCCGGTTATCGGCTCCGTCAGTGCCATCGGCACGTTTATCTTGAGCTTTGTCTTTGTTTCCGAACCCCTCTCGCAAAATTTCTTACAGGGCTTTATTTTGCTCGTTATCGGCACGGTCTTTGTCTCTCATTTTCGTTTCAATAAAGAAGTTCTCTTTCTGACCCTTCACTCCGGGTTTTTGTATTCCATCAAGGTTGTCATGATGAAAGAAATGTTTAACATTGTCGGCTTTGATCAGGCCTTTTTTTGGTCGCGAGTGGCGATATTTATTGTCTTGGTCAGTTTGCTTTTGATCCCGAATTCTTCCCAAAAGATTCAATTCTACGGTCGCAAAACCAGCAAGGGGGGCAATTTGTGGGTTATCGGCAATGCCATTTTGGGTGGAGTCGCCGCTTTTATTTCTCTCAAAGCCACGGAGTTGGGGAATGTCACGATTGTTCAGGCCATGGGCGGACTGCAATTCTTATTCTTGGGCGTCTTTTCAATTTTATTCGGCCGAGTCACCACCAAGCACGTCGGAGAAAACAATTCGGTTCGGGATTTGTTCCAAAAAACCGTCTCCATAATTTTACTGACCGCCGGATTTGCTTTCCTTTTCTTCTAAATTCGCCCATATTTTGTGACAGAACACCACATCATGGAAACTCTGAAAAAAATTCTCAAAAGCAAAAAGTTTATCCTCTCGGTTGTCTTTGTTATTGTTTTGGCCGTGGCGGTTAATTGGCCTTCGGAGATGAGTGAGTATGAATACGGCCTGACTTTCAGTGCTAAATACGCGCGGGAGCTTAATCTGAATCCGGAAGAAACTTTTGATGCCATCATCAATGATTTGAATATCAAGAAAGTCCGCTTGGTGGCTTATTGGGACGAAATAGAAGCCGAGAAAGACATCTATGATTTCACTGATCTGGATTGGCAAATTAAGAAAGCCGAAGAAAACGATTTGAGCGTGATTTTAGCCATCGGCCGACGGGTTCCGCGCTGGCCGGAATGCCATTTTCCTGAATGGGTTTATGGAAAATCTTGGGAAAATCAACAGGACGAATTAATTGATTATCTTAGAGAGATCGTCAATCGTTATAAAGATTCTAAGGCCGTCACTTTTTGGCAGATTGAAAACGAACCGTTTCTAACTGCTTATGTTCCGGAAATTTGCGGTTCGGAACTGGACAGAAACTTTCTTGATGAAGAGATCGCCCTAGTTCGCCGCCTGGACCCATCGCGTCGGATTATTGCCACCGATAGCGGAAATATTGGAACCTGGCTCGGTGCCTATAAACGAGGGCATATTTTCGGCTCAACTTTTTATATTTACTTGGCCAATCCGCGCTTTGGCGAAGTTAAATCTTTCTTGAATCACAATTACTATAAATTCAAGCGCGCCTTGGCGACTTTGCTTTATGGCTATAAACCGACCTATTTGATTGAAGTTTCAATGGAGCCCTGGCTGATTGATACTGTCATGAATACGCCGATTGATGAACAACTAGAAGCCATGAATATTGATAGAATAAATGAAATTATTGAGATTTCGGCCAAAACCAATTTTGACGATCAGTATTTGTGGGGCGCGGAATGGTGGTATTACTTAAAACAAAACGGCCATCCCGAGATCTGGGATTATTTGAAAGAAAGACTATTTTCTTTTTAATATTTTTTTAGTCAGCCCTTATTTGTTCCTGCCACGATGGAGCGCATGGAACATATATTTTTTATCGGTATCGGCGGAAAGGGGCTAAACGGCATTGCCAAGGTTTGTCTGGAAAAGGGTTATAAAGTTTCAGGAGTTGATGTTTGCGATAAGCCGGAGACAATCGCTCTGGCCGGCCTTGGAGCAAAAATTTTTTATGGACACAAGGAATCAAATATTTCTCCGGAAATCAACCTAATCGTTTATTCGTCTTTAATAAAAGAGAATTGTCCGGAAATTATTGCCGCTCGACGGCTCAACATAAAAACCATGAAACGCTCAGCCTTTCTGGGGTTTTTGGCCAGAGATGATTTCCGTATTTCCATCGCCGGCAGTCACGGCAAAAGCACGACGACGGCTTTGGTCGGACTAAGCTTGATCAATTCAAATGTTGACGCGACGATTTTCGGCGGCGCTTACACCAAAGAGCTCGGAAGTTACAACCATCTTGGCAAAAGCGGCCATTCGGTCATTGAAGCTTGCGAATATGATCGCTCGTTTTTTGACTTAACCGCCGATATTTCCGTCATTACTTCCATTGAAAAAAGTCATCTTGAATACTACAAAGATGAGGGTGAAATGGTTGAGGCTTTTCGTGAATTTATTCATCTGCACAAGCCAAACGCTTTGATTATCGCTAACGGCGACGATTCTAATATCCGCCGCGTCACCAGTCATATCGCTCAAAAAGTCATCTATTTCGGTTTTGACGTGCGAAACGATTATGTCATAGGCGACGTGCTAAAAACAAAACTTGGCTCAACTTTTTCCATCTTTAAGAATTCCAAAAAGATTCTAAATAATCTGACCATCAATCTGCCGGGAACTTATAATATTCTCAATTTCACCGCTACCGCCACGGTTTTGCGCGAGCTTGGTATTTCTCTGGAGGGAGTGATTGAAACCGCCAAGCATTTTACCGGCGTTGGTAGACGATTTGAAATGACCAGATTGAATACCGGACAGATTTTCATTGATGACTTCGCTCATCATCCGACGCAGGTGAAGAATCTTTTTGACGGCATACAACAATTCTTCGGCGAGAAAAAGGTCTGTGCTATTTTTCAGCCTCGTCAGTACAATCTGATGAAAAATTTTTTAACTGAATACGGTAAAGCTTTCAGCGGCGCGGATGAGGTCATTCTCACCGATATCGTGCCGGGTCTCGGCGATACCGAGGCCGACTGCCTTAGTGTGAACTCTCATCAAATCGCCGAATCAATTATTAAAAACTCTGGTCGGCCGGCTAGAATAATGAACGATTTTTCCCAGATAACTCAATATGTTAAATCGAATTATGCTGGAGATTCGGTGGTGACGACTATTGGCGCCGGAGACATCTACAAGATCAGGAATCTTTTTGCCGAAAAATAACATATAATTATGATAATTTATGGCGATCGTCAGTAAAAGAAAAAATCCAAAAGTTGCGGTTATCGGGTTTGGTGTTACGGGCAAATCGGTGGCCAGGTTTTTGATTTCTAGGGGTATAGAGACTCATGTTTATGAAAGTAAAAGACAGCAAGATTTTCCCGAGACGGAATTGAAGAAATTTTCCGAGGCGATTTTTCACTTTGAAACTAATAACTTTGATCCCAAGGAATATGATTATTTGGTCACCAGTCCCGGAGCTTCACTTGAAATTCCGCCAATCCAAAAAGCCTTAGCTCTGAACATTCCGGTTCATAACGACCTGACTTTGTTTATTGAAGCCTGGCGCAAAATCGGGAAAATTGTCGGCATAACCGGATCTAACGGAAAAACCACCACGGCCTCCGTTTTATACGAGGCGCTGAAAAGACTTACCCCGACAATTTTGGCGGGGAACATTGGTAATTCGCCGTTGGATTTGTTGGATATCCACTATTCCAAGGACGTAGTGGCAGTTTTGGAAATATCAAGCAATCAATTGGACCTGTTCAAGCCGGAACACTATCTGGATATCTACGTTTTGACCAATTTGAGTTCAAATCATCTTGATCGTTATCACGGCGATATGGACGAATACGCATTGTCTAAATTAAGGGGCATTAATAAAACTAAAACCAAAACAATTATCTGCGCTGATGACTCTGGGACGCAAAAACATATCTTGAAAAAATTGCGGTGCGATGATCTTTTTGTTATTTCCTTCAAGACTTCTCCCGAACAGGCGACTCTTCCCGGGATTTATCTTGATCCTCGCCAAGGTCTGATGTGCAAAATGGATGCTCGATCTCGCCCGAAACCGGTCTTCAATAGATCTGACGAAAGAGCGTTGCTTGGTCTGCACAACCTATACAATATTTCTTTTGTTCTCTTGTCTATCAAACTGTTGGGTCTTGAAATCTCGGCGCCAGCCATAAAAGCCATTAGGAATTTTACACCGCTTGAACACCGCGTCGAAAAAGTTTGCCAGAAAAAAGGCGTTTTATACGTGAACGACTCAAAATCCACCAGTCCGGATTCAATTCGCGTGGCTTTGGAGACAGTTGGCCAAACTAAAAATGTCATTTTGATTGCCGGTGGTGACGACAAGAATATGTCCTTTGATTTTTTGACTGAAGTTTTTTCTGAAAAAGTTAAAGACCTGATCATTTTGCCCGGAGAAATAGCGCCGAAACTAAAAAAGGTTGCTTCTTCGGCGAAAGGAGTGACGGTGAGGGAAGTGACAACTTTGGCGGAAGCGACCAATTTGGCGGCGGGGAAAGCCGTCTCTGGCGATGTTGTTTTATTGTCTCCCGGCTCATATAGCCGAAATTATTTTAAAGACTATAAAGAACGAGGCGCCAAATTCAAAGAATTTGTCCGTGACCTCTGACTTTAATTCCGACCATATTATGCGAAGAAAATTCTGGAGCTATTTGCGAACGATGATTTTTTACAAGCTTTTACGCCTTAAGACTTTTGGTGTCAGAGTCGCGGTTTTTCATCAGGGGCAAGTTTTATTGATTAAAGACCGCTGGTCGCGCTTGTGGGTTTTCCCCGGTGGTGGGATTCAGACTGGTGAATCTATAAAAGATGCAGCGGTTAGAGAATTCGGCGAAGAGACGGGGCTCGCAATGACAGGAAAGACTATCAGCGAATTGAAACAATTCGGTGAGTTTAAAAACATTAGCTTTGGTAAAAATGATCATGTTTATCTTTTTTGCGCAGATGTTCCGGATGTTTCTGAATTATCACCCCTTTTAAAGAAATCGCCCCTAAACTTTCTGGAAGTTGCTGATTTACGATGGTTTCCGATTAATGATCTGCCGAAAACAATTTCCGATTCTACCAGACAACGTATCTTTGAAATGAAAAAAGGCCATCCGATTAGTCAAATTTGGTGACGTGCTATAATTGATTCCGATGGATATTTTATCGGAGTACAAAAGAAGAAATGAGAAGTGGAATTATGGGGGACCAAATTGGAAACTTAGCCGGTCAAAAATAGATCTTTTTAATGAATGCCCCAGATGTTTCTATTTGGACAATAAATTAGGAATTCGCCGACCCTCCATGCCGCCTTTTAATTTAAACGTCGCGGTTGACGCTTTGTTGAAAAAGGAATTTGACATTTACCGCGCCCAAAAGAAGCCGCATCCTTTGATGAAAAAATATAAGATTGAGGCCATTCCGTTTCAGCATAAGGAACTGGAAAAATGGCGAGATAATTTTGTTGGACTGCAATATCTTCACGAACCGACTGGCATGACGATCTCCGGCGCCATTGATGATGTCTGGATAAATTCTCGGGGTGAGCTATATGTCGTTGATTATAAAGCGACGAGCAAAGATGAAGAGATAACTTTAGATGATAAATGGAAGGATGGCTACAAGCGACAGATAGAAGTCTATCAATGGCTTTTCCGGCAGTGCGGTTTTGAGGTCTCTGATACTGGCTACTTCGTTTATGCTAACGGTCTCAAAGATAAGAAATCTTTTGATAACAAACTGGAATTTGATTTGACGATCTTGGATCACGTCGGCAACACGGAGTGGGTTGAACCGACGATCTTTAAGATAAAGGAGGTCCTTGACGGCGAAGAATTGCCAAATCCTGGCAAGGGTTGTGAGCATTGCGCTAGCCATAAATTCCGGTCGGAAGTCGAAAATACATAATTCTAAATCGGAATTTCTTTACAGGGAATCAGCTCAATTTATGTTATAATTTGATGACGACATTCATGGAAGAAATATTGAAAAACTTTTCTAAACAATTTGACTATCGCCCGGAGGTTAAAAACTCTGACAAACTTGGGGCCGGTTATAAAAATTTCGTTCTGGCCGGCATGGGCGGTTCGCATTTGTCTGCGGACATTCTTAAAACTTACAAGCCGGACTTAAGTCTTTTCGTGCATTCCGATTACGGCGTTCCTAGATATTCCAAGGAATTTTGCCGCGAGACTCTTTTCATTGCCAGTTCTTACTCTGGTGACACTGAGGAAGTTTTAGATTTTCTGGACGAATCTTATTCTCGTGGTCACGATGTTCTGGTGATTTCTTCCGGTGGTAAATTGATAACCTTCGCGAAAGACAACAAACTTCCATATATTCAGTTGCCCAAAGAAGATATTCCACCTAGGCTGGCGGTTGGTTACACGACGGTAGCTTTGGCCGCGATCGTCCTGCCAGAAGCCTTGCCGGAATTACTGTCTCTTCAAAAAGTTTTAGACTCCAAGGGTCTGGAGAACTCCGCGAAAGTTTTGGCCGACGGTCTTTTTGACAAAATACCGGTCATTTACGCCTCAAATAAAAATAAAAGAGTGGCTTATAACTGGAAAATAAAGTTCAATGAGACGACTAAAATACCAGCTTTCTGTAATTTTTTCCCAGAACTCAACCATAACGAGATGCAGGGATATGATTTTATTTTCCAGAACGAATCACTGTCCAAACGTTTTCACTTTGTCATTATTCGCGACGCTTTGGATGACGAAAAAATTTCCAGAAGGATGGAAGTTTTGCAACAACTTTTTGAAGAGAAGGGACTGGGCGTTACCTCAGTGTATTTGGAAGGGAACAATCGCTTTGAACAAATTTTTAATTCAATATTGCTGGCAGATTTGGTGACGGTTAATCTAGCTGAAAAATACGGAGTTGATCCGGTCGAAGTCCCTATGATTGAGACTTTCAAGAAAAGAATCTCTTAGGTTTTTTGTGTTAAAATTCAACTGATGGATAAAGAGTGGTACCGAGAGGACATTAAGAAAATCGCGTCTATTTTTAACACCTCCTTGGAGAGGGGGCTGACAAGCGCTCGCATTGTTGAAAGCCGCCGGAAGTTTGGCCAGAATATTTTATCTAAGGAAAAGGCCCAATCAACCGCGGATATTTTTATCAATCAATTCAAGAGTCCGCTTATTTATGTTTTGCTGATTGCTTCCGCTCTGGTTTTTATTTTAGGGGATTTATTAGAGGCCATCGTTATATTTTTGATCGTTTTGATAAATAGCATCGTTGGAACGATTCAAGAGGGCAAAGCCCAAAACACTTTATTGGCTCTAAGTCGTGTCATAAAAAGTTATGTTTTGGTTATCAGAAATGGGCGTCAGCAAAAAATTCCTGATTATGAACTTGTGCCCGGCGATATTTTAGTCTTGAAAGACGGTGAATCTGTTGGTGCTGACGCTCGAGTTTTTGAGAGTAACTCTCTTATGGTCAATGAATCTTCTTTGACCGGAGAATCAATCATGGTCTCTAAAATTGCGGAGCCAATTACGGCCGCCGGTTTAGCCAGCTCTGATCAAGTGAACATGATTTTTCGCGGCACGTATGTTGTTTCCGGTGCCGGAAAGGCTATTGTGATTAGAACTGGCACCAAGACAATAATCGGCGGTATTTCTGAAAAATTGTCTGATTTGCAAATGGACGTGCCGTTAAAAAGAAACATCGCTAATCTGTCAAAAATTATTGTTTATGCCGTCACTTTCGTCGCCCTCGTCACTTTCGTCATTGGTCTCAAGACGGGTTACGAGCTTTCAGATCTTTTTGCGACGATAGTCGCCATCTCGGTTTCGGCCATACCCGAGAGTTTACCCGTTGTGGTTACTTTGGTTTTAGCCACCGGAGTTTGGCGCATGAGTCGGCAGAAGGTCTTGGTAAAAAAACTGCAAGCCGTTGAGGCCCTGGGTCAGGCCAAAGTTGTTGCCTTGGACAAAACTGGCACCATAACCAAAAACCAAATGGCTGTGGAGAAAATATTTATTAACAACGAATTTTTATCCGTGACAGGCCTTGGCTATGAACCAAAAGGCGCACTTATTTCCGGTCACAAGCGGATCTCTGCTGATGAAATTAAGGGGCTGGACTTGTTTCTGACCGCCGCTGCGCTTACGGCCACAGCTGAAGTTATTCCGGATAATGCTGATGGCGAATGGAAACTTCATTATGGCGATCCGACAGAGGCGGCATTACTTGTTTTAGGGAAAAAATTTGGTTATGACAAAGCTGAATTGACCAATAAATATCAGAGAATCTTGGAAATTCCGTTTGATATGCGTAACAAGTATCACGCGGCCGTGCACCTTATCAAAGGCAAAGAGACATTAATGGTTGCTGGCAGTCCGGAAGCGATTTTACATTATTCAAAAAATATTTTAATCAACGGCCGTTCATCTAAAATCACCGAAACAAATCTGGACTCTATTAATGACGCCATCAAAAAATTATCAACCGCGGGCTATAGGGTTCTTGCCATCGCTCTAAATCGCGAAGATATAAAAGATATCGGCCCCAAGCATCTGCCAGTGTTAACTTTTGTTGGTCTGGTTGGTATCTCTGACGCTATTCGGCCGGAAGTCGTCGGCGCCGTTGAGTCAGTAAAAAAGGCCGGCATGAAAGTGTTGATGATCACCGGCGATCACTTGGAGACAGCTTTAGCTATTGCAAAGAAAGTCGGAATATATGGTCCAAAAAATAGTTATATGACTGGAGCAGAGATTCGCGAAATAGATGATTTTGATTTGCCAAGCAGATTGGAGAAAGTCACGGTATTCGCTCGAGTAACTCCAGATGACAAACTACGTATAATTGAAGCTTACAAAAGACGAGGTGAAACCATCGCCATGACAGGAGATGGTGTGAACGACGCCCTGTCGCTGGTCGCCGCTGATTTGGGGGTTTCCATGGGCAAGATCGGCACCGAAGTCGCTCGAGAGGCTTCTGATATCGTTTTACTTGATGACAATTTTGGAAACATCGTTAGCGCGGCGGAAGAGGGAAGAAATATTTATCAAGTTATTAGAAGGACGACTCTCTTTTTGTTAGCGACCAGCGCTGGCGAACTTTTGCTTATTCTTTTTGCCATCCTGCTAGGAATGCCGATTCCTCTTACGCCGATTCAGATAATCTGGCTAAATCTTATTACTGATACTTTTTTGGTTAGCGCCATGGCTCTTGATCCAAAAGGGAAAAATCTCTTGAAAGAAAAGTTTACCAAACCAAGCAAATATTTGGTGGATTGGTTTATGGGGTTCAGAATTCTGTTAGTCTCCGGAGTGATGGTGATTGTCACGCTTTGGTTATTCAACCAATATTTAGAAATAGACATGAGAAAAGCCCTAACCATATCTTTGACCCTGCTCACTGTTTTTCACTTCTATAACATTTTTAATGTTCGCTCGGACAAAGAATCGGCTTTAACCAAAAAATGTTTTGAAAATAAATATGTTCTATTCGGCCTAGCCGTCGCTTTACTATTACACTTATTCGCCATTTATAATCCGTTTATGCAAAATATTTTGCATACCACAAATTTGGGCTGGTTAGAATGGGTGATTATCTTTGCTCTGGGCTCTTCAATCCTGTTGGTGGAAGAAATAAGGAAAATTTTTCACAGAAAATTACGTCCTTAATGGTAGCCCTGGTTTTGGTAAAAACCAATTTACCTGGTAAAATATAGCTATATGAGGGAGAACTTTGAAAAGTATTTTCGAGCGGCGAACTACCTAAGCGTCGCACAGATCTTTTTGCAAGATAATTTCTTGATGGAGCAGCCGTTGAAACCGGAACACATAAAGCCGCGACTTTTAGGCCATTGGGGGACTTGTCCGGGTATAAATTTTGTCTATATGTTTTTGAATAAATTAGCCAAGGATCACGGTGTGGATTTGATGTATGTTGTCGGCCCTGGTCACGGTTACCCGGCCGTTCAAGCTAATCTTTTCATTGAAGGTACTCTTTCTGAATATTATCCAAATGCCAAAAGGGATGCCGAAGGCGTTGCTTATATTTCTAAACAATTCAGCTGGCCATATGGTTTTCCGAGTCACTCCAGTCCACATACCCCGGGGGTTATTCTTGAGGGCGGAGAATTGGGATATTCATTATCAACTTCTTTTGGCGCGGTTATGGATAATCCAGACCTAGTTGTCGCTTGTCTGGTTGGCGATGGCGAAGCCGAAACTGGCCCGACGGCCACGGCTTGGCACGTTAATAAATTCATCAGTCCAAAAACGGACGGCGCGGTTTTGCCAATTTTGCACTTAAACGGCTATAAAATCTCCGGCCCAACTGTTTTTGGTCGGATGTCAGACGACGAACTTCAAAAATTATTTGAGGGATATGGTTACCAACCATGTTTTGTTGACAAAGACAAGGGAGATATTTTTAAGGAGATGGAAAAAACGATAGAGCAATGCTATCTTGATATAAAAAAGATTCAAACTGCGGCTCGTTCCGGTAAAGAAACCATCAAACCGAAATGGCCGATGATTATTTTGAAAACACCAAAAGGTTGGACTGGCCCAAAAACTTTGCTTGGTAAAAAGATTGAAGGAAATTGTTACTCGCACCAGGTTGTCGCGAAAAATCCGAGAATTGATAAGGAGGAATTTCGGGCGTTAGAAAATTGGCTCAGATCTTATAAATTTGAAGAACTCTTTGACAAGAAAACTGGTTTTGTTAAAGAAATTTTGGATTTGATACCGGTCGGCGATCGAAGAATCGGCAAAAACAGACATGCTTTTGGTGGTCCGCAAGTTTACAAACCGTTGATTTTACCGAAAGCGGAAAAATACGAAGAAAATGTCTCAAAACCCGGAATTATTGGATCAAGCTCAATGCACCGAGCTGGGGAATATCTGAACGAAGTCTTTAAATTAAATAAAGATAATTTTAGGTTTTTCTCGCCGGATGAAACTTATTCTAATAAACTGGACAAAATTTTTGAAACTACAAAGCGTAGTTTTGATTGGCCGCTTGAGAAATGGGATGAGGATTTGGCTGCCGAGGGGCGGGTTGTAGAAATGCTCTCAGAGCACACCTTGCAGGGATTGATTCAGGGATATGTTTTGACCGGGCGTCATGGCGTATTTGCCTCTTATGAGGCGTTCATTCAAATAGTCGCCAGCATGTCTGATCAATACGCCAAGTTTTTGAAACAGGCTCGGGAGATTCCTTGGCGTGGTGCTGTTCCTTCTCTTAATTATATTTTAACCTCATCCGGCTGGCGCCAAGAACACAACGGATTTTCTCATCAAAATCCCGGTTTCATAGATAATATCTTGCAGAGGCAGGGAGATTTTATAAATGTCTTTTTCCCGGCTGATGGTAGTTCAACTCTGGCTGTTTTGGAAAAGAGCTTATCTCTGGCAAATGGTATGAATGTTATCGTCGCCGGAAAGACACTAGAGCCGCGCTGGATCAGTTTGGATGAAGCTCGAAATCAGCTTGAAGAGGGATTAGGCATTTGGAAATTTGCCAGCGATGATAATCCGGATATCGTCTTTGCCGGTGTCGGCGACTATCTAACTAAGGAAGCTCTGGCCGGAGTTCAGTTGTTAAAGGAAGAAATTCCCGATATCAAGGTAAGGTTTGTTAATATTATGACTTTGTCAGCCTCGGGTTTTGGATGCGGCGGCTGTGTTTTGTCCAGAAAAGATTTCCATCGTTTCTTTACCAGCGATAAGCCGGTTATCGTTAATTTCCATGGTTATCCGCAGACGGTCAAACAGATTCTTTTTGATTATGGCGATGACCCCGATCGTTTCAAAATTAACGGATATATAGAAAATGGCTCAACCACAACGCCGTTTGACATGCACATCAGAAATCAGACCAGTCGTTATCATTTGCTTATGGACGCTTGTCGGTTGCTGACCGAAAATGGCCGCGTGGATAAAAAATTATCGGACAAAATTGTAGAAAAATACCAACGGAAATTAAAAGATCATCGGATTTATATAAAAAAGTACGGGGTTGATCCTGAAGAAATAGAGAATTGGCAATGGCAAAGACAAATATGAAAAAGATTATCGTAAACAACGGAAGCGTTTCAAAAAAATATGCCCTTTTTGATTCTGACAAAGAAATAATGTCGGCCCATTATGAGATGTTGCCAGAAGGGTTCGTCGTGACGGAAACCGCCGCTGATGGAGAGAAAGAGGCACAGATTGATAGAAAGATTTTTGATAAAAGCTTTTCTGATTTTATCGGCAAACTGCTGGACAGGAAGTTGCTTTCTGATAAAAAAGAAATTTCTGCTATTGGTGTCAGAATTGTTGCTCCCGGAAAATATTTTCAGGAACATCGTTTAATTGATGATAAATTTCTTTTTAATCTAGACGATATTTCTGATCTATCGCCATTGCACGTCAAACCAGTCCAAAAGGAACTTTCTGATATTCGGGCGGAGCTTGGCAATAGCGCAAAAATATTTTCAATCAGCGACAGCGCTTTTCACGGAACGATAACTACCGCGGCACGGCTCTATGCTTTGCCGAGAGAAATGATGGAGAAGCTTGGTCTGTATCGTTACGGTTATCATGGCATCTCGGTGAGTTCGGTTGTTAATGAGATTAATAAAGGTTCGGAAAAATACCAAAATATTGTTGTTTGTCACTTAGGCGGCGGATCCAGCATAACGGCCGTCAAAGGCAATCAAAGCTTTGACACAACCATGGGCTTTTCTCCTTTGGAAGGATTGCCGATGGCCACTCGTTCCGGTGACGTGGATCCTAATGTTCTAATTTCGATTGTGGATTCAGAGGGTTTTGATACGGCCGAACTGCAAGAATTCCTTTATAAAAAGTGCGGGATGAAGGGCCTAAGCGGTATTTCCGGCGATACCCGAGTGATTTTGGACGAGATCGCCAAGGGCAATAAAGATGCCGAGAACGCTCTTGATTTATATGTCTATCAGATCCAAAAAACTATTGGAGCCTTCTTTACCGCCCTTGGCGGGCTGGATGCCCTGATATTTACCGGGACAATCGGCGAACGCTCAGCGGAAGTTCGCAGGAGAATTTGCGACAAGCTGTCTCTGATTGGCGTTAAACTGAATCCTGGAAAAAACAAACTTCAAATCAATGGAGACGGCCAGATTTCTTCGGATGATTCTAGAGTAAGAGTCTTGGCCGTCAGAACTAAAGAGGCCGAAGAAATGGCCCGGATTATTGAGACCTTGGTTTAGAAAATGTTATACTATACCGAAATATGATTAAAAAACTTAAGTCAAAGTTGATTGCCTTTTTTGTCTCTTTGTTTTTGATTATCATTGCCATATATTTGGCCAATTTATTCAAAAATGGTGACAATGACATTTTTATCGTTGCCAGAAATGATCTAGTTGTTTCTATTAATGTTTCCGGTAAGGTTGTTCCGGGACAAGAGATAGACCTGTCTTTTGAGACTTCTGGAAAAGTCAGTGTCATCAACGCTAAAATCGGCGACGAGGTTAAAGAGGGGGATATCTTAGCCCGTTTAAACTCTGCGCAAATAGATAGCGAAATCGAAGAAGCCCTAGCCGATTTAAAAAGCCAAGAGGCTAAGTTGGCGGAGATTTCTGGAGGTGATTCGCTACAGGGAAAATTGGAAAGTGCCCGTCAATCTCTGATATCTGTTTTGAAAAAGTCATATATCTCTGCTGATGATGTAGTCAGGAACAGCGTTGATTTGTTTTTTGATAATTTAGACACCAGCTCCCCGGAATTTTCAAAAGCCTTGGCAGATTATTACATCAGACAAGATATTCAGACGCAGCGTAAAGATATTGAGAAGACGCTTTCTAACTGGAAAGATGAAGCCAATAATTTGACTTCCGATGAAGTTACTCTGACCGATGCGGAAGATTTTGTCGCTAATTTGAAAAAGATTGAGGCTCTTCTCTCAACAATTTCTTCTGGTAGCGGAAAATTCGGCATATCGGCCGATAAAACGCAAGCTCAGATTGACGCTTATATCGCCGGCATCAGCCAAGCCCGAATTACCATTGCCTCGTTAATTGTTGATATCAATTCGGCGACAGAAGCGGTCCGCTCGGTTCAAGCCGAAACGCCGGTTTTGTCGGCCGCGATAATCAGCGCTCAAGCCGTCATTGACCGTCTAACCGCCAAAAGTGACAGCTATGTCATCCGTGCACCTTTTGACGGCATAATTACCGATAAAGACGTTGAACTTGGCGTAGTCGTCTCTTCCGGAGAAAAAGTCTTCTCTATGGTTGGTAAGCAGCCGCTTGAAATAGAGAGTTTTGTTCCAGAGGTGAATATCGCCGGAGTAGACATAGGAGATCCCGCCAAGGTCAGCCTTGACGCCTTTGACGAAGGAACTGGTTTGGCCGCGGCGGTCTCTCACATTGACCCGCGCGAAACAGTCAAAGATGGTGTTACCACTTATCGCATATTGCTTCAGTTCAATGAATTTAATCCGGACGTTCTTTCTGGCATGAGCACGGAGATCCAGATTGAAAAGGACAGAATTAGAGATCAGATTGTAATTCCTAGGTATTTGATTACGACTGAAGGAGATAAAAGTTTTGTTACGGTCTTATCGTTAGGCAAGAAAAACTCAATTGAAGTCACCTTAGGGCAAAGAGACTCAAGTGGCAATGTGGCCATCAATTCAGGATTGTCTATTGGCGACAAAATCGTTGTACCGAGATAGCTATGCTTGATTTGAACTCAATCAAAGTTGGCTGGTTTTTAGGTTATAGACAAATAAAAAGGGCCTCGCTTTGGACCAATCTTTTGATCATTATCATAATGATTCTAACGTTTCTTAATTTAGTCGTGGTCTCAGGTTTGCTGGTCGGTCTGATTGAGGGGGCAGTTGTGACTATCCGAGAACATTATATTAGCGATATTTTCATCTCCAAACTGAAAGAGAAAAATTACATTGAAGATAGCCAAAATATTATCGCGACTTTGCAGAACATACCCGGAGTTTCCAGTTTCTCTCCCAGGTATCTAGTCTCTGGAATTATTGAGGCCAATTATCAGGACAGAACGGACTTCAATAATCTTCCGGAGGAGACGGCGGCTATTATTGCCGGCATAGATTTTGAAAAAGAGAACGCCGTCACCGGCCTAGGTTCGCTTATCGTTGAGGGCGAATATCTGGACAACGACGATTTTGACCAAGTCATCGTCGGCGCCATGTTGTTGGATAGGTATTTGGACATTGACTCTCCTAGCTTTACTGTTTTGCGAGATGTTGAAATCGGCTCAAAAATTAAATTAAAAATCGGCGACGAGGCGCGGGAAGTTACCGTTAAGGGCATTACTCGCGGTAAGGCTGATGAAATTGATCGGCGTGTTTTTATTAACGACAAGCAATTGCGAAACATGATTGGTCGTAGCGATTTAAACGTCGGCGAAATCTCAATCGCCGTGGATGATCAATACAAGCCAGAATTTGTTCGCGACGTTTTGTTACAAAATGGCTTTGGTCGATACGCGCGAATCCAAACTTTTGATGAGGCCCAGCCCAAATTTATCATTGATATGAAAAATACTTTTGCTCTGCTCGGGACAATCATCAGTTCAATTGGTCTAATCGTTGCCGCTATTACTATTTTTATCGTTATTTTTATCAACGCTATCACTCGGAGAAAATATATTGGCATTATGAAGGCAATTGGCACCAACGGCCGTTCAATTGAATTGGCTTATGTCTTTCAATCGTTGATCTATGCTATCGTCGGGTCAGTTATTGGGCTGATATTGGTTTACGTTGTTCTGGTGCCATATTTCAACGGGAATCCGATTGATTTTCCTTTCAGCGACGGGATTCTGGTGGCCCCGGCCCTGGTTACGATGATTAGGGTGTGTGTTCTTATTGTGGTTACGGCTTTGGCGGGATATATTCCGGCTCGAATCATCGTGACAAAAAATACTCTAGACTCTATTTTGGGAAGAAAGTAAAAACATGGAATTGATTATAAAAGCCAAAGGAATAGTAAAAACATTCGTTGATGGAGAAGTTGAAACTCCGGTGTTAAAGGGGATAGATCTTGAAATCAAGAGGGGAGAGTTTTTGTCCATTATGGGACGTTCTGGTGCTGGAAAAAGTACTTTGATATATCAGCTTGGTCTTTTGGACGAGCCGACGGGCGGCCAGATTGATATAAATGGAACCGACACTTTGGCCTTAAACTGGTCGAAGAAAACCGATTTCCGTTTAAAATACTTGGGCTATGTTTTTCAGGATTATGCTCTGGTTCCGGAATTGACCGCTGTTGAGAATGTTGCTCTGCCGTTATTGATGCGAGGAATTCAAACCAATAAGGCTCTAGAGAAAGCTCGAGAGGTTCTGCATACTCTGGAATTGCATCAACAGGTCAACAATTTTCCAAGCCAATTGTCTGGCGGGGAACAACAGAGAGTTTCCATTGCCCGGGCCATTGTTGATGAACCGGAGATAATTTTTTGTGATGAGCCGACGGCCAATTTGGACTCCCTTTCAGCGCGGGTGGTAATTGATATTTTAAAAAAATTGAATAAGTCAGGGCAAACTATTGTCATGGTAACTCACGAAGATGAATATGCCAGACAAACCGACAGAATAATTAAGCTTGCCGACGGCCTGATTGAAAGCGAGGAGATCTTAACTCCGGCAAAATAAAAAACCCGCCAGATGGCGGGTTTTTTATTAAGGTTTATTTAACAACGCTAACCTTAACAGCTTGTGGTCCTTTCTGTCCTTCTACGACTTCAAACTCTACGCTTTCGCCACCTTTTAGTTGGTCGAACTCGACGTTTTGAAGTTCATTTGAATGGAAGAAAAGATCTTTTTCCGCTCCGTCATATTTGATAAAGCCGTAGCCTTTGTCCATGACGCGAACGATAGTTCCTTTTTGCATCTTTCAATAAACTAAACGAATAAAATCTCAAATAAACTCACAAAAGATTAAACTCGACTTAGTTCTACTTTGGTAGTTATTTGATAATGAGAAGTATAAATGATTGGCTGGCGCCTGTCAAGCGATAACTGGGGAATTCGTGGGCCATGCTTTTTATGGTCTTTTCTTGTCGTAATAGCTGTGCAGAGCTGAAAAATCATCGCGCATTCTGCTTAAGGCCGGGGCGATCTTTTCTATAAGTCTTTTCATCAGATCAAATAGAGCCGTCAGATCCTTTTTGTCACGAATTAGCCTATCGTCGTAGATATAAAGTTTGTTCTCGGCAAATTCCACGCTGAATTGTGGCGCGATTTCCCTAAGAAAAATCAAAAGGTCTTTGGTAAAGATTTCCAGACATTCAATTTCATAGCCGGCCGTAGTGTGGAGAGAGTAATTTTTTTGAAATTCCGGTTCAATACTTATCTTTACATCGTTTTTTCTCTGAAATAAATCCCACGGAAGATAAACCGGCATAGTTTTTGATCGTAACAGAATGAAAGGGAAGTCTGCTTCGGGAATTTCTATTTCCGCCGCGGTAAACAAATAAGTATGACTATTTTTGCCACTGCCGATGGTGTAAGAATAGTTGAAGATTTTGAAAGGGCAGTGTTGATATTCTCCCAGCAAGGCATTACTGGCCGTTTCGGAATTTGAGATCGAGAATAGACGCCCCTGAAAATTTTTTGCCGATAACCATGGTTGGTACTCTAACCCGTTTTCTTCGGCGAATTGTTTCATGAAGGCAAAGTGCTGAATTGTTGCCCTTATGCCGATGAATAAAACTATTAAAGTTATAGAGAAGATCGGGTTAACGAAAAATAGACCGATGACCAAGATCCAGAATATTACCAACAGCTTTTTCTTTTTTTTCGGAGAGATTTTTGTCATCTTCTCCCCAAACTTAAGATACTTCTTGGTTATCTCTTCCGTTTGAATCATTTTAATCAAATAAATACAAGATATACTCGTCTATCTCTCTTTGACTTAAATCGTAAAAATATTGACCTCTTTTGTGAAGATTCTTGGCCAATCTTTCTCCGACAAATCTCCAGTGCCACGGCTCAAATTGGTAGTAAGAATTATTCTCCGGATAAGACAAGGCAAAACCATAATTGTGGGCATTATCTTGCAGCCATTTATATTCCGACGATTTCTCAAATCCGGTAAAAGTGTCGCCGATGATTGAATTGGTAAAGTCAACCGTTGTTCCCAATTGGTGCTCTGAATAACCCTGATCGGCCGAGAACTGATTGGCTGTTCCGGCTCCATAAGTGACCGAATAGGCGCCTTTTAGAGAGGCTTGTTCTCCAAACGAACGATAAGCAGAAGCGATTTTTAGATCCACATCATCGTCCTTGGCATCCTCTAATAAATCTTCTAGATAAGGCCAAACCTCGCTCATGATCTGGTATTCCTTATTCGGGTGCGTCGTGTATTTACCCGGAATAGTTTCCAAATCAGACGGGACGTAATGTTCGTTTAAAAAATATACTTTTGAATATTTTTGTAGAAGTTCCGGGTCAGTTAGCGTTATTTTTTCCAAATCATCAACGTCGCCACTGACCTTTTTGAATTCCTTTGAAAGGGAGTCCGTTTTTTCTTTGGCCGCCGCCAGCGCTTCAGCCAGAGTTGTGTTACTTTCCTGTGCCGCCAACAAAATGATCTCAATATCCGAAATTTTTTGGTCTAGCGCCTCGTTTTTGTCGCGGGCTTGTTTTTGAATGTCTAAAACCTTCCAGAAGGTAAGCGCCTGCCAAAGAATTAGTAAAATCACTAGTAGAACACCCGCTACAATATAGATTCTTTTCCTATCAGACG
This sequence comes from Patescibacteria group bacterium, assembly GCA_022711495.1. Taxonomy (GTDB): domain Bacteria; phylum Patescibacteriota; class Minisyncoccia; order Phycocordibacterales; family JAACPR01; genus JAKLEX01. Next base: position 264,418 of record JAKLEX010000001.1, read on the forward strand.
CCCAGATTTTACTTAAGAGACTCATGTTTTTGTATTATCTTTTGATTATTTTTTCAATAAATCCCGGATTTCGGTCAGCAATTTAACATCGGCCGGCGGCTCTGTCGGCTTGGCCTCTTCTTTCTTTTTGAAACGATTAACTTGTTTCACTACGATAAATATTGCCCAAGCCACGATTAGAAAACTTATGGCGCTGTTTATAAAGGCCCCATAATTCAAGGTCACTGCTGGCGTAGTCTCGGTTGCTGCTTTTAACACAAACATTTTATCCGAGAAATCAATTCCGCCGGTGAGAGCGCCCAGCGGAGGCATTAAAATGTCCCTAACCAGAGAATTAACAATTGTGCCGAAAGCACCGCCGATGATTATGCCGACAGCCATATCTATGAAATTACCCTTAACGGCAAAATCTTTAAATTCACGCAATATTTTCATCATACAAATGCTATTATAATCTAAATCCCAAAAAAGACACTAACGTTGAAAATTAACGGGAAGAGTGTATGATCAGATCATATGAAGTCTGAAGAACAGATGGCCCTATCGGAACCCATTGAGAGGGAAATCGGCATTGTTAATGGAGAAATTATTCCGGCCAACCGATTAGAAAACCAAATCAGATTGGCCGCGGCCTTGTATCGTAAAGAAGTAGATAAAGATATTGACGTCTCTTCCGTGGAAGCGCGAAATGAAACAATGATTTTTTGGTCCGGTGGCGGCGAAAAATCTTTTTCCAAAATTTACCGGGATATTGAGAATGATCCGGGATTTGTCACTCACGCGAGATTGGCTGGCGACATCCTTAACATTACTGTTGAAGATGTCTTGTCTTACAAAGAGGCCGGGAAACTACCGACGGAATAAATCTCATTATCTCTTATAGCTTTTTAGAATAAAGTAAACCACTAGAGTGAGGCAGATTAATATTCCGCTTACGAGAAGGGCGATCTGATACTTAATGTCAATAATTCGCAGATTGTTGAATAAGGATGTCGGACTGTTATTGCTGGTCAGGTTGATAGACCTTAGGACGATCTTATGCCCCGGATCTATTTTTATGGTGTAGCCGTTTCCGGATAATTCTTCCGCGGTGTCTTTAGATTGGCTAAGCAAATTTAACGGATCTGTCGGTATGGCCACGATAAAACTGGGGACTAAGGCAGACAGATCAACTAAATTTTCACAAACTCCGGGGGTCTTGGCGCCTTCTATATAGCCCGTATCGCAGATTTCCGTTTCTGTGGCAGTAATTCCCAGATCAAGATAGTTTTGTTTGTCCAAATAATATTGTTGCACGGCCTTATTCAGGGCATTCATATCGGACAATCTTTGTGAATCGTAAGCCTTGGCGATACTTTGCGCCGGATTTAAAATCAGGATGACGATACTATACAAAACAGATATTATGGCGATGACGATGATTAATTCCAGCAAAGTAAACCCGGTTCTATAAGCCCCTTTTTTAGAGAGTAATTTCACCTCTTTATTTTCAGCGATATTTTATTCAGTGTCAAATTTCATGTTATGATGTTATCAATAAAACATGCCGTTTAAGTACAAAATCGCCGCTTTTGACCTAGATGGGACGATCGCAGAAAGCAAACGCCCTCTCTCCCAAGAAATGGTTGGACGACTTTTTGAATTAGCGAGCAAAATTAGGGTGGTAATTATTTCTGGTGCCTCAATAACTCAATTTCAAAAACAAGTCTTAACACCCTGGCACGAAGTCACTGGCAATCAAAAGGGGGAACTAATTAAGAAAATAAATCAAAACCTTATTTTGTTGCCCGTCTGTGGCACTCAACAATATTTTTACGATGAGGAACTCGCTGACTGGAAAATCGTTCACTCGGATGATTTTGAGGATGACATCAAAGACAAAGTCATCTCTGTTGTAAATAGTATTGTTTCAGATGCCCGTTTTGACATCGCAAAAAATCCGGCAGGTCCGTATATTGAGGACCGTGGCACGCAGATAACTTTCTCCGCGCTTGGCCAATCGGCCGATTTTGCCGTCAAACAAACGTGGGATAAGGACGGCAAAAAAAAGAAAATTATCCGTGATGAATTGGCCAAACTTCTGCCGGAGGTTGAAGTTCGTGTCGGCGGTACAACCTCAATAGATATTCTGCCGAAAGGCTTTGACAAAGCCGTCGGGCTGCTTAGGTTACTATTTAGCCTGGGAATGACCAAGGAAGACATGATCTTCGCTGGTGACGCGATTTTCCCCGGCGGGAACGATGAGCCGGTTGAAAAAAGCGGCATGATCTGCGTTAAGGTGGATGATTTGGCTGATACGATAGGAGTAATTGATTCCTGGCTTGAACAGATGAAAAACGGATGATTTTATGTTTGATAAAGTAAAATCCAGCGAAATAAAATTTTCAAGACCGCCGGTCGCTTTCTTTTCAATGGAATATGGTTTTGACGATGAAAAAAATCAGTACGCCGGTGGTTTGGGCGTGCTCTCAGTTGATTTTTTGTTAGAAGCCGGTGAGCAAAATATCTCGTTTATCGCTCTCGGTTTAAAATATTCCGGCGCCGTGCTCTCTTCTAATTTCAAGGAACTTGAATTTGAAGATGGCCCTATTTTATATCTGCCGATCGCTGACCGGCGCGTTGCTTTCAGGGCGCTGTTTAAAAAATATAATGAAAACACCTATCTCATTTTGCTTGATATTGAATTACCGGAAAATTCCGATGTTGACAAAGATATTTTAAAAACTGTATATGATTCGGACGCCGAAACTTTTTTGAAACAACAGATAATTTTGGGATTGGGCGGAAACATGGTTTTGCAAAAACTTCAGATTTCACCGAGTGTTTATCATCTGAATGAGGGGCACACGGCCTTTGCCGCTCTAGGACTTCTTCTTGAAGAAGCCTGCACCAAACAGATTTCTCTGAAAGAGGCCTTCGCTCTTATTACTGGAAAAATTGTCGCAACTAAACACACTATTTTGTCAGCTGCCGGAATGCATCTTCCAAAGGGGCTTTTTGATTTTTACTTAGGCAAGTACTGTCTGGAAAGCGGCTTTTCCGTTGATGAGGTCTTTGATTTTGAGCAAGGGACAAAGGATGATGACGACAATTTTTCAACGACCAAATTTTTGATAAAGATTGCCGGACGGCAAAACGGGGTCAGCAAGCTTCACGCGACTTATGAAAAAAAAGCTCATCCGGAAAGTAATTTAATTGCTATCACAAACGGAGTCAACAAAAATCGCTGGCAGGCTCAAGAATGGGTAGATAATGAAAAGAGTCTTATAGAAACAAAAGCTTCTCTACGATCTAATTTGATAGATTTGGTTAAAAAGAAAACGGGGCAGGAGCTTTCTCCAGATAAATTAACATTAGTTTGGGCCAGGCGACTTACTAAATACAAGAGACCAGAGATACTGTTTATTCACCCCGAAAGGCTGTTAAAGGTCTTAAATGATGAGAAGGCAGCGATTCAGGTCGTTATCTCCGGCAATGCTCATCCATCAGATGAATTTGGCAAGCGAACTTTAAAAATGATTCTGGATTTTATAAAAGATAATCATCTGGAATCAAAGTTGGTCTATCTGCCGGATCACAATCCGGAAATTTCTCACGCGTTGGTTGCCGGTGCCGATGTTTGGCTAAACACTCCGATTCGTGGAATGGAGGCTTGCGGAACTAGTGGCATGAAGGCCGGACTGAACGGCGGATTGCAATTAAGCGTTTCTGATGGTTGGGTTGATGAAGTGGACTGGCGAGGTATTGGTTGGATTTTGCCCGATGCCGACGCAGGAAAAACCGCAGCGGCCATATTTGATTTACTGGAATCGGAGATAATTCCTCTCTTTTATAAAAAAGATAACGAAGATCGGTTTACTGACGAATGGGAAGAGAGAATGCGTAAAACTCAAGGAATTGTGTTAGATAATTATACAACCAAAAGGATGTTGGGTGACTATTTAAAGTGGCTATATCTAATAAATTAACCCTTTCTATTGTGGGTAAAATCTGTTATAATATACAACCGTGATAGGCATTTTTTGTAAGAAGAATTTAAAGATTCTGTTTGTTGGCGCAGAGGCAGCTCCGTTTGTGAAAATCGGCGGATTGAGCTCTGTGATGAAATCTTTGCCGAAGGCCCTAAATGAGATTGGGCACGATGCTCGGGTTATGATCCCGAAATATCTTTCTATTGATACTGAAAAATATTTTTTGAAGATGGAACATGAAGGATTGGAGGTTCCAACGGGGAATTCCGCTGAACCGGACCACCTAGTTTGTAACGTCAGACGTTGTGATCCAATTAAAGAGGAGGGAATCGTTACGACCTATTTTTTGGAAAATCAAGAATACTATGAAAAACGCGCTAACGTTTACGGCTATTCTGACGATCCGGTTCGTTGGGCGCTACTCTGTCGTGGTGTCTTAGAATTTATTAAGAAGAATAGAAACTGGGTGCCGGATGTAATAGTTTGCGCCGACTGGCAATCTGCTCTTATACCAAACTTTTTAAAGACAACTTATTCTAATATTCCGAAATTAACCAAAATAGCCACGGTCTTTTCAATTCACAATCTTTACTTCCAGGCCATGTATGACCATCGTTTCGTGTCGGAAATGGATTTTGATGACGGGCATTCGGAAATTCCGGGATTTGATAATCCGCGATTGACTAAAATTAATTGGATGAGAAGAGGTATTATGTACGCTGATGCCATAAATACCGTTTCGCCAACTTACGCCAAAGAAATTATGACCAAAAATTATGGTGAACTGCTTGACGAATTGCTTCGCGAACGCCGTTCGGTTCTTTCCGGAATTTTAAACGGAATTGATTATGATCTCTGGAATCCGGAAAAGAATCCGCATGTAGCCTTCCCTTATTATGCTAGAAACCTTTCGGCTCGGGCTAAAAATAAGGCCAGTTTACAAGGACAATTTAATCTGCCGATTAAAAAAGATGCTTTTATTATGGCGATTGTTTGCCGATTTACAAAACAAAAAGGTCTTGACTTGTTAATGCCGATTTTGGACCTGATTTTGCAGGAGTTACCGGCGCAGTTAGTTATTGTCGGTGAAGGTGATTCGGAATATATGCACTTCTTCCATAATTTGGAAACAAAATATCCAGACAAAGTCGCGGTCCATTTGAAATTTGATAGTGTTTTGGCTCACAAAATTTTTGCTGGAGCTGATGTGGTTTTGGTCCCTTCAAAGTTTGAGCCTTGTGGTTTGGTTCAGCTGGAAGCCATGAGAATGGGCACCATCCCAATTGTTAGAAAGACGGGCGGGTTGGCGGATAGTGTTGAAGACTATAGTCCGGAAAAACAGACTGGTACCGGATTTGTTTTTGAAAAATTTGATTCATCATCGCTTATGATCGCCATTATTAGAGCTTTTGAAAATTTCCGCGATAGGGAACGTTGGCAAGAATTACAAAAGCGCGCGATGTCAAAGGATTTTTCTTGGGAAAGTTCGGCAGAAAAATATGTAAAATTGTTTTTGCAGGCGATCGCCATACATGGACCAAAATAATTTTTCTGAGAGATTTATATGAAATGGGCCAATTTTTTACACTTTTACCAACCGGCGCAACAACAGGCAGATATTTTAGAGGCCGTTGCGACTCAGTGCTATCGTCCGGTTATCACGAGCATTTTCAATAATCCCAAGGCGAGGATGACTATCAACATCAACGGCTCTCTCTTGGAGTTGTTTGATAAATATGGCTATCAAGACTTAATCAAAATGTTGCGCGAACTGGGCGAACGAGGACAGGTAGAATTTGTTAGTTCGGCCAAATATCATGCTTTTTTACCCCTTCTAGGTAAAGAAGAAATCTTAAGACAAATTAAAATTAATGATCAAACAAACGCTCATTACTTAGGGGAAAAAGCTTATCGTCCCAAAGGCTTCTTTTCACCAGAGATGGGTTATTCCAAACATGTCGCGGAAGTAGTTGAAGAAGCCGGTTTTGAGTGGATGATCTTGGACGAAATAACCGCCACGGGAAAGGTGGGCGCCGTTGACTATTCCAAGACTTATAAAATCCAAGGGACAAAGTTAAAAGCTTTCTATCGAGAGAGACGTCTAAGTAACGCCATTATGAGTGCCGTGGTTAGAAACACAGATTCTTTGGCCGAGGCCATGGCTAATGAACTGGCCGGGGATAAATATGTTCTAACCGGAATGGACGGAGAAACCTTTGGCCATCACCGCCCGGGGCTAGAAAAACTTCTTGAGAATGTTTATAAAGATAATCGTTTTGAACTGGTGACGATTTCTGAACTTCCAGATTTATATCCGGAGGTTGTTGAAACTGAACCGGTGCCATCAACCTGGGCCAGCAGCCAAGACGATATTGATCGTCACATTCAATTTTTATCCTGGAAAGATCCAGAAAATCCAATACACGCGTGGCAGTGGGAATTGTTTAATCTGGTAAATAAAACGGTTAGGTCAACTAAAGTGCCCGAAAATGATAGGGAACTGATTTGGAGAAAAATGGATATTGCCACCGCGAGTGATCATTTCTGGTGGGCTTCGGCTAAACCGTGGTGGAGTCTGGAAATGATTGAGGCCGGCGCGTTCATGCTACTTGACGTGATGAGGAGCGTCCCAAAGATTTCTCAAAAACTTGTAAAGAAAGCCGAAGATCTATACTTAAAAATTATTTCAACCGCCTGTGATTGGCAGAGAACGGGAAAAGTTCGAACCATGGCTAAAGCTCAACGGACGATAACTCGCATTCCGTTCAAAGATCGAACCGTTGGCCGAGGAGGCGCCGAAGAGGGCGTTTATCATGCGTTTATCAAAATGATGCGCGATTTGGAGCAAAAAGCCGTGCAGAATCACGAGTATGAAAAAGCCATCCTTTGGAGAGACGCCGTTTTTAAATTAGAAAACAAGCTTGATATTTATGAGGCCATAAATATTATTGATCTTGTTAGACTTGAAATTCCGTACGAAGAAATAGAAAAAACTATTGATAAATATAAAGATGAGTACCGACGAATTCGCGGAGGTCAGCCGGAACAGAGGGGCGCGTAGATCTTTATCTTAGAATTATTTTAGAATTTTCTTAAGAGGCGCTTACTTATTCTAGAGTTGAAATTCCAATAACGATGCTCGTCTCTCCTTCTTCAGAAGTTCCTATGTAGAGACCAACATTTCGACCATCTTTGTCGGCTGAGAGGACAGCGGCGTTACCCATAGAAGTCATCTGTGAAATTGTCCAGCCGGCTTTTTCTAACTCCGTTTTGTAGAAATTAGAAACAGTCAAGGCGTTGTCATTCGTGATAAAAGAAGCGGTTAGTCTATTTTGACCGTCTTGTTCTGTAACAGACCCGGCTAAAACAGCTGCACCAGGATAGCTAGGGACGTCGCTCGGCCAATTTGCCGGCAAAGAATTTGTACCGACGGTAACGGTTCCGTCTTCGGAAGTATAAGTTACATCGCCGTTTAATTTTTGATTAATTTCTACACCCGGCGCGATTGTCTTTTTACTGCCGAAAACAAAGAAAGCGATTAGGGCAATAATTACAACAGCGATAATTCCGTAAATTTTCTTTTTTGATCCAGAAGAATTCTCAACTGGTACATTTGAATTTTGTTCGTCCATGATAAATTATTTATCTAATAATTTTCCTCACTAAATCTGCATAAAAGTATAACACTCTGTCGCTTTAAAATCACTCATTAACAAAAACCGCGCTTAAGCGCGGTTTTTGTTAATCCTAAAATTTGGATTTAGTAGGTTGTTGTTGAATCTTTAACTAGCTCCCAAGCTCCTCCTGGCCCAATCCACATCCAGTGGTATCCGACTGGGTGATTTGGATATTTTCTCTCCATTCTTTCACAGCTCTTCATACCATAGAGATGTGAATGGCTAGGAATTACATCTCCCCATGAATACTGGGTTGGTCTAACTACGCCTTCCTTTGCAGGATAATCAGTTCCGCCGGCAGGGTTTCTTATGCCTGGGCAGATCTTGTATTGTATTTGCTGACCGTTATATGTTGTATAACCAATTTCTCCACTTGCATCAGTATTTTGCATGTAGTAACCAGGAATCGTAGATATACCACTTTGACCCATAGTTGCCACTAACTCTTCTACTGATTGATTATATGCGCCAACCGCTCCTTGAGTGAAGTTTTGAGAGAATTGAAGCAGACAGTCATTGACGGTGCTTCCTTTTTCCCAACAATCTCGCCAACAATCACAGTTAATTCTGCCGGCATCACAAACGCCATTTGTTGAGTGGGTCATGGTGTAACCAGCCTCTGGAAAAGCCTTGTGAATACATATATCATTTACGACATGTTGTCTTGCCCCATCTATAAATAAGTAGTTTGTCGTCGTTGCTGGAGTAGTTGATGCGGTAGAAGAGCCAATATTCTCAACGACCTCAATAGCCTCTTCTGCCAATCCTTCCGCTTCTACGGCATAGTCAAGAGCATCGTCGTAATCTTCATCGTCAAACTCTTCTTCAGCCGTATCCAGTTGTTCTTTTGCTGAATCTACCAAGCCGTTTGCTTCGTCAATGGCCTCTTCCGCCCCATCTTTAACATCGTCGTATTCGCCATCCTCAAAATCTTGCTCGGCTTCTTCTACGACACCTTCTGCCTCTTCGATGGCGTCTTCGGCGTCGTTAATAGCCTCTTCGGCGTCATTTTCATCGGCATCAACTTCTTCAGCTAAATCTTCCGCTTCCTCGGCCTTTTTTTGAGCTTCTTCTGCCGAATCAATGGCCTCATCATAATCCTCATCATCAACAGACTCTTCAGCATCCTCTAACAAATCTTTAGCTTCATCGACAAGCTCCTCGGCATCTTCAATATCGTTATCATCAGCATCCGATACGTCTATAGCATCTTCAGCGTCATCTATAGCATCTTCAGCGTCTTTAATTGCTTCTTCTGCACCGTCTTCGTCTTCGTCGTAAGAAGCTTTTGATTTTTTCTTTAACGCGTCTTCAGCCTCTTCTGCCTTTTCCACGGCATCAACTCCAAGTGTTAGGGCTTTGTTATATTGACCTTTGTTATAAGCATCCTCCGCGTCGTCCAGTATTTTCTCGGCGGCTTCCCATAATTTTGTGGCAGAACTATTCTTTGCTTTTTTAACTTTATCGTAAACTTCACTTACGGTATAGATTGCCTCGTTTATGGAAGAGGCGGCCTCTCTTTGCTGGCCCTCCACGCCACCGACATTGCCGGGATTTCCGGTAACCAATGTATTATATTTCGCGATAGACTTTGCTCCGAAATAGCCCGCAGCTGGAGTGACTCCATTGGCCGCTTGCCATCTCTGAACTGCACCCTGGGTTGCGTTACCGAAAAAGATTGTTTCATTTCCAGCTGAACCAACGCCAGATTGCGCCACCTTGTAACTGGTGCTGTTTAAGTACTGCTGCAGACATCGCACGTCTTCACCGCTTACTCCTAGATTTAGGTCTCGGGTGAAAGAACAAGCCGCATCAGCCCTGCTGATTCCGACAAAAAGCAGAACCAACACAGGCAACAACCAGCTCATTTTTCTTAAATAATTCATAAATAAAATTAAACTAATAATTTGATAATTACGGGTGAATTATACCACAAAGCGCTGTTCTTTGAGGGGGTGGGTCAAGAGTTGTTGATATCTTGGCCCGTTGCTACCGACTCATTATTTGCCGTTTTAGACAATGTTTTTGGTACGAAATATAGGGCGATAACGACGAATAATATCCACCAGAGCCAGATTACTTTGACCAAATAATCATAGAAGTACAGACCTAGCAAAATTCCCAATGAGATAAGGCAAAGCTTTATCAGTCCTACCTCCCACCACTTAAATGTCCATGTTCTAAATATCTTCATAAACTTATATATTATTCCGATAATAAACTAATTATAACACTCTCGTATTTTTGGCCAGTGTGAAAAATATAAGCAATAAAAACCCGCCATCACGAGATGGCGGGTTGGTGGAAACAAATCAGAAGCGACCTTGTTTAGACGCGCTGTCTGGAACAGCCGCGTTCATGACAACACGATCCGACGACCGGGACCTTTCGGCGTAAGGTCTGACACATAAACCACCACTGCGTTCTGGGCGGCTTCCTTTTTCCAAAGATCTCTCGCGTGTGCAAACATTGATTGCGCGTCACTAGCTACCTCCTTTCTGGTTTTAGAAATTTTTATCTGTCCGTTCATAAAACTAACATTTCTTGAGTTTCTGTCAAAATTTAAATTAAAAATTGAGTCCGATTTGACAAATTGTGCCGGCAATGTACTATTGCTTCCATGATAAGAAATTATCAAAAGTTGAATATGAACAATTGGAACGTGGGCACATCCTGTGGTGACTTTTTTGCTATCGCGAACAGGGCCCATCCGTTTATATTTAGCCGAGATAATTTTAATCTAGAATTCCTGTCATAAAAGTTTTCTATCTCAAAAGATAAATCAAATTATCCCGGCTGAACAGAAGCCGGTTTTTGTTCAGCGAGGAAAAGTTCTTAAAAAGGAGAAGACAGATGAATAGGAAAGTCTTGTTTGAGTTTTATCTCTTGTCAGCGTTGGATTGTCTGGCTCATTCAACAATGTCGGCCATGTATGTTTCTTTCTTGATTTCAAATGGGCTAGATCTCTTTGAAATCAATTTAGTAAACTTAGTGTTCTATGTGACGTTGTTTCTGACGGAAATTCCGACAGGAGCTTTTGCTGATGTCTTTGGTCGCAAGGTCTCGCATATTACGGCGTGCGCGCTATTGGCCATCAGCATGTTGGTGTATGGATTGTCCAGTTCGTTTATCTTTTTTGCCGTTGCCGAATCCATCGGAGCCGTTGCTCTGACTTTTTCCAGTGGAGCTTTTGACTCCTGGTTTGTTGATCGTATCAAGCATTATGGTTATAACGGTAAATTAGATAAAGCCTTTGCGCGAGCCGGTCAGATTGGGCGAGTGTGTGGAATTGCTTCTGCTTATGTCGGAGCCGCTTTAGCCGACATAAACATGGTGATTCCGTGGTTCGCCGCCAGCGCTCTGTTTGTTGTCAGCGGATTAGTGGCCTTGTTTATTAAGGAAGAGTACTTTGTCCGACAAAAACTCTCTCTTACCGCCGGATTACGAGACATGGGAAAAACGATTCAATCTAGCTTATGCTACTGCCGAGACAACCTGAATGTTCGTTTTGTCATTATCATAACGACGATTCAGTTATTTGTTTTGCAAGCCCCGAATATGCAATGGCAGCCATTCTTTAAAAGATGGTTGTCTGGCCAAATTGGGCTGGGAATTATCTATGTTCTCATCTCCGTCTCTGTGTTGTTGGGCTCGTTTGTCGCGCCATGGCTTCTGCGAAAAGTTCGTTGCGAAAGAAAGACTTTATTGATGACGCAAAGCCTCATCGCTCTAGGCATAATTTTGCCAGTTTTGAGCGAGCGGTTTTTGCCGGCATTACTTATCTTTCTTGTGCACGAATTTGCTCGTGGGATCTTTGATCCGATAAAAAAGTCATATCTACATCAGAATATTACTCAGAAAGAACGAGCCACGATTCAGTCTTTTGAATCAATGGCTCATCATTTGGGTGGCGCCGGAGGGTTGCTGATATCTGGCCTGTTGGCAAAGTCGTTTGGCATTTCGGTTAGTTGGGTGGTTGTTGGGATGGCGCTTCTTCTCGGTTCGCTCCTAATGGGTCGAAACGGTCGTAAGCTGCCAAATTAAAATTAAAGAGGGATCTTTTGTGGATCCCTCTTTTTATATTGCTCTACTGCTGATCATCCGTTGAAATAAAAACCGCCCGGCTGAGTAGCGGGGCGGCTGGTTCATCACTTTTTGAATGGGCACTCAGTTATCGGAACGGACTAGTGCCTCAAGGTATCTACGATGGCGGATACGACCGACCTGTTCGGGCCCATATCCTGAGGCCAGAGTACAATCGGCTGCCGGAATTCCGTTAGCGTACTACTTATATCAATACCGTGATCACACATCAATACGATCTTGATACCGCTTGAAAACACCTCTTTGAGGTTTTTTATCTTCTCGCGAAGAATGGCCAGGTGTACTTTTGATCTCGGATCAAAAGTTTGCATGATATGTACGTGATCAGCGCACGAACAATCAATGGCGCCGTACGTGATGGCCTTGGGCGCTATTTCTGACAGCCGTTGTTGCGCTGACCGTATTTCGCCCAGACCGTCGCTGACAAAAACGACACGAGCCCCCCTTTGTCCGAAAAGATTGCGCCATTTAAGGATCTCGCCCGCATTCCATCTCTGATAGATGACAATGTTCACTTTAATCCTCCTTAGTTGTTTATTTGAACTTAAACTCCGTTGGCCAGTATACGTGAGATATACAGACCTGTCAATATAGCCCGAAAATGTCTTTGCTTAGAACAATTTCGCGCCAGCGCAGTTTATCAAATAGGCAGAGGGACTGTATCGCGCCTAATTTGCGCGAGAATAGTAGTCAAATAACCCCAAGACTCCGGCCAGATTTTGCTCCCATTCAACAGTTTCATGGGTTTTTAGTTCAACTGTTATGGAAGGAATGTTGATCGTTGCTAACCAACCCTCAAGGTCACCCGTAACTACATAATCATCAAATGTTGTGGATTTTAAGTAGCCAGATTTTTCGGAATAAATGTTCATGATGTCTGTTGTTTCAGGCAAAATACCATTTCCACATTCGCCGGCATAAATAGTGTTGGCTTGACTATGCCAGGAAACAACCGCTCTAGGTTTTATTTTCAGGACAAAATCTCTAATGGCTTGCGATTCCGGTTCAGAAAAGGGGAAGTCGCCCGCTCCGACTTTATTATTTCGCCAACTAGCTTCCGGCGACCAGCGGCAATCAAAATTTCTATTTAGGTCAACCCCTCTGGCGTTAAATCTTCCAAGACCGGTCGTGTTTTTTTCTGCCGGCAAGTCTGTTAGGTCAAATTTTCCTTCTTTGCCAATATATTTATAAACCCCATCCGGGTTGGCGGAAGGAATTACTGCGACAGAAAAGTTTTCTGGAATTGTGTTCGGATTTTGCTTGAAATAATCAATAAATCTGTAAGCCAAGACGACGCTATTCCATTCGTATCCACCGTGAATTCCGCCGATAAACAACAGCGGCGTTTTTCCAGTACCAAAGACATACGCATTTATCTCTCGTCCTTCTACCGATTTACCGATTAAAATTTCTTGTGGTTCCGTTAAGGTGCTGCTTTCTGTTGGGACATAAACAGGTTCCGATGAGCCACTGTACAAACTTATCAATACAAAAGCAGCGCACAAAACAATCGCGACCAATAGTATAACGCCCCAGATCTTTTTTCTGCCAGAAAACATCTCTTAGTTTTGTTTAATCCGTGTAATATTCCAATACCGCTTCTATACCTGCGAGATTCTTCGTCCACTCCGCATCATTATGGCTAGTCAGCAAAACACCAATGGCCGGGATATCATTTTTCGCCAGCCAGTTGACCATATCACCGGTTATTTCGTAGAAGTCAAAGTCTTTATAAGCTTTGTAGCCGGAAGCCTCGGCGTAAAGGTTAACCAAATTTAAAGTTTCCGCTGACACGCCGTTATGGCAACTTGAGGCGAAAACTCCGCCGGCGGCGCTATCCCAAGAAATGACGGCCGTCGGCTTATTGGCTTCAACATAATTTTTTAGAGCGGCGCTTTCTGGTTCAGAAAAAGCCGAATTTCCGCCGCTGACTGACTTATTTTGCCAAGTTGCAGCCGATTGCCAGTCACAATCAAAATTTCTGTTCAAATCAACTTCGTTGCCGTTAAATCTGCCCGGTATGGTTTCTGAAAGAGATAGTGAAATGTCAGAAGCTTCAAATGGGCCCTCGTTCTCTACGACTTTACTTAACCCATCAGGATTTAACACCGGGATGATCGTTACCTTGACCGCTTCCAGTGCTAAAGGCGGATTTTCTGATAAATGATCTATAAGGTTGTAGGCGACTAGAGAACTGTTCCAAGAGTATCCGCCGTGAATTCCACCGATAAACAAGATCTCTTTTTCCCCGCGACCGAAATGATAAGCGACGATGTCCAACCCGTCCGCGGAAGTTCCTATAATTGTTTTCGCCCCATTCGTTGGTTCAGTAACCTGATCAGTACTGGTGGCGTTTTTTTGTTCCGATTCGTCAGCGCGATATTCGTCTGGACTCTGAAGCGCTTCAGACGAAAGGTTAATTAAATAATACAATCCCAACCCAACCAAGATAACAACTGTGATTATGATGATTACTTTTTTCATACCTTGAGATTATACCAAATTTTCTTGGAGATCACCGCCAAAAATAAAAACCGCGTCGTTGCGATTGCAACGACGCGGGACCAAAAGACAACTTTCGAGTGGCGGAGCTTTTGGAAGATTAAATTATGTTCCTCGAGCCAGTCGTCGGGCAATGGAATCACCGATACGATAATGTCTATTTTTCACGAAATCGTCTTGTGTTATGACTATATCGGCGCGCGAACCTCGCTTTTTTTTTCTGACCGTTGATTGTCAGATCCAGAGTTACAATTCGATGATTGTACTCAAAGAAGAAATCAATTCCCATTCGGTCTACGATGGTGCCGAGAGCATTATAAAGACGCAACTCTATTGATCCGTGCCTTAGACGAGAGGCAACCCTTTGGAAAAGGCAACGAGCCAACGGTGTTGGTGGCCTTCGCGGGTTCCATCCCAATCGCCGTTGCCAACCTTTGACTTTTTGAAGTCCTTCTCGGATGCCCCTTACGCGCCTAGCTCTAAGACGGACGCTAACTTCGTTTGAAGCGATGCCGCCGAATTCATACTCAAACTCGTAACCGGTTGTGGCGTTAGTTCTCAATTATCCGTTCCCCTTTGTGCTTTTTGGTGGAAAGATCTGTTACGTACTTAAGGATAATCAAAATAATTAATGAGTCAATATTTGTTGAGAAGAAATAAAAAAAGAGCTCGGAAATGTTTTTCCGAGCTCCCAGAAATGATGCGACCAGGAAAGGCCGGGCTCAAGAATCAGACCATCGCACTGCGGCGATGTTCAAATCCTTGGGATCAATCATGCCCACCTCTTCGTCGGGCGAGGGCTGATTATCGCCCTTCCACAGTTTGGAAACCGACCCGTCCTCTAGAACGGCAAATCCGAAATTCATCCCGCCAAAACGGTTGGCGAAAAAGATTTCACCATTGCCACCGGCCAACTTCTTGAAGAAATTGCCGGCCAGCTGATCGAACCTCATCTTGGCCTTAATCGGTACCGCCGGCGCCTCCATTTGCTTCATCAGCGTTCTCCTTGTTTGATCTTTTTCAAAGATTGGCGGCGGATGTTGGGTTTGACCCACGCTCGCTGAAGGCCTGCTCAGCCATTCAGCAACGCAACCGCCGCCTTTTCATTCCGTTTGCATTGTAGCAGATTTGCGGGCCCATGTCAATATCTAATATCGCGTAAATCAGTTCAACTCTGTTGTATACTATATCCGTCATGAGAATTGAAGAACAGACTAAACTTGATTATTCAGATGTTTTGATTCGTCCGAAACGCAGCACTTTGACCTCAAGAAAAGAAGTCGTCCTGGATAGAACTTTTACTTTCTATCATTCTCCTAAAACCTGGACGGGAATCCCGATTATGTCGGCCAACATGGCGACTTGCGGCACTTTTGGCATGGCTAAAATTTTGGCGCCACTGAAAATTATCACGACCTTCCATAAATACTATTCAGTTTCTGATTTTGAAAAGTTTTTTCAGACTTTTAATAATCCGGATTATGTTTGCTACACGCTTGGAATTCGCGATGAAGACGTGGCGAAGATTCAGGAAATGCAGAAAAAAGGTTTGATGAAAAACTTTTCTTTTATTTGTATTGATGTCCCAAACGGCTATTTGCAAAGGTTCTTGGAGAGCATTCGGCTTATCCGCCAAATGTTTCCGGAGCACATCTTGATTGCGGGCAATGTTGTGACCAACGAGATGACCGAAGAAATAATTTTGGCCGGAGCTGACATCGTCAAAATTGGCATCGGCCCGGGTTCGGCTTGCACGACCAGACGGATGACCGGCGTGGGCTATCCGCAGCTGTCGGCAGTTATTGAATGCGCCGACGCGGCTCACGGAATTGCCAACGAAAGGGGAGTCGGACGAATCATCGCCGACGGCGGTCAACAATATATTTCTGATATCGCCAAAGCCTTTTGTGCCGGAGCGGATTTTAATATGTGTGGTTCACTTTTCTCTGGTTTTGATCAAAGTGATGGCAAATTGATAGAAAAAGATGGCAAAAAGTTTAAGGAATATTTTGGCTCCTCTTCAAATAAAGCTTTGGAAGAATTGTATGGCAAAAAAGACGACCATCGGGCCAGCGAAGGCCGATACGCCTTAATTCCATACAAAGGCGATATAAATAATTTTTTGCAAGATTTATTCGGCTCTCTACGAAGCACGGGAACTTACATCGGCGCGCGTCAACTTCGCGAGTTTCCCAAAAGAGCGACTTTTGTGAAAGTGAACAGACAACTCACGAACTATTTGGAGCCCTATGATACGGGGGAGTAGAAAATAAAAACCACCCAAAAAGTCAAACCTTGTTTGGGTGGATGGGGATATTCACTGACAGCAGATATTAGGGACATGCATGACATAGGGGCGGGAGCACTTTTCGCAGGTAAACCAGCCGTAGTATTCACCACTTTCCTGGAAAAAACTGTCGGCGGTTCCGTTATTTGCCGCTTCATGACGGTCGCCTTCACAAGAAGGAAGACCGCTTATTTCCCAATAGCCCGCTGTTTCATCTTGCCTGGTTAGAAGCTGGCAAAATTCAACGAAGATCGCATGCGCCTCAGCTTCCATTTTCAGGCTTGGATCGAGCTCGTCATCTTTTCTTTTGGGCGACTGCTTTAAAACGCATCGCTTAAAATCGGCTCTCAACTTATCGTATTGATGTCTGAAATGTTCATCTGCCAAGAGCGACCAGCAAAGCCGCGCTCTTTTTTCAAAGGCCTCTACGACGGCCAAGAACTTGTCAACTTTCATGAGCCAACTCCTTTCTTGAATTCGGATTTTTCTTACTAAACATTATAATTACAAAGGCAATTAGTCAAATCCTAATCAACTTATTTATGACAAATTTTATCTATAATGATCACCGATAAAAATTGGTCAGATAAGGTCACCAGAAGAAGTAACGCCCTTGATCTAAGAGGTGGTGTTTTTACTTGGAAAAATCCAAGGAAAATTGCCCTCTCTTTGAAAGAGTCTGCCCTTAAAAGTTCTCGTCGCAGATCTGGCGCATTTGCATCTGCCATGTCAATGCTGAATTTCTATATAAATCGAGCTGGTAAAAATCTACCGCGGACGCAAAAAAAGATTTTGAAACAGGCCAAGAATGAACTTCGGAGAGTTTTTAACCGGATTTAGAAACAAATCAATAATGATATTGACTGTCGCAGATATCTTCGATAATGTTTGCAAAGGAGGCACATTATGAAACATCCTGATGGCGGAAGGGAGATTCTTAATTTTTACAGTTCAAGAAATCTCGTTTTAGATTTCTTACGGGACTTATCTACCGGCGAAAAAGTTTGGTTGGCGACGACATTAAGTGCCATGGAAATCTACTATCGCCCGGTTACTCTTTTACAGGCAGTTGAACTATGCCAGGAATATCAAGTGGGAGCCGAGGTAATACAGAAGCTTGAGAGTGAGGAGAGCTGAACCAAATGCGCGACATGTGTGTCGCGCATTTTATTATTAATTTTTTGTTAGAATCCGTGACAGCAAAATAAAAACCGCCCCCAAGACTCGTTTTTTGGAAGCGGCCCGAATCTTACTGCGAAAACAATTCTGAAAATTTCACCCCCTCTTCTTCAGCCCACTTTATTGCTTCAGTGTCGCTTACCGGGACACCTTCTTCCGCGTCGAGGAACCCATCCTCACAGACCAACAGCGATTTGTGGGGCTTACCCTTAAGCAGGTTTGCAATCCTTCTTCTGGCCGACAACGTTAGCATTTGCGGCTCTGCGCTCATACTTTTCTCCTTTCTCGATTCTGGTCTCTATTTAAATACTACATCAACTCACACAAAAGCTCAAACCCGCTAGATATTAAGAGATACTAAGGATCTGTTTCTGTTATAATTAAAGAGTTATCAATTTAATCTAAAAAAATGGATCCAACAAAATCAAAAACGACTGCCAGGGACTTTTTTATTTATCTAGGAGTTATTATTGGTCTTTATGTCAGCGTTGTTAATTTAATTAATCTTCTTTTTAGTCTGATAAATAAATGGCTACCGGACGTCAACGACTACTTCGCCTCTTTTGATGAAGGCGTGAGGATTGCGCTGGCCATTTTGATTATCTTTTTTCCGGCCTTCCTTTATTTATCTCATCTGGCGACGAAAACTTTAGTTTCAGCGCCAGAAAAAAAGGAAATGTGGATTCGTCGCTGGTCTTATTTCTTAACCCTCTTTTTGTCTGGTCTAGCGATAGCCATTGACCTCTCGTCCTTGATTTATCGTTTTATCGGCGGGGAAGATTTAACTCCGCGGTTTTTGTTGAAAACCCTTATCGTTTTTCTGGTAGCTCTAGCCATCTTTCGTTTCTATCTTTATGAACTTCGTCGAGACGTATCTTTACCAACGCCAAAAAGGAAATACTTGCTGTATACGGTTCTGGTTTTCTTTGTTGTCATTGTGATTGGCTCAATTATTTCAATTGGTTCACCGACTCAACAAAGGCAGGCTCGTTTTGATTCAGATCGAATTGAGGATCTAACAAATATTTCGTCGGCGATAACTGATTATTATCACCAAAACTCTTCTTTACCAGAAAACCTGGTCACTTTGGCAAAATCGGGCGAATACTATACCACAAACAGTATAAATGATCCGGAGACAGCTGAAGAGTATGGGTATATTATCGCTAGCTCAAACAGTTATAAACTGTGCGCAACATTTTCTAGGCCGAGTGAAGTGACAAAGTGGACAAATATCTGGGAACATGGCGCCGGCCTAACCTGTTTTGAGAGAACGATTGGAGAAGAAGTCCTCCCAAAGGCTGTGAAGTAAATCTGACTAATCAAATCCTTGGCTTGGTTTTGGGAAAAAGAAAACCGCCCCCTGAAGGATTTGGTTTTCCTTGAGAGGGGCGGCACGTTTGTCGGCCGGATTAGTTCGGTTTTATCCAGCCGATCACGTATGAGTGCGAAGCTCCGGAAGAAACGGATTTGATGCCCAAGTCGATGTATCGGCCATTGTCGGTAAACCCGTGTGCAATTGCTCGCATATCCTTTTCGGAGATCTCGGTTGGGGGACTTATGAGCCTAACACCGCCAAATTCTTTTCCGCCGTCCGTGTCTTCGAGAACGGCTTGTAAGTTTGAACCGACGAAATAAACCTCGTAACCAGTTACTTCTGTGAACTTAACAAAGATCATATCAGCCTCCTTTTTGTGTTCCGGTTTCTGTTCCGACATTACCCTAACTCAACAGGGAAGTCAAAGTCTATTTCAACAAAATTGATTTGCTCAATAATTTCTTCACTTCTTCTTTGAATCTTTCATGATCTAAATTATTTTCCCTGGCAATTTCATGGAGCTTGTCTATTTTTTTCGGATTTCGAACCGCAGAGATATTAGAACCCGGCTTAACTCTATTGCCGGCCTTGCGGAAAAGCTTCCATCTAGAAGTATATTTAGGAAACATGTATAGCGATCCCCAGAATAGTTTTAGCTTTCCAAACGGAAAAGTTAGCTCACGATGTCCCGACCATCTGGCTCGAGTGTAAGTATAAACGACATCGGCGAGCTCACTCCACCGGTGAACAAAGCCCTTTGCTTGTAGTAGTTCCTCATATTCACTCTGAATGTCTTGCTTGTGCCAATCAAGAGAATTCTTTCGCATATTTAATTTTGTGTGCCAGGCGTGGAAAATTCCCATGATGGTGCTGTTATATTTCGATGTCGCATTCTATCATATCTTTCATAAATGTCGGCGATTAAGATTTTCCATGCCAAGGTCGGTTAGCATTTTCAAAATTTCTTATTATTATTTTTTCCCAAAATAAAAACTCGCTAGCTTAAGGACTTGCCCATTCGTCCTGCTAGCGAGTTTGATCGGTTGGAATACTTTAACCTCCTTGGTATTTTTCTCCGAAATCTCCGCCCGAGTGCTTCGGTGGGGTTGTAGGCCCGCGTCAAAGTGCTATCTTCGCCATCTCTTCTAGGTTTACCCTATATCATGATGGTTATCTTCGCACAGCCGATTTTCAGCGACTCCTGCCCGTCTCAGGGGCTGGGTCAGATTTTAGGAGAACTCTCCGTTGTCGCCAGGCGGCATTCCGATTAGACGGCCGCCGGCGAAAAGGAGAGTCAGTTTCCGTATTCCCGAAGGGCGGCGATGTATTCGCGGCGCGTTCCCAGGAACAGCGTCCCATCCGGCATCCTCCACAACTCTTTCTTCACTCTGACCTCCTTTTCTTGTTACCGACCATGAACTGAATCATCTGTACATATTATAGCAGATATGGGAAATCTGTCAAGTATCGGGTGTCGCAGTTAGATTTTTGAGATATTTAAAAAGAAAAGCCCCATCGCGTTCTTAGAAAGCGATGGGGCCTGGGATTGCCCCGATTTCACGTCCCGGCAATTACCTTGGCATTTATGTCGGCCAGTTTCTTTAGGGCGCCGTCGACACCGTTTACCACGAACACGTGTTGGTTACCGACCTCGCTCTTTGTTCGCCAAAGAGTTGAGTGGCTGACCTTCTTGTTCATGATGCACCAATTGCACGACGGGGGAGCTTTCTCCCGATTCCCCTTACCGCCAAAGACCAACTCCAACTGGAATTCACCGGCTTTTTGTCTGACGGCCTCCTCTTGTTTCGGCAGGAATTCAAGAAGAAGAACTCGCGGGTGTCGTGTGCGGCCAGATGACTCGCGGATCTTTTCCGCGGACCCATTAGTCGTCGGTTCCGTCGCTAGCGGCTTCGGAACTGCTCCCAAAACCTCGGACGAAGCTACCGCCAGTTTTTCCAGAATCTTGGGAATCGCGCCTACGACTGGGGCCAGCCGGCGAGCCACAATAATCAACAGCTCTTCGGTCGTGATGCTCGCCAGAATCTCTTCTCGCGGAGTTTCAACCCGGACTTCTTTTTCGATCTGAATTTCGACGGGGTGGGACAAGCTCTCTAGAAACTCGATTCGAGCTTCTACGAATCTCTGCGTAAGTTCAGAACTTATACCCCTCCGGCCCGTGATCGTCCGTTGCCGGTGTGCGGGAAGGGTTTTCTGCGCTTCGGCGACGAAACTCCAAAGGTTACTCGTATCTTCCGTGTAGAGTCGCAAAGCCTCTTCGGCGACCTTATGAATTTCTTCGTCGGTCCAAAAGACTCGCGACTTTCTTTTATCTGCACTCATGAGCTCTCTCCTGGTTGTTTGTATTTGATCTGTCTGTGTCCAATCTGCCCAGGACATTACAACAACTTGATGGGGAAGTCAAATAAAAAACCACCCATCTATGTGGGTGGCGGGGCTGCCGGGATTTGAACCCGGGACCTCCTCCGTATCACGGAAGCACTCTAACCGCGCCGTACAGCATTTTCCCCGCCGTGCCCTCGAAAGGACTCTTTTGCAGAAGATTGTTCGCAACGTTACCGGTCATATCGCGGGTCTTGCTGCAATTTGGGACAAACACCGTCCGACTCTGAGCTACAGCCCCTCCATACCTTCTGAAGTGGAAGCCTATATCATCTTAGATTTTGTGTCAACTCGTGCTCTATCGGCTAATTAACGGAGTATAAACTATTCAAAATTTAACTTTTTTAACGCTTCAGCTGTTTGGCCGACAATATCGGCCCGATG
This sequence comes from Patescibacteria group bacterium, assembly GCA_022711495.1. GTDB lineage: Bacteria > Patescibacteriota > Minisyncoccia > Phycocordibacterales > JAACPR01 > JAKLEX01. Next base: position 286,240 of record JAKLEX010000001.1, read on the forward strand.
TCTTTCTATAAAATCAGACGTTAGGTCGTCTTGTGTCAGACCCTCGTCTTTTAAAATTTTTTCTATAACTCTTGCCACTTCAACTCGGTAAAATCGAGCCAGACAATTCTGTGTTCCAATCCACTGGGTCAATCTTTTATCCTGTTCTGGTGATCCATGAGGGTTCGTCTGAAGCGAGTCTCCCACTCCATAATAGGCATCTGCGACAGCAAATTGGATTTTCAAGGCAGACTTTGAAATTTTATCTAGAGATCCGCCCAACCGCGCAAGCCTCACTTCTTCGTCCAGATTTTCTTGTGGCATTTTTTCTATCATGATGATTCAAATTATATCAGAAATTTGGTTTAGTCTAACGAAGGAAGATCAAGCCTGTTTGTGTAAAGGAGTAACAGTGTCTCGTGAGAGTTTTGCTGTATAAAAAAAGAAAACCGCCACCTTTTGGGAAGCGGTTTTGTTTCCAGCGAGTTCTTTTTAACCGATTTGAGCATCAAGTTGTTCCATTACAGCAAGGATAATCATCCCGGTAACCAGAGCATGTATTTTAGGGTCGTATTCTGATATATCAGAATCTGGAATAATTCCCAGTTTTTCTGGCCCAAAGTTGCCGCTGCGGCAACTTATTTTTAACGTCTTTCTGGAATATATATGCCCGGGCAGGAACAAGCTGAATCGCACAACATCATTCTCAATTGATTGGAACACCAGATCAAATTCAATGCCCTCAATTGTGACCTTGTAGGATTTCTCCAACCGGTTATTAGTCATGGCCACAGCGACTTTTTGCGCGAAGGAACAGGAAAGAGCCTTAATCATTTCTTATCTCCCTTGTTTTGAAGTTTCTGCTTCTGATATTAGTTGCTAAAGATTAAAAGTCAACAAAAAAGAAAACCGCCAGATTTTTCCAGCGGTTTCAAGCCCACATATTTTTTGTCAGGCCACTGATGGCCATGTTTTAATCGTCGTCTTTTATCAGAATCTTTATGCCGAGTTTTTCCAGGCCCCTTTTTGTCTCTCGCCATCTTTTTTCCATCTCTTCAGGAGACCAGAAACTTCCCGGTTTGGCCTCATCGGGCTTTAGGGCCTTTGCAATTGGACTAGATTGAGAATCACTTGAGGCCCTCATCACAGAAATCTTTCTGTTAATTTCCACATGCGTTCTGAGAGCCTCTGTCCCATCCAGTTTTTCTCTAACTATCCGTTGTGCCGCCTGGTAAGATCCGCCTAGCCAGATTGACATAAAAAACTCCTTTCAATGTTCAGATTTCTATTTTGACATTATATCAGTTTGATGGGGAAGTCAATTAAATTAAAAAGGCGAGAAATTGATTTTTATTTTCAATTCCCCGCCTTGTTGAACTGCGCTTTTACGACGGGAGTCTAGCTACCAATATCCGTATCGATGCTCCCATCGTGCCCGATGCTGGTTACGATATGTGCCGGGACGCCATCCTTCCCGTGATCGAAATGATCCACGATATCGACGTGATCCCCCCGGTGTTGGATCTGCGTCAAGTGATCGGGAGTTCCGATGTTTATCGTCTGCCCGGGACCGATACTGCCCAAGTTGGGACCCTGCATTTTGATCACCATCCTTTCTGTGTCTACCGACGTTTACCAACCGTAATACTTCTTACTAAAGGCCTTTTCCATCTCAGCAATCTTATCTCCAAGTCTTGAGAACTCATCAAACTTACTGCTCATATGCCAGTTTTCATCACCACTCTTTTCCATCTCATTAAGCTCTCTGGATATTCGGGCCCGTTCTTTATTGGCCTCATCAATCGCTTTTTGATCCCTTTCTTTTTGCGTCTTACAGTCAGAACAAGTCGTCCAGTTGTCCCCGATTACATGAGTCGATTTGCCAGTGTCTTTTTCGCACACCTTGCACTTGATTGGCATCGGCTTTTCAACAATGCGCCCCTCAATTGCTTCCGGTGTCCAGCTTATGTGTTTTAGTTCCGGTATTGGCGATCCGCTAAACCAGTTTATGCTCATCGTCGCCCGTCCTTTCTTTTAAAGAACAGTTATTCTAGTCTAGTAGTAAATCTACCACTTTTAATAATTTTGTCTAAATACGGCCGTTATTTTGTATAGTATTTTTATGAACCCCAAGAAAGACTTGATTTATAGCCATATTATAATATAGTAGAAGTTGACCTTTTTACCGACAAATATATGATAATAGAAAAATTAAAGTCTTTTGGCCTAACAGAAAAAGAAGCGAAAGTTTACATGGCCATTTTGGAGCTTGGTGAGACTAACGTCCAAAGAATTTCAAACAAGTCAAAAATCAAACGAACAACCTTATACGATATTTTAGATTTACTAAAGGAAAAGGGGTTGATTAGTTCAACAATAAAAAATAAGAAAAAATATTTTATAGCGTCTGATCCAAGAGAATTAGAGTCAAAACTTGAAGAAAGAAAAACAACTATTAAGTCAATTATTCCATATTTGCTCTCGATAACTAATTTGATTGATAACAAACCGAAAATTAGATTTTTTGAAGGGGATGAGGGGATAAAGGAAATCTATCTAGATACTCTAAAATATCCAGATAATCCGATTTGGGCTTGGGTAACAGAAGAAATTTGGCAAGTTATTGACCAAGACTTTATTGATTATTATCTGAACCAGAGAGTTAAGAAAAAAATTTGGGCCTATGTTATCGCGCCAGACAAAGAACAGATTCAAACATATAAATCAGAGGATTCAAGATTTTTACGACAAACTAGAATAGATCGTGGTGAAGGATTTAGTATTCAGGTTGAAATAGATCTATATGGAGAGAATAAAATCGGTGTTATGGCTTTTAAGGAAAAAATTGGGCTGATAATCGAAAGTCAAAAGATTTTTAATACTCTAAAAAGCATTTTTGATTCCGCTTGGCGAAATTTGGAGTAGGGGTTTACGAAGGTTTTAATTCGGGAGCCAATCTATTTATCTCCCAGATATTTACTTGCGATACTAAGAGCAAAAGATGGGAGGATAATAAATACACATGCCATTATTATTTTTATAAGCGTTTGATTTATAGGGGCGTTATCGTTTGGTCCTCCAAATATAACTAAAGAGAGACCGGCAATCCCGAAAGCGATTGATGCCAATATAAATATACGAGTTGAAATTTTCTGCATAGAAATATTATAACATTTTTAACATCATATCTTTTGCTTCGCGGACTTCAATTAGTCCGAGCCTATTGCGAGAGGAAATTTATATAAAACAAAAACCAGCCCCGCTTCGTAAGAATCTCTTTTGAAGGTTCTTCGGGCTTAGTTCGGGCTGGCAAGCTATTGCGTTTGAGGTTCGCATTCGCCTTAATTCTTCCAGCAAGAGTTCTTCTGATCCCATTGGGAAGTTAATGGAACCGGCCTATCCCCACGATGTCGCCATCTCACCAACTTTTGGGTCGGAGACACCCGTTTCATTGGTTATAACTGGACGATAACACAAATTAAAAAGATTTAAAACTAACAATTGCTCGCTTCCGCGGACTTCAAACCAGCTCGAACCTCCGTGATGAAATAGGGAAGTTGCACCACGGGGCCATCACTATTGTTTTGGTAATATTTCAGATATGGCTAATTCTAATTCTTTAGGAGAATTGACTATTTTTTCAGGGCTACCTTTTTTAAGCGTTTCTATTTTATGGAACCCCCAAGATACTCCGATTGATTTTATATTCACGGCACGAGCCTCTTTCATATCGCCCAATGTGTCAGTAACAAATATACAATCATCCTTATTTATTTTATATTTGTGCATAATCATTTTTATTTTTTCTACTTTACTTTTGTGCACATCATTTCCCAAAATTTCATTAAAATATTTTTCCAGGGTAGATTTTTTGAGTAATTTTCGTATTGGCAAAGTAATTGTCGAGGAGACAATACACAGTATATAATTTTCGCTTAACTTTTTAATGACATTTTCCATACCATCAAATATTTTCGTCCGCTTCTTCATTAATGGTATATATTTTTCAAAAAAATCAATATCTTTTCTACAGTCATCGCCACACTCGTGAGTATGAGAATGAGGATTGTTTATATTACCCTCAAAAGCTTCTCTGTATTCGTCCTCAGTCATTCTTGGGTGAATCATCTTACTTGCTTCGTATGCTGGTGAAAAAGAGTCTAGAATTACCCCATCAAAATCGAAAAGAATTATTTTTTTCATAGCAAGAGTATAGCAAATCTTTTTGGCTTTTTGGCTCCGTCTAGTGAAGGATGTTCGAACCTCAATAATTGCCATGGTATAATTCATTAATATGAAATATTTGATGATTTTAGTTCATTTTATTTTGGCCGGCTTCGTCTTTATGTTTTTGGGGATGTCTGGTTTTGATATAAATAATCAATACAAAATTTGGCAAATCGTTCTGGTTTGTTTACCATCCCTTATCGGGATAGTTTCTATACTTACTTGGTTTTATTGTGATAGTAATGGGAAAAATTATAAACCATGGTTTTGGTTATCGGTAATCGTGGTGCCAATTTGGTTTTTAATTTCTTATTCTTTAATCTAAATCACAAGTCAAAAAAGATTTAAGTTCCATTTATATAATTCTTTTGCTCCGCGGACTTCAATTAGTTCGAACCCATATAGAGAGGGAAGTTGAGTAAAAGAAAACCGCCTCCAGAAGGATTTGGTTTTCCTATGGGAAGCGGTGTTGTCACCAAGGTAGAATCGTCATGATGATATCGATGTTGACATCTGGCAAATGTCCGGAAACGATGATGCAGAGTATCAGCCACCAGTACAGATAGCCACCAGTTTTCATGTTGCCCTCCTCATTTTTCTGAAATTGATTTTAATATATTTTATATGTTTTGTCAACTTTTTGCTCCGTTGGCTGGACGATGTTCGAACTAACATTATTACAAACTAATTTTTTTCATTAAAAAGATAATAATATAAGCAAATATCGAAATAATGATTAGAATGTATGGTATAAAATTATGATTTTCTAATTGCTGGATTAAATAAAATGCAAGTAAAAAAGCAGTGATGCAAACAAATATATCAAAGGAACTATTTAATATTGATTCTTGTGTGCCAATAAACTTTTCATAAATTTCCCAAATAATTGAAATTACCACTACGGCTAGTAATCCGTATGACAATCTATAGCCCATTAGATAAATTATTGATGCAACAATTAGACCAAAACTAAAATGCAATATTGACCATAGGTCTATAATATTTTTGTTATTCCATAAATCCATCAGAATATTATATCAGAAATATTGTTAGATCTTTGGCTCCGCGACCTGGATTCGAACCAGGAACCAACCGCTTAACAGGCGGTTGCTCTACCGTTGAGCTATCGCGGAATGTTTTCTCTTGATCGCTGGACGATTTTAAGAGTGACCAAAATCATAGCAAAATAAACTGGAAAATCAAAGACCCGGTCGACGCTCTTTTATTGAAACTTGATATAATAAATCACAGCTATTATGTATGTAAAAGTTAAAGTTACTCCAAACGCCAAAAGGGAAATCGTATCCAAAATTTCTGACAACGAATTTGAAATAAGTGTCAGAGAACCGGCCGAGCATAACTTGGCCAATAAAAAAATCTGTACTCTACTGGCTTCTCATTTTTCTAATCCGCTTGGCGGTGTTAAAATAATAAATGGACATCATGCCAGGACGAAATTATTAAAAATTGGTAACGACTAAAATATGGAATCTATCAAGACAAATATTAAAGCCACAAATTTTGAATTAACTCCCGAAGTTCGATCTCATGTTGAAAATAAAATCCACAGCATCGCCAAATATTTTAATATAAAAGAGGACACAGAAATTCTCGCCCATGTTGAGATTGATAAAGTCGCTGGCGAGCACCACAAACACGGCAACATCTTTCGTGCGGAAATTAATCTAACTTATGAAGGTAAAACCTATCGTGCCGAGGAGACTAGGGAGGACATTTTTGTCGCTATTGAAGAAGCCGGCCGGGAAATTTCTTACGAGATAAAAAAAGGCAAAAAGCGCCATATTGGTTTAGTTCGTCGTGGTGGCGCCGCTCTGAAAAGACTCCTTCGCTTTGGTCAAAAAGACGAATCGGAAAGTTAATTTGAAAGAGCTTGCGTCGTCGTTAGTTTTGAATAAAACCTCTCTTAAAGTCCGCGTAGCTCATCTCTTTTTTGCCTTCCGGAATAACTTTTTCTATTTCTAGTTTACCGTTTTGAAATTTGGCCGAGGTTATTTTGACCCGGATCTTTTTTCCTTTATGTTCTATGAAAAAGTAAACGCCCGGCCACGGATTAAGCGCTTGAATTTTTAGAAAATTTGAATATTGCGCGGCTGAATCTTTTTCGTTCAACGCGGTTTCGCCGCCATTTAAATTTAAAGAAATTTCTCCGTCCTCTTTGTTGATCTTTTTTGTGAAAGTCGCTTTGTCATGATTCTGCGCGATGGGTGAAACTTTTCCTTCAGCAAATTTTGGAATGATTTCTGCCAATAATTCGCCGCCAATTGTTGCCAGCTCTTTCTCAACCTCAATTCGCGGCGGCCATTCTTTGAATGAGACTTTTTTTGAAGTTAAAATCGGGCCATGATCCATCTCCGCGTCCACCAGCATAATCGTTACGCCGGTTTCCTTTTCGTCAGCCAGCATGGCTGATTCAATCGGCGAAGCTCCACGGAATTTTGGCAATAGGGAAGGGTGGACGTTCAAAGAACCCAGCTGTGGCAACGCCAAAACGCCGTCGGGGATTATTTTTCCGTATGAAGCTACGATGAAAAAATCCCAAGCCTCTCGTTTCAATGAATTGACGAATTCAGAATCCAGTCTTGCCGGTTGCAGAACTTTTACGCCGTTTTTCGTCGCCCAGATTTTGCTTGGCGGTTGATGCAAATGCTGACCGCGCCCGCTCGGTTTATCTGGCGCAGTGACGATAATTTTCGGCGTGAAACCGGATAATTTTAATTTCTCAAGAACGACAACGGCAAAAGTGTCCGTTCCCAAAAAAACAAAATTTAACTTAGTTTTTGTCTTAATGCTTTTCATAAAATTCTTTCGGCATTTCCATCAACTCTTTAGCTTTATCGGTGAAAAGTACGCCTTCCAAATGATCAGTTTCGTGTTGGAAAATTTGAGCTAGCAGGCCGGTGCTTTCCATGATGAATTTCTCACCCCGCTCGTCATAAGCTTCTATCGTCACGCGCGATGAACGGCGAACTTTTCCGTATAATGGCCGAACGGACAGACAACCTTCTTCCACTAATTTCTTATCCTTGGATCTTTTTAAGATAACTGGATTTATAAAAACCAATTTCTTTTTCCCGGAGAAGTTCATGGCCTCATAAGCCATCGGCGAGACGATGAATAACCGAAGAGATTCTCCGATTTGCGGCGCTGCCAAAGCCACGCCGTCCGGTTCTTTTTCCAGCGCCACCGTCATTTCGACGATCATTTTTTGAATCTTGGTCGTTGAAATTTCTTTAGGATCAATCGCTCTGGCGATTTTTCTTAAGGCCCGATGTTCTTTTTGGACGATTCTTTTTGTCATTTTAAATAAATACGCCGTTTCATTATATCATTTACTCGCTCCGATTTTTTGCGGACTTTTTCTATAAGATGCTTTCGGCGTCAACCTGAACTTTGAATTGCGGCGGCAGATTTTGCAATTGGTGAATCAGATATTTGTCCGGCCACTCTTCGCGCGGGATTTTTATCATCCCGTGGACGATTTTTTGCCCGCGAACCGTTTCAATAAAGGCCGGATAAGTAACCAATTCGCCCGGCTTCAGCGCCTCAATGATTTCGGCGAATTGTTTTTCAATCTGCGCCGCGGTTTTGGCCGAGAGAGACAGTTTGATAATTATGCTGAATGGCGGATAGTTGAATTTTTTTCTATCTATGAATTCCTGGCGGTAGAAATCAGTCAGGTTGCCTTCAATGATATTTTTGAAGAGGATTTCCTCCTTATTTCTGGTTTGGATGATAAACTCCTGCGAAGCTAAAGCTCGAGCGCGCAAAAGAATGTTCAGAATCCTTTCCTTGATTCGGAAATCGGGCAAAGCGAACATTGAATCAATGGAAATGATACCAACTCTTTCAACTTGTTGATGCAGATACAATAAAGCCATTTCTGTCCCAATCAGAATACCGGCCGGCGATTCATTGAAAGCCGCGGCGATTTTTCGAGCCTTTTCCGGAGTTTCAGCGTGATCTTTATCCAAGATAAAAAGATTGGCTCCCGGGAATTCTTTTCTTATTTCATTTTCAACTTTCTCAATCCCAATTCCGAGCAGATTCAATCTCCAGCCGCCGCAATTTTTGCAGACAAAATCCGTCTCTCTGGTCAAACCGCAAGCGTGGCAACGTAAATGATTTCCGCGCTCTTTTAGACTTTTGCCATGTAAAACCGTCGGCGCGCTGCAGCGATCACAATGCACGATGGTTCCGCAATCAGCGCAGAGTATAATCGGCGCGATTCCTCGGCGATTGCTTAGCAGAAAGACGCGCTCGTTTTTCTTCAAAGATTCGGCCAGAGTTTTTCTCAGTGTTTCGGAAACGGCCGCTTCGGCGGCAATAATCTCGTTTTTATCTTTGAGGTTTATTATTTTTTGATTGGCGTCAGTTACTGATCGAAATTTTATCGGCGCGTGTTCCAAAAATTCCTGCTGGCCGTATCGCCACAGAGTTTCAACCCGGAGCATCAAATCTCCCAGCAAATAGTTGACGCCCATCGCCTCGGCGTATTTTTCCAGGAAAAATCTGAAATCAAAATAAGGTCTTCGGCGGGTTTTATATGAAGCCGAACTTTCTCTTTCTACGATGATGACGCCGATCTTTTCCAGAGGAACGCCAACGAAGCCGACGGTGGCGATGACCAAGCTCGGCCGGTCTCGGACGGTTATTTCTTTCCATCTTTCAATCATCTTGTTTTTGCTTACTTTGCTGTGTAAAACAAAAGTGTGTTTTTCAATTCCGCGCGCCAATTCTTCCTCGGCGTAGTTGGCATCTTCTATGGTCGGAGCGCAGAACAAAATAGATTTACCGCGGGCGAATTGTTCGCGGATAATGCTTTTGTATTCGGAATAACGGTCCTTGTCTTCGGTCTGTAAAATATATTTAGGTCGCGAATCTTTGCCGGTTTCTTTATCTTTTTCTTTTGCTCCGAGATCTTTTTGAAATCTGGAAACATTTTTTAAAACCTCTTCCGGTATCAACGATTGGATAATCGTTCCGGTTCCGGTAGCGAAATAATGCGCTGTTTTTTCCGCCGCAGAAATAAATTCTTTGGAGAAGAGGGAATTTTTTGAAATGCTGCGGATTTTTTTCAAGGCAAACCGCGACGATTTAATTTCTGATTTTAGATTTTTAACCTCGGAACAGCCGATGACCAGTCCCTTGGTCAGTTTGTTCCGCAAGGGAATAGTCACGATGGCGCCCGGCGAAACTTTTTGTCCGGAGAAATAAGACAGAGAAGAACTCCGGACGGATCTTGAAAATGGCGTAACCTCAACAATATGCATTACCTATTTTTATTACTTTTTTGGCAAATTGTAAAATTTTAAAAAAAGTATTAGTATGATGTCACTTATGGGAATCTTTACACCTAAATTGGGGATAGACCTTGGTACAGCCAACACTTTAGTCTTTGTTCCAGGTCGCGGCATTGTTTTGAACGAACCATCCGTTGTGGCTGTTTCCGAACAGGACAATAAGATTTTAGCCGTCGGCGCTGAAGCTCGCGATATGATCGGCAAAACGCCGGGAAACATTGTGGCTTATCGTCCGATGCGCGATGGTGTCATTGCCGATTATCGCGTTACCGAGGCCATGCTCTCTTATTTTATAAACAAAGCTCTACCACGGTTTAATCTTTTCAAACCGGAAGTTTTGATTTCTGTTCCGGCCGGCATCACTTCCACGGAACGCCGCGCGGTCATAGAAGCGGCTATTAAATCCGGCGCCAAAAACGCCTATGTCGTAAAGGAACCAATTCTGGCGGCTATTGGTGCCGGCATCCCTATAAATGATGCTCAGGGACGAATGGTTGTTGATATCGGCGGAGGCACAACCGACGTGGCTGTTATTTCGTTGGGCGGAATTGTGGCCTCAACTTCAGTTAAAGTCGCTGGCGATAAAATTGACAATGCCATTGCTGATTATGTTAAGAAAACTTTCAATTTGGCCATTGGCGATAAGACGGCCGAACGAATAAAGATACGAATCGGCTCGGCGGTGTTGTTGGATGAAGAATTGAAGATGGACATAAAGGGCCGAGACTTTTTGACTGGGCTACCACGCTCTATTGAAATTAAAACCAACGAAATCGTCAAAGCCATAAACCGCGAACTCCGCGACATCATCAAGGCCATAAAAGATGTCTTGCAGGAAACTCCACCGGAATTGTCTTCAGACATTATTGATTTTGGAATTACTATGACTGGCGGAACGGCGCAATTGCGAAACATGACCGAACTTGTTTTCCGTCGAACCGGCGTCAAAGCGCATCTGGCTAAAGATCCGTTATTCTGTGTCGCCAAAGGAACCGGCATTGCTCTCAACCATCTTGATACTTATAAAAAGAGTATTATCGCCAAGAGATAATGGACGAAATAATTCAACAATACAAGAAAAGCGGGACACTGCACCATTTTTATATTATCGCTGGCCAGTCAGAATCGGCGATTGAGAAAGTTTTGAATTTTTGCCAAGCCTCTCTCGTGCCGAAAGGCAAGTTTGCTTCATCGGTTTTTCAGTATCAATTTGATCGTTTGGTAATCGCCGACGCTCGGGCCATTTGCGCCCGTGGTTTGATCAAGGCCGAGACGGGTAGCAAAACAATTTTTGTAATTTCTTTTAATTCGGTCACGGCTGAAGCGCAAAACTCTCTTCTGAAAAGCATTGAAGAGCCAACGGCCAACACGATTTTCTTTTTTATTGTGCCTGATTCAAAAATCTTTTTACCGACGGTTTTGTCTCGAGCCATTCTGGTTAAAGAGGAGGCCGCCGAAGAAACGGCCGGCAGCCGACAACTTTTGGATGAGCTACTTCGGAAAGATATCGCCGGCCGAATGAAGTTCGTTGAATCGGCCATAAAAGACATAAAAAACGAAAAACAATCTCGTGCTTACGCCCGGGAAATAGTTTTGTCTCTGATGACCGGTTTGCGCCACTCGCTGTCTGAAAAACCGGAATACGCCGTTTCTTTACGGAAATTACAAGAAGTGAACAAGTATCTTGCTGACCCAGCGGCTTCTTTAAAGATTCTGCTGGAGCGGGCCATTTTGTCATTACCAAAATAATTTTCTTTGATATAATTTACTTATGACATACGATTTCAAAAAATTTAAGTCTCATATGGATGAAGTTAAGACTTGGTTAAAAGGAGAATTGGCGACAATTCGAACCGGCCGAGCTTCTTCGGCATTACTGGATTCCGTGAAAGTGGATTTCTACGGCTCTCACACGCCCCTTAATCAAACGGCGGCGATTATTTCGGAAGATGCCCGAACCTTGAAAATTAATCCGTATGATAAGACTCAAACGAAAAATATTGAAAAAGCTCTGACTGATGCCGATTTGGGCGTTTCCGTGGTGGTGAACGATGCCGGAATCCGCGTGATTTTTCCGGAACTTACTTCCGAGAGACGAGATGCTTTGTTAAAACAAGTCGGTAAAAGAGTTGAGGAAGCCCGTATTTCTGTTCGAAAGAACCGGGATGAAACTTGGAACGACATCCAAGAGCGAGAAAAATCTGGTGCTATCAGCGAGGATGAAAAATTCCGTGCCAAAGAAGAGATGCAGAAAATTGTTGATGAGGCTCAAAAACAATTTGAGGAGATGTCGACTCTGAAAGAAAGGGAAATTAAATCCTAGAAAATGTTCTTGGCGGCTATTTTGTTGATAGTAATTCTGGGAGTTCTGATTTTTGTTCACGAACTTGGCCATTTTTTAATCGCCAAAAAATCTGGAATAAGAGTTGACGAATTTGCCCTCGGCTTTCCACCACGGTTGTTTAGTTTCAAAAAAGGGGAGACGAAATATTCCATAAATTTAATTCCGTTTGGCGGATTCGTGAAGATTTTTGGCGAGGATGTTGACGATGAAAGTTCCGATCCAAATCGGACCGACAGTTTCCTGAACAAATCTAAATTGACGCAAGCGGTGGTTTTATCCGCCGGAGTTTTATTTAATGTCTTTTTTGGCTATGTTTTGATTTCTATAAGTTTGATGGCCGGATTTCCTTCTATTATTACGGACAGAAACTCGGATTGGGTTTCAGACGCTCGCGTGGTCGTGAGCGGCGTTTTACCGAACTCACCGGCGAAAATGGCTGGAATTGAGCCGGGCGATTCAATTTTGCGGGTTGTAAAAGGAGGGAAGACCTTGGGTCCAGAAGAGATCACCGTTTCTAATATTCAAAATATTATCGCCGGCGGCGAAGCCGGAGAAGTTTCTCTAACTTTGATCCGAAACGGAGAAGAGAGAAATGTCGTGGTGGATACGACTCCCGGGATAATCGCCGATAAACAGGCCATCGGCATCTCAATGGAAAAAATCGGCACCGTGAAGTTTCCTTTTTTCCGTGCGCTCGGCGAAGGGATAATTTTGACTGGTCAGACAATTAAAGAAGTCGCCGTTGGTTTGGCAAGAATCATCGGAATGGCGGTTACCGGACGTGCTTCTCTGAATGATATCGCCGGTCCGGTAGGAATCGTCGGACTGGTGAATTCGGCTCGAAATTTTGGTTTCTTTTATTTGTTAACTTTCACGGCGTTCATTTCTTTGAACTTGGCGGTTTTGAATATTTTGCCTTTGCCGGCGTTGGACGGCGGGCGGCTTTTGATGATTTTGATTGAAGCGATCTCCCGCCGAAAAATAAAACCAGCCGTGGCCAATTGGCTAAACGGAATCGGCTTTGCTTTGCTGATGTTATTTATGATCGCCGTGACGGTCAATGATATTTTAAGGTTGGTTTAGGTTCGGGCTTTCATAATTGATTACGGCGCCCCCTCTCTTCTCGCTTCTCCTTTCACTCAGATTTTGCTATATTATTGAGCAATGAGGCAATCAAAACTTTTTACTAAAACACGTCGTTCGGCGCCGAAAGACGAAATTTCCAAAAGTGCGCAATATTTAATCCGCGCCGGATTTATCCATAAACAAATGGCCGGCGTTTATACGTTGCTTCCGCTGGGATTGATGACCATGAAAAAAATTGAGCAGGTCATTCGCGAGGAGATGAACAAAATCGGCGGAGTTGAATTAAGTCTGACCGCCCTTCAAGATCCGGAAGTTTGGAAGAAAACTGATCGCTGGGATGACGACAAAGTTGATAATTGGTTTAAGACAAAATTAAAAAACGGCACGCAACTTGGTCTCGGATTTACTCATGAAGAACCTTTGACGGAAATCATGACCAATCACATTCACTCTTATAAAGATTTACCGATCTATGCCTATCAGTTCCAAACCAAATTTCGCAATGAATTAAGGGCTAAATCGGGTATTTTGCGTGGTCGGGAATTCTTGATGAAAGACCTGTATTCTTTCTCTAAAAACCAAAAAGAGCACGACGAATTTTACAAAAAAGCCCAAGAAGCTTATAAAAATATTTTTCATCGTCTAGGAATCGGCGATCGAACTTATATGACTTTTGCTTCGGGCGGAGTCTTCAGCCAATTTTCGCATGAGTTTCAAACCTTAACTGAAACTGGCGAGGACACGATCTTTGTTGACGAGAAGAAGAAAATCGCCGTCAATAAAGAAGTTTGCACCGATGAAATCTTAGCCGAACTTGGTTTAAGCCGAAAAAACTTAAAAGAAGTTCGCGCCATTGAAGTCGGAAATATTTTTAATCTGGGCACTCGATTTTCCGAACCACTGAGTCTGGTTTTTGACGATGAAAAAGGCGAGAAGCATCCGGTCATAATGGGCAGTTACGGAATCGGTTTGGGCAGAGTTATGGGCACTCTTGCCGAAGTTTTATCTGATGAAAAAGGGCTAGTCTGGCCGGCAGAAGCTTCGCCCTTCGCTGTTCATCTAATAAACGTCTCGCCGGAAGAAGAGGCGGCCGTCAAAACCGCTGAAGACTTTTATGAGAATCTGGTCGCCAACGGTCTTTCTGTTTTATACGACGACCGCAAAATGGCCGTTGGAGAGAAATTAGCCGACGCCGATTTAATTGGCATCAAGACTCAAATTATTGTCGGCGCCAAATCTATCCAATCCGGCGAGTTTGAAATTCGGGACAGGCAAACCGGTTCAATCAAAAAAATGAGCGAAGCCGATATTTTAAAAGGAAAGTTTGCAAAAGCCTAAAAAATCTATAATCTGGTAACCAATGAAAGATTTCTGGGGAAAAATCAAGAAATATATAGAAAAAATCAAGCCGATGTTGTCTAACGATATCGGTATTGATTTGGGAACAGCCAATACCTTGGTTTATGTTCCGGGAAAAGGCGTGGTCATAAATGAGCCGTCGGTTGTAGCCGTTAATCAGAAAACCGGCCAAGTTGTGGCTGTCGGCGCCGAAGCCAAAAGGATGCTCGGTCGGACACCGGCCCACCTGATCGCCACTCGGCCGATTGTTGACGGAGTTATTTCTGATTTTGAAATTACGGAAGAAATGATTGCTTATTTGGTTAACAAATCGCAGGAGGGTAATAAAAAACTTCTCGGTCCGCGAGTCGTCGTCGGGGTTCCCAGCGGCGTGACTAACGTTGAGGCCCGGGCCGCGCGGGACGCCGCTATCAATGCTGGCGCGCGCAAGGTTTTCATCGTGGAGGAGCCGATGGCCGCCGCCATTGGTATCAAATTACCGGTCAATGATCCCATCGGCAGTATGATTATTGACATCGGCGGTGGAACAACTGACATCGCCGTGATTTCGCTCGGTGGAATTGTCAGATCAAAGAATCTCAATGTCGCCGGTGACGAGATGAACGAGGACATCATCAACTATATTCGCAATGAATTTAAAATTTTAATTGGCGAGAAAACGGCCGAACAAGTCAAAATTGATATTGGTAAAGTTCTTCCGGATGGCGAATCGCTCGAATCTTCCGTTCGCGGTCGCGATTTAGTTTCCGGTTTGCCGCGTGAGGTGATCATTACAGAATCTGATGTTCGGGAAGCCATCGCTCAATCAATTGACAACATTATAGAAGCCGCCCGTGAAGTTTTGGAAACGACTCCGCCTGAAATTGTCGCTGACGTTATGAAAGCGGGAATTAATTTGGTCGGCGGCGGAGCGCTGATTCGCGGGCTGGATAAATTGCTGACTCAAGAATTACAAATACCGGTAAAAGTCGCTCCAGATCCTTTAACCGCTGTGGCCAGGGGAGCGGGAATTATTTTGGAGAACCTAAAATTATACGAAAGCGTTTTGTTAGAAAATGAGGACGAACTTCCCCCAAAGGAATAAAAAACAAGAACTTAAGAGAAAAATTCATCAAGCAATTTTAGTTGTTGTTATTCTTGCCGCCCTGTTCTTTTTTGGTTCTTTTGTCAGAGGGCTTGTTCAATTTATCAATGCGCCAATTAGCGCCGCCAAAGAAATTATTACGCGGCCGTTTGGAACTTTTTTTGGTTATTTTGCTTCAAAAAGCGAATTGGTAGAACGAAATCTAGCTTTGGATGGAGAGAACAAAAAATTAAAAATAGAGCTTCTGACCGTTGAATCTCTGCGTCGGGAAAACGATTCTTTAAAAGACCTTTTAAATTATAACCAGGAAAACCCGAATAATCTTTTGGCTAAAGTTTTAAATCGTCCGCCGGTTTCTCCCTACGATACCTTTGTCATAGACCTAGGTAGTGATAAAGTCGCTGTCGCTCAAGAAGTTTTCTATCAAAATATTCCCATTGGTCGGATCGCTGAAGTTTATAGTGGCAGTGCCATAGTTAGAATTTATTCTTCTTCCGGTGAGAAGATTTTTGTTGATATCGACGAAGATCTGACTAATATTGAAGCCCTGGGAATCGGTGGCGGGACTTTCCGGGCCAAAATACCAAAAGACCTGATAATTGATGTTGGCGCCATGGTTACTCTGCCGGGCGGTGTCTTGCTTGGCCAGGTAGAAGGAATTGAGCCGGAACCTTCCGATACTTTCCAAAATCTATATTTCAGGTATCCATTTAAATTAAGCCAAATTGATTGGGTTACCGTTCAAGCGGATTAAATTATAGAAAATCAAAATGAAGACAAATATCTGGTGGAGAGTTTCGTATAGTTTGTTCATAATCCTGTGCGCTTTCGTCGCTCCGTGGTGGATCAGCGTCGTTTTTTCAATATTGGGGTTGTTATACTTTGAGAAATTATACGAAGTTATGGTCGTCGGAATTGTTCTGGATTCTCTGTATGGTTTCAATGTTGAGATCTTTAGTTTTGGCTTTATTTTCACTCTATTTTTAATTATTGTCTTTTATCTGATTTCTAATCTTAGAAAAAATTTGCTGATCTAATATGTATTTTTTCAACAGAAAGAGGGGGCGAGTTAGACAAAGAAGGGAAATTGATCCCGATGAGATTTTAATTGACGCGGAAAATCTGCCGGGTTTTGATACGGATCAATTTGAAGGTCGGATTGAAAAACCGATCGCCAAAAAAACATTTTTTATTGTCGGTTTAATTTTCCTGATTATCGGGGCGTCTTTTCTTTCTCGAATTTGGTTTTTACAAATCACCGAAGGTCAAGAAAATGTTAAAATTAGCGAACAGAATCGTTTGCGACAGTCGGTGATTTTCGCCGATCGTGGAATCATTTACGATATCAATAATAATCCGCTTGTTTGGAACGAAGCGGCAGCCAATCCCGGAGATGTCAGTCAGAGGCGATACATTGATCTGCCCGGTTTCGCCGATCTCTTGGGTTACGTAACTTATCCTAAAAAAGATAACGCCGGATTCTATTTTGCCGAGGAGACCATGGGGGTTGATGGTTTAGAGCTTATTTACAACGATTTTCTATCCGGAGAAAATGGTTCGGAGATTATTGAGACCAACGCCTTGGGTGAAACGGTTGATACCAGTACTATTCGTAAACCTGTTCACGGCGGAGATTTACACTTAACCATTGATCGCGACATCCAGAGTAAACTTCAAGAAGGCATGGCGCGAATTATTTCCGAAAGAGATTTCCGCGGTGGCGGCGGAGTAATCATGGATGTTTGGACTGGCGACATCTTGGCACTGGTCAGTCTGCCCGAATATGACTCAAATGTCTTATCAGAAGGGCAAGATGAGGCCAAGATTCAATCTTATATAGATAATCCGCAGAATCCTTTTCTTGATAGAGTCACCAATGGTCAATACACTCCGGGCTCTATTGTTAAACCTTTTATCGCCCTGGCGGCCCTATCGGAAAATATTATTAATCCACTCAAAGAGATTTATAGCGCTGGTAAAATGTACGTGCCCAATCCGTATGATCCCGAACATCCCTCGGTTTTTTCCGATTGGAAAGCTCATGGTGCGGTTGATATGAGAAAAGCCTTAGCGGTTTCCTCAAACATTTATTTTTATCAAGTTGGTGGTGGGTTTGAAGATCAACCCGGACTTGGCATTTCAAACATAAATAAATATATGCGAATGTTTGGTTTTGGCGAATCCATTTCTACCAATGAGTTTGATACGCCTTCTGGTGTAGTTCCAAATCCGGAATGGAAGAGAGAGACTTTTGATGATGACTGGCGCCTTGGCGACACATATTTTACCTCAATCGGTCAGTACGGCTTTTTGGTGAATCCACTACAAATGGTTGTGGCCGTCGCGACTATTGCTAATGAGGGGACGGTTCTTAACCCGCGGTTGGTTTCCGATCAAACCGGTTCGCCGGAGATTAAAAGACAGGTTTCTATTTCACGCGAAGATTTTCAAGTCGTGAAAGAGGGCATGCGACAGGGCGTGACTTCGGCTACAGTTCAAGGATTAAACTATCCCGATCTGGAAATCGCCGGTAAAACTGGAACGGCTGAATTGGGCGAATCCAAAGAAAGAGTCAATTCCTGGGTCACAGGATTCTTTCCATATAGAAATCCGCGATACGCATTCGTCTTGGTTTTGGAACAGGGGCTGGTTAAAAACCAGGTCGGCGCCGTTTATGCCGCGAAAATTCTTTTTGACTGGTTGAAAGTTGAAAAACCAGAATATACTTATTAAAAATCCACCATTCCTCTTTGACACCAAAAGGCAAGTGTGTATAATTGCCTAATCTTTTATTTTAAGATGTCAAAAGAATACTTATCAAAAGAAAAATATAAAGAGCTTGAAGAAGAATTAAATTCGTTGGTTAGCGTTAAACGCCGGGAAATTGCCGAGCGTCTTGAATATGCCAGATCATTGGGCGATTTGGCGGAAAACGCCGAATATCATTCCGCTCGCGATGAACAGGGCGAGATTGAATCGCGAATAGAGTTTTTAACGGAACTGTTAAAATCAGCGGAAATTATCGGCCACAAGAAATCCGATGAGGTCATTGTCGGTTCAATAGTGACTTTGAAAAAAGATAAAGACGGCGAGAAGGTCACTTATACTATTGTTGGCAGGGAAGAAGCCGACTTGTTGAACGGCAAGATTTCCTACGTGTCTCCTCTGGGTCAAGCGATCATGGGTAAGACCAAAAAAGACAAAATCTCTTTGGAGACGCCCAAGGGCGTGATTGGCTATTCCATAGTGGAGATTGATTAGATTCTCGTCATATTTCCAGATAAAGAACTAAAAACCGGCCAGCTATTGGTCGGTTTTTAGTCTATTTCAATGAAATTGGTGAAAAGTGGATAACTTTATTATTGTTTTGGTATCGGGTGGTGTATTATAGTAGATAAGTGGGATAGAGTGGGAAACAAGAAGAGAGTCCGCTTAAGCATATGTTAATCGGCGAATACAAACACACACTGGATGACAAAAAACGAATCTCTCTGCCGATGAGATTTCGCAAAGAAATCGGCAGGAAGGTCGTGGTTACGCACGGATTAGACCAATGTTTGTTCATGTATTCGGTAGGAGAGTGGGAAAAAATCTCTCAGAAAATCGGAGAGCTTGGCATGGGACAGGCCGATCGCCGAGGCTTTAACCGTTTTATGTTGGCTGGAGCCTCGGAGCTATCGGTTGATTCTGTCGGCCGAATCTTGCTCCCGGAACATTTACGAAAATTTGCTCGAATCAGTTCCAAGGTGGTTTTTGCCGGAGTTTATAACCGAATAGAAGTTTGGGACGAAACGGCCTGGGAGCAATACAAAGCAAAAGTTGTCAGAGGTGCCGATGATATTGCTCAAAAGCTTGGTGATATCGGAGCTCTGTAGAGATTGAAGTAACGTCTGAAGAAAAGTTAGGCCATGGGGCACATACCTGTTCTTTTAAAAGAAATCATAAATCATCTTTCACTGAAAGACGGCGAAGTCGTGGTGGACATGACTATCGGCAATGGCGGTCACGCCCGAGCGCTTTTGCAGAGTGGCGCTCGTCGGCTGACGTTGCTTGGAGTTGATGCCGACAAGACGGCTATTGAATCGGCGCGCAAAAATCTTTCCGAAATTTTCGCTGAAATAGAATCGCTGGGCCATCGTCTGATTTTGGAAAATCATTATTTTGACGCGTTGCCAAAAATTTTAGAGAAACACGCCGTTTCAAAAATTGACAAAGTTCTCTTTGATCTAGGATTTCGTTCCGATCAAATAGAGACGCCGACTCGCGGATTTTCTTTCAACGAAGAAGGTCCGCTGGACATGTCCTTTCTGGAAAATGCCACGGTTGATGCCAAGATCATTGTCAATGAATGGGAAGAAGATCTCTTAGCCAAAATTATTTACGGATTTGGCGAAGAAAGATTTTCTCGTCGAATCGCCAAGGCCATCGTTTCGGCCAGGCGAGAAGGACCGATAGAAACGACGACCCAATT
The DNA here is from genome assembly GCA_022711495.1 of Patescibacteria group bacterium. Taxonomy (GTDB): domain Bacteria; phylum Patescibacteriota; class Minisyncoccia; order Phycocordibacterales; family JAACPR01; genus JAKLEX01. The sequence goes on from JAKLEX010000001.1 coordinate 306,111, forward strand.
GGCCGAGATCATCAAAAAAGCCGTACCAGTCTTTTACCGCCGAAGCAAAATCCACCCCGCCACCAAAACCTTTCAGGCCTTGAGAATTGCCGTTAACAGAGAGCTGGAACGATTAGAAAAAGTTTTACCAGTTGTCTTTTCCAGCCTTAATCCTGGCGGCCGAATCGCGGTTATCAGCTTCCATTCGTTGGAAGACAGAATTGTCAAAAACTTCTTCAGGGATAAGTTCAAAGCCGGCCAGGCAACTTTACTTACCAAAAAACCTATAGTTGCCAGCCGAGAAGAAGTTCTAGAAAACCCTCGTTCCCGTAGCGCTAAGCTAAGAGTTTTAGAAAAAAATGACCATTAAAACATTACAAATAAATATAAATCGAACCGGATGCGTTAAGACTTTGTCCATGGTGATTCTGGGCGTGGTTTTCAGCTACGTTTATATGATCAACGCCATTTCTTTTAATACCGCCTCCAGAGAAAAGGTTAGCGACTTGATTTCAATGAGACAATCGGAGATCAGCGAATTGGAAAGCCAATTTTTGTCGGAAAGCAAAAAAATTGATTTGCCAGTGGCGAAAAGCCTAGGCCTGGTTAAATCAATGGAAAACGAAACTTTTGTTGTCGTTCGCCAGAGCAATAGCCGCTTGACCCTTAATGAATAAAAAGAATCTAGTCGCAAAAGGGAGGGTTTATTTTGTTTTTGCCGTTTTCATTTTAATAAGTCTTCTTTTGATTTCTAAATTGTATTTGGTGCAGATTGTTGAAGGCGAATTTTATTCTCAAAGAGCCGATCGGCAACACATTCGACCAACGGCCAGCATTTTTGATCGCGGTTCCATTTTTTTCACCACTAAAGACGGCGAGAAGATAAACGCCGCGACTTTAAAGTCGGGCTTCAAAGTCGCCATTAGTCCGAGCCTGATTATTCATCCAGAAGATGTTTTTAATAATTTAAGTTTATATTTGGCCATTCCGGAAGAATCTTATTTGAATCACGCGGAGAAAATTGGTGACCCGTACGAAGAAATTGCTCGTCGAGTTCCGTATGAAATCGGCCAGCAGATTAAAGATCTAAATATCAACGGAGTATCGGTTATTGATGAAAATTGGCGTTCTTATCCTGGTGATGAACTGGCCGCGCAAACTGTCGGTTTTGTGGCTTACGGCGATGATGACGACATAAAGGGACGCTATGGCTTGGAAAGACAATACGAAGACATTCTTGGTCGTGATCATAGAAATATCTTTACTAACTTTTTTGTTGAAATTTTTTCCGAAGCGGCGGAAGCTTTGAAAGACGAGAATAGCATGGAAGGCTCCATTGTTACCACAATAGAACCGGAAGTTCAGCTATTTGTTGATAATGAACTTAAAACCGTGCGAGAGACCTGGTCTCCGAAAAAGGCTGGAGCGATTGTTATGGACCCAAACGATGGAGCTATTCGCGCCCTGTCTCTTAGCCCCAACTTTGATCTTAACCAATTTAATTTAGTCTCTGACCCAGCTATTTACAAAAACGACCTGATTGAAAGCGTCTATGAGATGGGTTCAATTATAAAACCCCTAACTTTGTCAGTTGGTCTTGACGTTGGTGCCATCACGCCCAATTCGACTTATGAAGACCGGGGTTATATTTCTTTAAACAACAAAACCATTTGGAATCATGATAAAAAAGCTCACGGAGTCGTCAGCATGCAAGAAGTTCTCAATAAATCTTTAAATACCGGCGCCGGTTTTGTTGAACAGAAAATGGGCAATGAAATTTTTGCGGATTATATGAAAAAACTTTTTGACCAGAAAACCGGCGTTGATTTACCTAATGAAGCCAAATCAATTCTTTATCCGAATTTAAGTAGCAATACTGACATTGAATATGTCACGGCCTCTTATGGGCAGGGCATCGCCATGAGTCCGATTAGCGTTATTCGAGCGCTGGCCGCCCTGGGTAACGGTGGCAAATTAGTGACTCCTCACTTGGTTGAGCAAATAGAATACGATCTGGGTTTTTCTAAAGATTTAGATTGGCCAGAACCAGTTTCGGTTTTCAAACCGGAGACGTCTGAAAACATTACGCGGATGTTGGTTGAGACAGTGGACACGGCTTTGCGCGGTGGACAATTTTCTCTTAGAAATTACAGCATCGCCGCCAAAACCGGCACGGCGCAGATCCCGAAAAGTTACGAGGCCGGGTATTACGACGATCGTTTTCTGCACTCATTTTTCGGATATTTTCCCGCTTACGATCCACAATTTATAATTTTTCTATATCAGCTTGAACCGGTTGGCGGACAATACGCTGCCGATACTTTAACCGAACCCTTTATGAATATTACTAAATTTCTGATAAATTATTATTCAATACCGGCCGATAGGCAAAACTCAAATGAAAGCATTAATTAGAAAAGTCATATTTATAATACTAACGATTGAAGCAAAAATTGTTCTTTTGCGTTATCGTCCGAAGATTATCGTTGTTAGTGGCACGGTTGGTAAGACGACGACCAAGGATGCCATTTTCTCGGCCCTCTCAAAGACTTTTCATGTTAGAAAGAATTCTAAAAGTTTGAACAGTGAAATTGGTGTGCCCTTAACTATTTTGGGTCTGGAAACCGGTTGGAATAATCCGTGGCGCTGGTTGTCTAATCTAGTCATTGGATTTTTGGAGATAATCTATTATCCAAAATATCCCGAGTGGTTAGTAATTGAAGTCGGAATTGATCATCCGGGAGACATGAAAAAAACTGCTTCATGGCTTAAGCCGAATGTTGCGGTTTTGACGGCCTTTGGCCAAGTTCCGGTTCACGTAGAATTTTTTGAAGGACCAGACGATGTCACGAAAGAAGAAGCTGATATCATCAATTATTTACGCCGAGACGGAATTATTGTCTTGAACGCCGACGACGAAAAAGCTCTGCGGTTGAAAGGGAAGACGAATCACAAAGTTTATACTTTCGGTAAGGGAGAGAATGCCGACCTGGTTGCTTCTCATTATTCGGTGGTTTATGAATCTGTAAATGGCCGACCAGTTCCGCGCGGCGTTTCTTTCAAGGTCAGTTATTTGGGCAGTATTCTGCCGATTTCAGTAAGAAATGTTGTTGGCGATCAATTTGTTTATCCGATTCTGGCGGCGCTTTCCGTTGGCGTAGCGGTTAATTCATCGTTGGTTTCTTCTTTGGAGGGTTTGCGAAATTTTAAAGCGCCAAAAGGTCGCATGAATTTACTGGCTGGTGAAAACGAGACGATTATTATTGACGACAGTTACAATTCTTCACCGATGGCGGCGACCAGCGCCATTCGCAATTTAGCCGAAATAGAAACGGCGGGGTCAAGAATCGCGGTGCTTGGCGATATGGCAGAAATCGGGCGATTCTCCGCCAGTGAACATCGCAAAATCGGAGCTTTAATTAAACAAAAGAAAATTGATATTTTGATAACTGTCGGCCGCGCTTCGGAATTGATGAATGAGCAGGCGATTGAAGAGGGCATGGCTCAATCGCGCAATTATCATTTCAGTCATTCGGAAGAAGCTATCGCGACAGTTAAGAGATATTTAAAGCCGGGCAATATTATTTTGGTTAAGGGATCGCAATCAATGCGGATGGAAAGAATCACTAAGGCGATTATTTTGGAAAAGGATTCGGCTTCGGATTTGATTGTTAGGCAGGAAAAAGAATGGCTAGCGAGAAGTTAAGAAGTAACAAAACTCCAAAGCATTTTTCAAGACACGCGTCGGCTCCTCCAGCGAGGAGCCGCGCTACTCTCGGTCGGTTTTCGGCACTCTTCGGTGCCGACCAAGCAAAACCGACCTGCGAGAGTCTCTCAAAATGCTTTGGAGTTTTGTTAGGGAGCTTAACTTCTCATTTAAAAATGCTATATTAATTGCCACTGGCCCTATCGTCTAACGGTTAGGACATCGCCTTCTCAAGGCGGAAATCAGAGTTCGATTCTCTGTAGGGTCACCTAAACATTCTCACTCACAGTTGACAGAATAAGTTCAAGTGATACAATATCTCAAGAAACTAAGGATCTTTAGAGATGAAAGGGGGATAGAATGTCCTCGATACTCGGTGCTCTGGCGATGCTTGTCTCGCTGGCAGTTGTTTTCTTTGGCTTGACTTCTCAAGCCTGGAAAAATTACAAGAGAAAAACTTGCGAAGGTTTGTCCATAACACTGATACTGGTTACGCTACTGGCCTATTCGGTTTGGCTGGCGTATGGAATATCCAAACCGGACTGGTTTTTGATTGCCTCGCAAACCCCGGGCGTAATAATGGGGCTGATAATCTTGAGCCAGTATTTGGTCTATGATTCCAAAAAGAAGAAGTCGTGATCAGCGATAAACCCAATAAAAAAGGAGACTGCCATGTCCAGAAAAAGATGCGGTATGAAAGGACGAATCCGGCTCTGCTTGCGGAACGGGATGATATTTTGCCACCGGCTGAAATGCAAGGTGCCGATCGTTGTGGACGACAACGAAGGTAACTATTGCGTTGAGCCGAGCTGTCCCTGCAACCCACATCTGCGCCCGAAAGAAGCGGCGCAGTAGGCAACTCTATTCCAAGAAACAAAACACTCGTGGCTATGCCCGGGTGTTTTTTATTTGACACGTTGAATGTTTATTTGTACTATTTTACCCCAGAACAGTGGAACTTGAAGCACAACGTTTCAGGCCATTGAGGAAAGTACGTTATAACAAGAGGAGAAGGTGGACATGAACAAGGGGACAAAGTTGGCGATAGCGCTATTTGTCGGGGCCGTCTTTGGCGAAGCTGTCGGTTATTATCTTCTGGTCAGTACACTCGGCCTTTCCATGATCTGGATTTTGCCGACGACTCTGATCGGGATGCTCGCTGGCAGTTGCGCCGTCTTGGGCGTCGAACCGTTGGTCCTGATTATCTGCACGATCGGTCTCTGGCTGACAAGTCTGGAGCCCGGCCAAAAAATCCGTGCGTGGAAACAGGGCCTGATTAGCAGTTGGCGTGCCTTCCGCGACGATCATCCGTGGTGGAGAACTTTACGGACGATCTGCCTCATTCTGTATTGGGCATCGTGGATCTGGGCGTATTTCAAAGCCGCCATGTTTATGTGGCATGGAAGTCACAGCCTATTCTTGGCTCTTACTGTGCCGGTTGGCGTTGGTGCGTTTTTGTTCGTCTCATCTATATTGCTCGTTGAGCGATATGGTCTGGAAGAAGTCCTTTTTCAGAAAATGTTGGTCCGGCGCTCGCCAAAGAGGTTATTTCGGAGAGACAAGGTGGTGGATTTCGTGATAGAGGAGATAACATTCCTATTGGCGGCCAACCCGTTTTCGGTGGTGACCATTGATATCTTCCTCGGCGGGTTTTTTGTGGTGAAAACCACTGCTGTCTGGCTCATCAACCTTTTCTGGAATATTCTGGAGACGGTCAATTCCAGTAACCTTGTAGTGATTGCGACCGGCGGCGCGATCGGCCTGATCGTCTCGCAAGTATGTGGATATCCTCCGTTGATCTCTTGTGTCGTCGGCGGAGTCGGCGGACTTCTCGTGAAGCTCGCAATCAACGCGATCCTGTTCGTGTTTGTCTTCATCGTTCTGATGATCATGAGTTGGTTACTTGGTTCTGATATTATCTGGGAAGCAACATCGTGCGATTCGGACTAATGGTCGATTAGTTTGCTGGCACCTAATCGGTTCGTTAATTCCAAAGCTCGGAAGATGGCAATCTTTCGAGCTTTTATTTTTGACATACTTTTTAAAACTTGTAGTATCTATCTTGAATAGTTCATAAGAATCCAAATATAAGGAGAAAACAGATGAACCTGTTGATAGCTGATATTGCCGCTTGGATGAAGGAGAAGGGGCTGATCGGTCTGCATTTTGATACCACGGTTGAAGACGGAGTTTATGTTTATCATGTTTACGTTCATGGTCGAGTTTCGGCCGTCAGGGGCGACGACTATCAGTCGAACATTGAAGCTGTTGTGTTTTGGCATAAACCCGGCCGGCCGTTAAACGCCGATCAGATTGCCTCTTCTTTGTCTCCCGGAACTCGTAAGAAGATTCTTGACGAGTTGGAAGAATTGCAAGCCGCGAATCGTCTTGATGCGTGCGATCAAATCGCATACACGGAGGCCTTTGAGTTCAAACTGCAGGAGCGGGTCATGGACGATTATCGTGAAAAATGTATGGTCGTCGGTCAGCGCGACGAAGAAGCTCTTCACATGTTTTTTAGCCCGGCCCGAGTGGTCGCTGGGCTGACTGACAGGGAGGTGCGGCTCTGCATTCTAATGTCTTCTTTACGCGATCAGCAGAAAAGGCTTTTTCCTTTGATGAGGCCACCGATGTTGTCCGAGAAGTTACTAAGATTTCCGGATATTTCTTTGCCCAGAGGGGAGGCACTGAAGGAGGCGATCTACGATATCCTCCTGGATATTGCCGAAAGCCAAATTCTTCCTTTTTGATCTCTTCGCTACGACCAGAGCTAGTCTCTGGTCTTTTTATTTTTTTGAGAGAATAATCACGTTGTTTTTTAAATAAAATCATTGCAAATAAAAATCACCCCTGAAAGATGAGGTGATGAAAATGGTCGGTGCCTTCTAGGCGGCACCGGTAGCCCCTAACTCTGCACTGAACTGCCATTAATGGCGGAGACCGGCGGAAATTGGTTTTTCCGCACCGCCGTACCTTTCTCGGTACGTGTCCACGTTGGATTTTTACTGCCTTCTCCATTATGCAACCGGTTGGACGCCGGGACCCCAGTCCACGCGTGCGTTTCCAGGATCAACCAGAAACGATCACTCGCTTAAACCGGAAAGTCGGTGCTTTTCAAGAAGAGTTCACAAACCCAACTGAACTTACGGCCTCCATATTTTCTAGACAAGAGAATAGCAAAACTTGGTTTTGTGTCAAGAGGTTGCGGATCTCGGTCAATTTGCCGATTTGGGCAAATATTATTTTAGATCTTCAACCAATTTTTCCAAATCTAGCATTCCGATATTACCTTTGTCGCGACTTTCCAGTGTGAACTTATCTTCCGCGATTTCTTTATCTCCAATTACGACGAAATAGGGAACTTTTTCAATCTTGGCCTTTCTAACTTTTTTACCAAAACCGTCGTTGGAATCGTCAATCTCAGCGCGGATTTTTCTTTTCTTAAACTCCGCCAAAAGCTCAAGAGCTTTTTCATTGTGAGTTTCTCCAACTGGCAGAATCTTCACTTGAACTGGAGCGATCCAGAAAGGGAAATTGCCAGCGAAATGTTCAATCAAAATCGCCAGAAATCTTTCATAAGAACCCAGAATTGCTCGGTGAATCATGACCGGCGGTTTCTTTTGACCGTCTTTGTCCGTATATTCCAAACCGAATCTCTTTGGCATATTAAAGTCCAGCTGAATCGTCGCCAACTGCCATTCGCGACCGAGAGAATCCTTAAACATATAGTCTATTTTTGGTCCATAAAGCGCCGCTTCGCCCTCCATGGTTTTGGCGCCTAAATTAAGTTCTTCAGAGATTTCTTTCAAAATTTGCTCAGACTTTTTCCAAGTCTCTGGATCGCCGATGTATTTTTCCGGATGTTTTTTGTCGCTAGTAGAGAGCGAAACCCAATGAGAGCCAAACAAGCCGATGTCCGTATAAAATTCTTCAATAATTTTAGCGATACTTTTAACTTCATTTTTAACCTGTTCCGGCGTGCAGAAAATATGGCCGTCATCGCAGGTAATTGATCGAACGCGCGTTAGACCGCTGATTTCACCAGGCATTTCATCGCGATATTGCATGGTTGATTCCATCAGACGAACTGGCAGATCGCGATAACTTCTTGGAATTGAAGCATAAATTTGGGTGTGATGTGGACAATTAACTGGCTTCAAAACGAATTCATCGTAATGGCTAACAACTTTTATCAATTCATCGGAAAATTTAGCCGCATGACCGGAAATTTCGTAAAGTTTTTTCTTGGCTAAGTGAGGGATAGTAACTTCTTGCATGTCATATCTGGCACTAATTTCAAAAAGGCGATTTTTCAAAGCGTTGCGAATAGCCGTGCCTTTAGGCGTGAACAATGGCAAGCCGGCGCCAACTAATTCGGAAAAAGTGTACAGATTCATTTCTTTGCTGATCTTGCGATGATCTCGTTCGGCCGCTTCAGCCATTTTCTTTTTGTGTTCTTCTAAGGCCGCGGCATTTTCAAAAGCCAGACCGTAAATACGAGTCAACATCTTATTTTTTTCATCGCCTCGCCAATAGGCGCCAGCCATTTTGTTGATTTCAAAAGCTTCGGCGTCAATCTCTTTGGTGTTCTCTATATGAGGGCCGGAACACAAGTCAACAAAATCTCCGGTTGAGTAAATAGAAATTTTTTGCCCGTCATTAACAATCTCGTCAATTAACTCTAGTTTATATGGATTGTCTTTAAAAATTTCGCGCGCCTCTTTTTCTGAAACCTCTTTTCTCTCAAAATCAAGCTTTTTATTGATAAGTTTTTTAATGGTTTTTTGAAAAGTTTTTAAGTCTTTTTCAGTCGGAGTTTTACCGTCACTGAAATCAAAGTCATAATAAAAACCGTTATCAATAACTGGCCCGATGGTGACCTTAACCTTGGGGTCAAAATCTAATACTGCCATAGCTAATAAATGAGCCAGCGAATGACGAATCTTAAATATCTTGTCTTCTTTATTCATATGGGGTGAATTATGCCCGAAAATAGCGGAGATGTAAATTCATATTAAAGCGCCTTCAGAACATCGGCGATCAGTCCAATTTCGCCATTTCTGTCGGACAACTTGCCCTTGATGGCTAAACAATTTTTGGGCTGAATTATATCTCTATATTTATCAAATATTTTTGGAAAGACCACGACCTCTATTTTGTCCGACAAATCGCTGACTTTCACGAAAGCCATCTCACTGTTGTTTTTTGTCCTAATGATCCGGATATCGTCAATATGTCCGGCCAGAACGGCAGTCATTCCCGGTTTCAGTCGTTCTTTGCTTTTTCTAATAGGCGGGGTCTTTTCCAATTTGGCACGGAATTTATCAAGCGGATGTCCGGAAATATAAAGACCAAGCAGTTCTTTTTCCCAGGCCAGCTTTTCTGAATCGCTTACTGGTGCGGTTTTTTTAAGCCGTAACTTTGGCAGAACTGTTTCTGAGCCGGCAAACAAAGAATTTTGATTTTTTAAGCCATTACCGTTCGCTTCTTTTGAATAATGCAGAAGTTCTTCCAGATTTCCAATTAGTTCGCCACGGTCGGCGAATTTATCTAGGGCGCCAACTTTAATTAGAGCTTCCAGCGATTTCTTATTAAGATTTCGATCGTTTATTCGGTGGAGAAAATCTTCCAATGATTGGAAAGAGCCGTTTTGTTTTCTCTCGCGGATAATTGAGTGAGCGATGCCGTCGCCGAAATTCTTGATGCTGGTCAGGCCGAATCGAATTTTTGACTTTTCGCCACTTATTGTTTTTTCTCCGTGAACCTTATCTATTATTTCATCCTCCGCTTTGTTTGTTGTTTCATCCACCGATTTGTTTACCAGAGCCGTGAAATCGGTAAAGCTTTCATTGATATCCGGAGGCAGAACCTCAATATTCATCCGCCGAGCTTCTTCAACCATTTCGGCGATTTTATCCACATCTCCCGAATCAGCCGTTAAAACAGCGGCCATGTAAATAACGGGATAGTTCGCTTTTAGATAAGAAGTCAAATAGGCGATTCGCCCGTAACTAGCCGCGTGGGCCTTGTTGAATCCGTAAGCGGCGAAAGTTTCAATTGATTCCCAAAGCTTTTTGATTTGTCCGTCGTTTAAACCGCTGTGTTTTTTGCAACCTAGGGCGAATTTCTCTTTCTGCGCCTCCATGATCTCCGGAATTTTCTTTCCCATGGCTTTGCGGAATTTATCGGCTTCTCCCCAAGAATAACCGGCGAATTTAACCGCGATCATCATAATATCGTCTTGGTAAATCAAGATTCCGAATGTCGGCTCTAGAATTTCTTGGAAACGTGCATCAATGTATTTAACCTTTTGCGGATTATGTTTTCTTTCAATGTAATCCGGGATAAAAGCCATCGGACCTGGTCGGTAAAGCGCCACCATGGCATTGATGTCGTTAACGTTCGTCGGCTTAAGCTCTTTCAAGAATCTGGTCATACCTTGACCGTTTAATTGAAAGGTCGCCGCCGTTTCTCCGCGCGTCAGCATTTCAAAAGTCTTTTTGTCATCCAACGGAATCTTATCTAAGTCAATTTTTTCCCCATGAATAATTTCAATTCGTCTTAGAGTTTCGGCCATGATCGTCAGATTTTTTAGTCCCAGAAAGTCAAATTTCAAAAGTCCAATACCGTCTTCGCCGACCGAATACATATCATATTGGGTAATTAGCTTCTCGCTTCCTTTTGGGTCATATTGTAAAGGCACGTCTTCAATTAGCGGGTCCGGAGAGATAACCACGCCGGCGGCGTGGACGCCAATATGGCGGGCGCAACCCTCAATTTTTCTGGCCATGTCTAGGATTTTCTTAGCGTCGTTTTCAGATTTATAGACAGTGGCTAATTCCGGAACCTCTTCCAAGGCTCGATCAATAGTCATCGGGAAACCTTGTTTGCCAAAAGGAATTAATTTGGCGATTCTATCGGCGACGCGCACTTCGTAACCCATGGCTCTGGCTGCGTCGCGAACTGAACCACGCGCCATCATCGTTCCGAAAGTCCCGATTTGTGCTACGCGATCCTTGCCGTATTTTTCTCTGACGTAATCTAGCAATTCATCACGACGATTGTCGGCGATGTCCATATCTATATCTGGTGCCGAGGGCCTCTCCGGGTTCAGAAATCGTTCAAACGGCAGATTCAGTTTTATTGGATCAACCGTGGTAATCCCAATTAAATAAGAAACTAAGGAACCCGCCGCCGAACCCCTGGTGTTGCTTAAGATTCCTTTCTCCCTCGCCGCCCGCAAAAAATCGGCCACTGCCAAAAAGTAATTTGAATAACCTTTCGTGGCGATGATTTCCAATTCGTAATTTATTCTATCAATCACCGCCGGTGATTTTTCCATTCCTCTAAAACCTATTCCTTCATAAGCCAGTCTTTTAAGCTCTTCATCTGAAGTTAAGCCACTCTCAATTTTGAAATCCGGAAATTTCCACTTACCGATCTCAATTTCCAAATCGCAAGCATCCACGATTTTCTGAATATTTTGCAGAGCTTCCGGCTCATCTTTGAAAAGTTCGGTCATTTTTTCCGGACCGATGAAAGAGAAATCAGCATTGTCGCGCATAAAAGTTGAATCGCTGCCGCCGAAACTTGATTGAACCATCAACAAAGTTCGGCGAGCTTCTTTATCATCCTCATTCATGTAATAAACGTCTTGGCTGGCAACCAGTTGAAAATTATTTTCTCGCGCAAAAGTCTTTATCTTTTGCGTCAATTCGGCGAAGTCTTCAATTTCTGGATGATGACAGATTTCCATGAAAACGTTTTCTTTTCCAAACTGTTCCTCGTAAAACTTTATAATTTGCTTAGCTTTATCAAAATCATTTACTCGCAGGGCGTTGGCGACTTCGCCACCAAAAGCGGGAGAGACGCAGATCAATTCGGACGAATATTTTTGGATAAGTTCTTTGTCTATCCTTGGTTTGTAATAGAAACCTTCCAGGTGCGAATAAGTAACGAGTTTAATCAGATTTTTATAGCCGACCTTATTTTTGGCCAGTAAAACTAATCGGCTGCGGGCCGTGTCTATTCGCGGCTCTTTGTCGTGACGAGTTCTGTTGGCCACGTAAAAATCAACACCCAGAATCGGCTTTATTTCGTTTTCAATGCACTCTTGATAAAAGGGAATTGCTCCGTACAAATTACCATTATCTGTTAGCGCCAGGGCCATCATTCCAAGTTCTTTAGCTCGTCCGACCAACTCCGGAATTTTGGGCAGAGCCGACAGAAGACTATAATGGCTGTGGACATGGAGATGTGTCGGATTCAATTTCATGCTGGTATTATAAGAGTCCGAAGAGTATTTCGCAAAATTTTTTAACATTTCACAACAAAAAATGTATAAGAAAAAGGTGCAGAAAATAATTGTCGGTATAGATGAGGTCGGTCGCGGCCCGTTGGCGGGACCGGTTTCAGTCTGTGTTTTAAAGATGTTAGCGGGGAATTATGGCCGATTTCTAAAATCGCTCGAAAGAAAATTTTTGCGTGATTCAAAAAAATTATCAGAAAAAAAGAGACAGACTTGGTTTTCTAAAATAAGAAGATGGCAAAAGGAAGAGCTTTTGGATTTTTCTTATCAAACGGTTTCGGCCCGAGAGATTGACCGCATTGGTATTAGCTCGGCCATTGCCAAAGCTTTAAATGCCGGACTTCGGGAATTGCGAATTCCGAGTAGCGCGGCTATTTTATTAGACGGGTCTTTGTTCGCGCCAAAAAGATTTAAAAAACAAAAGACCATTATTCGTGGCGATGAAAAGGAACCAATCATCTCCTTAGCTTCTATTGTGGCTAAAGTTCGGCGTGATGATTTTATGGTTCGGTTGGCGAAGAAATCTCCTAAAAAATATCGCCAATATGATTTTAAAAATAATAAAGGTTATGGAACTCTGGCCCATCGCCGGGCGATTAGAAAACTTGGACTAAGTTCTATTCATAGAAAGAGTTTTTGTAAGGGGATAATAAGTGTTTAAACCCACAGCTACTTGCCTTTGTTTTTTGCTTCTGCTAAACTCTTGGTCACTATGGTTGTAAGAATGCGTAGCAATAGTTCTCATACGGGTAATCGCCGATCTCATATTAAATTGAGCAAGCCGGCGTTAACTCGCGACCAAAATGGCGCTCTATCGTTGCGCCATCGTGTTTCTCCGATTTCTGGAATGTACAAAGGAAAACAGGTTCTTGATTTAACTAAGAAGCTTACTAAGAAAGCCAAGAAGATAGAAGAGACAGAAAAGAAATAGGAAATTGGCAAAACACTTTTGAGAGACTCTCGCGTGTCTCGAAAAAGTGTTTTGCCAATTTTCCCTTTACTTTTCTGTATAAAAAGTTAAAATTGTCCTGTACCTTAAAAGCATGGCGAATCGGCACCTTTCACGATCAATAGTGTTGCAGTCTCTCTTCGAATGGGATTTTCGGGGAGATGCCAAATTTGATGTTGATGAAACTATTTTGCGCAATGCTACGGAATTTGCTCCGGGAATCAGCGACGCGCCCTTTATGAAGAAGTTGCTTGAAACAGTTCTGGCCAAAAAATCCGAGCTGGATAAAATTATTACCAAAGCCGCGCCCGATTGGCCCCTAGATAAAATCTCCATTGTTGATAGAAATATTTTGCGTATTGGTCTGGCCGAACTGCTTTTTGCTGACCGAGAAGAAGTCCCGTCTAAAGTCGCCATAAACGAAGCTATTGAATTGGCTAAAACTTTCGGCGGCGAATCTTCCAGTAAGTTTGTTAACGGCGTTTTAGGCGCAGTTTATAAAGAGCTGGGAGAGCCAGGTAAAGACGAATCAAAATCCAAAAAGCGTCGCGATATACCTTTTGAACAGATGCCTGTTGAGAAAAAGGCCGGCGCGGTTATTTATTCTGTTCATGACGGAGGAATCTATATTGCTTTGGTGCATGATGTTTTCGGCCACTGGACTTTATCAAAAGGTGGAATTGAGTCTGGTGAAACCGACGAGGTCGGGGCCGTTCGCGCCATTAAGCAAGAACTTGGTCTGGACATAGAAATCGTTGACAGAATCGGGGAGAACGAATACGTTGCCAATCATCCGGAAAAAGGACAGCACCGTAAGCAAGTTGTTTACTTTTTAGCCAAGTCCAAATTTGAAGAACTTAAATTGAGTCAGTCTGGCGGTCTTGATAACGCGCAGTGGTTTAAGCTGGCCGACATCCTTGACCTTAATTTTTATGATGATATTCTGCCTCTAGTTACTAAGGCGTTGAAGAAATTAGCGGAAATAAATGTCCGAGTAACGACTACTTAAATGAATTACAAAAAAATAGCTGAAAAGCTCGGCGTAGATTTTAATGATGAGAGTCTGTTAAAACAGGCTTTTACTCACCGTTCTTATTTGAATGAAAACCGCGGCAGCAATCTTCAACATAATGAACGTCTGGAATTTTTAGGTGACGCGGTTATGGAACTGGCTACAACCGATTACTTATATCGTAGCTTTCCGAATAAAACCGAGGGCGATCTGACGGCTTTACGCGCTTCGCTGGTCAACACCCAAACGATTTCCAATGTCGCCAACGAGCTTGGTTTAAATGAATATTTGTTGTTATCTAAAGGTGAAGCTAAAGATCGGGGTCGTGCTCGACAATATATTTTAGCCAACACTTTTGAATCAATTATTGGCGCCATTTATCTGGATCAAGGGTACGAACGAGCCAAATTATTTATTTATCAAAACCTTATGAGTCGATTGGAAGAAATTCTAACTCAAGGTTCTTGGATTGACGCCAAAAGCAAATTACAAGAAATAGTTCAAGAAAAATTAGGAATTACTCCGACTTACAAAACTATAAAAGAAGAAGGCCCGGACCATGACAAAAAGTTCACTGTTGCCCTATTCTATGGCGAAAAAGAAATCAATATTGGTCAGGGGAAATCCAAACAGGAAGCCGAACAAAGTGTGGCTCAGAAGGTGTTGCTGGAAGAAGCCGCTTCTTCAAAATAAATTCGGCTCTGTTATAATACCTTTCTAATGTACCTGAAAGAGCTAGAAATCCTCGGTTTCAAGTCCTTTGCCAAAAAGGCGAATCTCAAATTCAATTTTCCCATTTCCGCTATTGTTGGACCGAATGGTTCGGGCAAATCAAACATTGCCGAGGCCTTTCGTTTTGTTCTTGGTGAGCAGTCTTTTAAATCCATGCGCGGGAAAAGAGGTGAAGACTTAATTTTTAGCGGTACGCCGACTCTGCCCAGACAATCCCGAGCTTCTGTTAAACTAGTTTTTGATAATTCCAGAAAGATTTTGCCGGTTGATTTTGAGGACGTTACCTTAGAGAGAATTGTTCATCGAGATGGCATAAATCAGTACATAATTAATGGCTCGGAGGTTCGCTTGAAAGATCTAATTGAACTTTTGGCCTCGGCCAATATTGGTTCTAGCGGCCACCATATTATTTCTCAAGGCGAAGCGGACCGCATTTTAAGCTCAAGTCCAAAAGAGAGGAAGACCATGCTAGAAGACGCTCTCGGACTTAAAATTTTTCAATATAAAAAAGTTGAAAGCGAAAGAAAACTGATCAAAACGGAGGAAAATATCAAACAGGTTCAGTCGTTGAGAAGGGAGATTGCTCCACATATTAAATTCCTGAAAAAGCAAGTTGAGAAGATAGAAGAGGGCGAGAAGTTAAAGGGAACTTTGCTGACTTTTTACAAAGAGTATTTGAAGACTGAAACCGAGTATTTGAAATCTAAAAAAGCCGAACTTGGAAAAAATATTGATGGTCCGCAAAAACGTTTGCGCGAAATAGCCACAGAAATCGCCGCTGCGGAAAAGTTAACGCAAAATCAAACTCATCATGATTTGACGATTAAGATAAAAGATCTAGAGAATCAGATCTCTTCTATTACCAAAGAAAAAGAAGATCTGTTGAAAGAAGATGGCCGAATTGAAGGACAGCTTTCTTCTTTAACAAGACTTATTGAAAAACAAAAAGCTGAAGATAAATCGGTCTCATTAACCAAGTCGGAGCTTAATGAAATTAAAAATAAAATTGAAGACCTTGATAAAGAATCCGCCGGAGCTTCAGACGTGGCCATTTTGCGAGAGGTTGTTAAGAAAATTATCAATTTCGTCAAAGAGTTTTTGATCAGTAAAATAGCCGGTCATGGTCCAGTGGACGAGATGCAAGCGGAAGTCGAGAAATGTCGCGAGAGAAAAGAGGAAATTAATTCGGCGCTTGATTCCATAAAAAACCGAGAAAGTTTTTGCCGCGAGGAAATTAAAAATCTTCGACAAAAGTTAGATCAAGACAAATCAAGCTCTTTGGCGGCCGAAAAAAAGATTGTCACATTAATGTCAGAGAAAAATGACATTCAACAGGAGATTTCTAAACATTCCATTGCTATAGACACGCTCAATCGCGACGAGACGGCCTTCAAGCAGGAATTGACCGAAGCTGTTGTCTTGGTCGGTCGAGAGGTCTTAAATTACGAGTCTGCGCCTATTTCCGTCGAAAGCCCTGAAATTTCCAGAGAAGAGCAGCTTGAAAAGCGCAAAAAATTGGAACGCCTGAAAATTCGTGTTGAAGAATCAGCTGGCGGCGTGGTCAGCGAGGACGTCCTGCGCGAATATAAAGACGCGTCCGAACGAGATGAATTTTTAGCTCGGGAGATTGAAGACCTGGAGAAATCCTCTATTTCTCTAAAAAGTCTGATTGAAGAACTTGGACAGAAAATTGAAACTAAGTTTCACGAGGGCGTAGCAAAAATAAACAATGAATTTCAAAAGTTCTTTGAACTAATGTTCGGCGGCGGTACGGCCGGAATCAAAGTTATAAAGACTGAAATCCGCCGAAGAAAAGAAACTGACTTGTCGTTTGATGAAGGCGACCTTGAATCGGCACCGGAGGAAGAAGAGGAACCAGAAGAGGGAATTGACATAAAAGTTAATTTGCCAAGAAAAAAGATAAACGGCCTGATGATGCTTTCCGGTGGAGAAAGAGCTCTAACTTCCATTGCCTTGTTGTTTGCTATTTCTCAAGTTAATCCACCACCGTTCATTATTTTGGATGAAACTGACGCCGCTCTCGATGAAGCCAACAGCCGAAAATATGGCGATATGATAGAAAATCTTTCCAAAAGTTCTCAGCTAATTTTAATTACTCATAATCGCGAAACTATGAGTCGCGCCGGTGTTTTATACGGAGTTACCATGATCGGCGGAGCTTCTCAGCTGTTGTCAGTGGCTTTTGACGAAGGAACTCAGTGGGCAAAGTAGAGATATCGGCTCCAGTGGATTATCGCACCAAACTCATGTTAATGGCATTACGATCCATGTCAATTGAGTCAATTTTTACTTTGACGGAATCCATCAATTTAAAGACTTTTTTAGTTTTGTCGCCGACTATTTGATATTTATTCTCTTCTAATCTGAAGTAATCGCTGCCAAGTTTTGAAATATGAACCATTCCTTCTGACAGAGTATCTTTTAACTGAACGTAAACTCCCCACGAAGCCACGCCAGAAATTACTCCATCAAAAATTTCTCCGATATGATTGGCCATATACTCGGCTTGTTTGTATTTTATTGATTCTCTTTCTGCTTCAGCCGCGGCGATTTCTCTTTCAGTGGCCAATTCGGCTCCTCTTTCCAGTCGCAGAATTTCTTTTTTATCTAATTTCTGATCGTTTAAAAATTTTTCTAAAATCCGATGAACTAGCAAATCAGGGTATCTTCGAATTGGAGAAGTAAAGTGAGTGTAGTGTTCAAAAGCCAAGCCGAAATGCCCGGTGTTTTCGGTTGAATAAATCGCTTTGCTCATCGTCTTTACGGCGGCCGATTTTATCAATTGTTCTTCGTCTCTTCCCTCAATCTCGGCGAACAAATCGTTTAAATCTTTGGCCGAAATTTCACCGGCGGAATTTGTCTTTAAGTGATAACCAAGGGCCTTCAAGAAAATCGCCAGATCGGAAATTTTTTCTTTGCTTGGAACATCGTGAACGCGGTACATCAGGGTGTTTTGCTCACCGCCTAATTTTTGACCCCTGTCATGGATGAATTTAGCGACTTCGCGGTTAGACAAGAGCATCATATTTTCTACCAATTTGTGAGTTTCTAGTGGCTCCTTTTTGATTATCTGGATTGGTCGGCCATCTTTGTCCAAGACGAATTTTATTTCATCTTTTTCAAATTCAATGGCGCCTTCCAATTTATTTTTCTTATTCAAAATTTTTGCTAGACGATTTAATGTTTCCAGTTCTTCGTAAAAAGGACCCTGTTTAGCATCTAATACCGCTTGAGCTTCCTCATAAGTGAATCTTTTTTTTGATTTTATGATTGTCTTGCCAAACCAGCGATTGGTAACTTTGCCGTCATTGGTCATTTCAAAAATTGAACTGAAAGAAAGTTTTTCTTCGTTAGGATTAAGGCTGCACAAATCGTTGGATAGAATTTCTGGCAACATCGGAATTGTTCTGTCCACCAAGTAAACCGACGAACCTCTTTGGAAAGCTTCTTCGTCAAGAGCGGTACCCAACCTAACATAATGCGATACGTCGGCGATATGAACTCCGATTTCAAGATTGCCATTGGCCAGTTGTTTGTAGTGAATGGCGTCGTCAAAGTCTTTCGCATCAATCGGGTCAATGGTCATGACATTTTCATCACGCAAATCGCGTCTTTTGCGAATTTCGTCCTCAGGAATTTTCGACCAGTTTATTTTCAATTGTTCGGCTTCTGCTTCAACCGCTGTTGGGAATCTGGAATCAAATCCCTTTTCAAAAATTATTGACTGTATTTCAACTTCATGAATTCCTTTCTGGCCGAAAACTTTTAATAAACTGACCTCCGGGCCCGGTTCGCCCTTATCCCAGCGCACAAACTTAACCAGGACCTTATCGTTTTGTTTAACTTTCTCCGAATCGGAATTTGTCAAAATGAAATCGGTGTAAATTTTAGGATTGGCCGGTTTGATGGTTGAGATATTTTCGTTTTTTTGTACAGTGCCGACAAATTGTTCTCTGGCCCGACTCAAAATTGCGACCACTTCGGCTAACAATCTATCGTTATCACGCTCACCGGTTAGAACAACCCTGACCTTATCTCCCGGCAGGGCGGTGTTTATCTTGTCTGCTTTTATGAGGATGTCTTCGCCGCCTTGCGGGTTCTCAATAAAACCTAAGCCTTTTCCCGTAGTGGAAATTTTGCCTTCTATTTCTCTTTTTCCTTTAGTCATATTTATTATCATAAAACTGTATCAGATTTATGTTGACGAGACAAAGGAGACTTGCTAGTATGACGCACATGTTAATGATAAGGTTGCAACGAGTTGGCAAGAAGAACGAACCGACTTTTCGCATTGTTTTGACCGATTCAAAGAATAGCTCAAAAAGCGGAAAGTTTTTGGAAGTTTTAGGCTCTTATGACGCTCGAGATAAAAACCAAACCAAAATTGATTCTGACAGAGCTCAATACTGGATATCAAAAGGGGCCAAACTTTCGGATACCATAAACAACCTTTTTATAAATAAGAAAATTATTGTTGGTAAAAAAATCAATGTTTTGCCGAAGAAAAGCCCAATCAAAAAAGAAGTAAAAGCCGAAGAGGGTGCCGCACCCAAAACTCCTGAAGTCGCCGGTGTTCAGACCGAATCTAAACCGAAAGAGGAGCCAAAGGAAGGACCAAAAGAAAAGCCGATTGTTTAACTCCTAACTTGTATTATAATATCCAGCAAGCAGTTACCGACTCGGGCGCTGCCATTATTGGTCTAATCAGATAGAAAATGTCAGGAAGAGAACTAGATTATCAATTTTTGGAGTATGTAGTCAAAACTCTCGTTGATAATCCAAAAGATGTAAAAATTGATAGAACGGTTGATGAAATGGGCGTGTTGTTGACGCTGACGGTTAATCCGGAAGATATGGGCAAGATAATCGGACGACAGGGAAATACCGCCAAGGCCATTAGAACCCTTTTGAGAGTTGTCGGCATGAAAAATAATGCTCGCGTTAATCTAAAAATAAATGAGCCGGAAGGTGGTAAGAAATCGGCCACTTCGGTTGACGAGGCGGTTGAAGATTTGAAGCTGTAAAAAACCCAATCAAAACCTCTAAACTATTTTTTCGAGATGTGCGTCAGCTCCCCCAGTAGGGAGCTGCGCTTTTTTGGGACGATTTTTCACCTTCGGTGAAACCAAGAAGAATCATCCTGCGGAAGTTTCTTAAAAAGTGTTTGGAATTATTTATTTGTTTTATAGTTTGAAATGAGCTAATCTGAACTTTAATATGAATTTCCATATAATCTCACTTTTTCCAAATTCCATGAGCTCTTATATTAAGGAGTCTATTATCGGTCGCGCCATAAAGGATAAAAAAATTAGAGTTAAATTTTATAACCCAAGAGATTTTACCAGGGACAAATGGCGCCGGATTGATCAAAAGCCGTATGGCGGTGGACCGGGCATGGTTATTCAAGCCGAGCCGGTTATTCGCGCAATCTCCAAGGCCATTGCTCGAAAAAATAAATACAAAATTGTTTTTCTGTCTCCTGGCGGTAAGCAGTTTGATACTAAAACCGCTCGACAAATCGCCCAATCTATAAAAGATTTGGTAATCATCGCCGGCCGCTATGAAGGGATCGATGAAAGGGTTAATAAAGTTTTTAAGACCGAGAAAATTTCCGTTGGTCCGTATGTTTTGACTGGCGGGGAATTGCCGGCCCTGATTTTGGTTGATTCAATTTCTCGCCAGATTGAGGGCGTTTTGGGCAACGATTTGTCATTAGAAGAACGGCGGATTTCTTCAAACAAAGTTTATACGCGTCCGGAGATCTTCAAAATAAAAGATAAAAATTACCGTGTGCCAAAAGTTCTTCTAAGCGGTGACCATAAGAAAATCAACATGTGGAAAAACGCCGGTAACAAATAAAGACGCATTTTGCTCGTCGTGGTACAATATCCACATAGGTTTTTATAATTTAGTTCACAATATAATTATCCTCATGTTTTTTTCTAGATCATTAAGACGAAACACCTCAAAAGGTTTCACTCTCCTGGAAATGCTCTTGGTCATCGCCATCATCGCCATCTTAGCTGCTATCGTTATCGTGGCCATCAACCCAGCGCGGCAACTAGCCCAAGCTCGAAATGCTCAAAGAGCTAGTGATCTCAATGCTATCCATAAAGCTGTCCAACAGTACTACATAGATAACCTGGAATACCCAGACGGTTTAGATAGTAGTCTGCAAGAAATCTGCAATACTGGCGGAGGAGAAGATTGTATTGATATTGAAGACGCTTTAGTACCAACTTATCTTTCTGCTCTACCAGAAAATCCAAATGGTGGTAATTACGAAATCGCTCTACAGACTGGCAACAAACTAGCTTTAGTTGCTCCTGGTTCAAAAGAACAAGGACTTGGCGGCATTGTCATTGGAACTTCAACTTCGTTAGTTGAAGAAGAAGGTGGTGGAGGGGGAGAAGAATGTGATGTTACTGCTGCCGGATCCTATGACTCCGCTACTGATGGCGATTACACAGTTTTAACTTTTGATGGGGCCGGCACGTTCACAGTTAACTCTGGTACCTGTGATGCTGATATTCTTGTTGTTGGCGGTGGAGGAGGAGGAGGGCAGAAACATTCCGGAGGTGGTGGAGGCGGCGGCGTTATAGAAGAAAGCGTATCTGGTTTATCTGGTGAAATAGGAATCTCTGTTGGTTCTGGTGGCGCAGGTGGGCCAGCTGGTGATCCTTATAATGCTGGAGAAAACGGCGGAGATAGCTCTTTTGGTGATGATTATATTGCAATTGGTGGCGGTGGAGGAGGGGGTTATAGTACAGCAAATGAAGCCGGTGACGGTGGTTCTGGGGGAGGCGCCGGGCAGAATAATGATGATCCGCCAGGACTTGGTGAAGCTGGACAAGGTAATAATGGAGGTGACGAGTCTAGCGGCCGAGGCGGAGGCGGTGGTGGGGCCGGCGCGGTTGGAGAGGACTCTGATGGCACTAACGGCGGAACCGGAGGTGATGGCATTTCTTCTGATATAACAGGTGTCGCCACCTATTATGGTGGTGGCGGAGGTGGAGTTGGTCCATCCCAAGCCGCTGGCGGACAGGGAGGCGGTGGTTCTGGTGCAAATTACAGCGATGAAGGATCGTTTCCGGCGGAAGATGGAACGGATGGACTTGGTGGTGGCGGAGGTGGAGGTCAAGATGCCGCAGGCGGAGATGGCGGTGATGGTGTTGTTATAGTCCGATATATAGCCAGCTAGTTGATTTTAGTTAAAATTCACCGCCATTTTCTGTGGAAAACTCGTTGACGCGGGTTTACTTTTAGTTTATCCTATCTTTAACGCTAAAGGGGATTGAGTTCGGGCAGAAATTGCGGTTTAAATATTAAAAATAATAAAAGCTAGCGGATGCGGCTTTTGGAAAATTATAAAAGTTAATTAATCATAAGAGGCGAAACTCTGAAAGGGGAGAGTTCCGCCCAATTTTTGCGTCTGCATAATTAAATATGAAAAACACCAAGTTTGCTAAAGACGAAGCCAAAACTGTCGGCCAAAGAGAAAAAAAGTATTTCTCAAAGTATCGAAAACCTCCGATAGAATTACCTAATTTGTTTGAAGGTCAAATTGAATCTTTTAATTGGCTTATAAACGACGGCTTGAAAGAAGTTTTCAAGGAATTTTCAGAGATCTCTGATTATTCCGGGAAAAAATTTGATCTTAAATTAGGCGAACTGATTTTTGAGAAACCGAAATTGACTAGCCGCGAAGCCCGATTCAATCATCTAACTTACGAAGCTCCTCTTAAAGTTCGAGCCACCCTTGTAAACAAAGCCCTTAATACGACCAAAGAACAAGACATCTTCCTGTCCGAGTTTCCAATAATGACTCGCCACGGAACTTTTATCATCAATGGCGTTGAAAGAGTTATCGTTCCACAACTAGCCCGTTCTTACGGGATTTTATTTACAACAAATTTGATCCGCGGCCGAATTTTATTCGGTGCCAAAATAATTCCATCCAGAGGTGCTTGGATAGAATTTGAGACCGATGCCGATAATGTTGTCTATGTCCGAATCGATCGAAACCGCAAGTTCCCAGTCACGACCCTTTTACGAGTTTTAGGCACGGCGACAGATGAAGCCATATTAAAATTATTTAAAGGTCATGACTTTGTTGTTGAGGCGATTAAGAAAACTTTGGCCAAAGATTCGGTCAAAGAGCTAGAACACGCATATCTTGATATTTATAAAAGATTGCGCGATGGCGATTTGGCGACCTTGGAAAATGCCAGAGAATTTGTTGATTCTATCTTAGACGAAGATCGTTATGACTTATCAGAAGTTGGTCGTTTCAAGTTCAACAACCGTTTTGGTCTACCGACTGATAAAAAAGCTCTGCAAAAGAGAGTTATTGACAAAGACGACTTAGCCATCATCATCTCTCATATTGTTGAGTTAAATCATACGCCAGATGCCATAGAAGACGATATTGATCACCTTGGTTCTCGTCGAGTTAGATTTGTTGGCGAACTGCTTCAACAGAAAGTTCGAACGGGTCTAGCTCAAATGCGTCGAAACATCCAAAATCGAATGTCTACCATGGACACCTCGACGACCTTGCCGGCCAATTTTATCACCCCGAGACCGTTGCAAGCTCGAATTAAGGAATTTTTCACCACCAGTCAGCTGTCTCAATTCATGCAGCAAGAAAATATCTTGACGGAGATTGAACACCTAAGAACTGTTTCTGCTCTTGGACCCGGAGGTTTGACTAGAGAGAGAGCCGGACTTGAAGTTAGAGACGTTCATCCTTCTCATTACGGCAGAGTTTGTCCGATTCAAACTCCTGAAGGACCAAACATCGGTTTGATTTTGAGACTTTCTTGTTACGCTAGAACCAACAAATATGGAATGATTGAGACGCCTTATTTGAAGGTTGAGGACGGAAAAGTTACAAACGAAATCGTTTATCTCAACGCTCACGAAGAGGAAAAATATTCTATCGCTCATGCCGCGTTGAAATTAGATGAAAACGGACATTTTACCGACAAATATGTCAATGCCCGGGTTCATGGCGTTCCAAATGTCGTTAAAAATACTGAAATAAATTTCATGGACGTTGCTCCTTACCAAGCGTTTTCTGTCGCCACATCCATGGTGCCATTTTTGGATCACGATGATGCCAACCGTGCTCTGATGGCCTCAAACATGCAGAAACAAGCTGTTCCGCTGTTAAAAACAGAAGCTCCACTCGTGGCGACTGGTATTGAAGAAGACTCGCTTAAGTATTCAAATCGCGTTATTCGCGCCGAAGAGGCGGGAGTCGTTGAGGCGGTTGACGGCAGAAGAATTATCGTTAACTCTGGTCGAGAGAAAAAAGAATATGAATTGGAAAACCTTCGCCGAACAAATAGTTTTACGGCTTTCGGACATAAGCCGATTGTTAATGTCGGAGACAAAGTGAAAAAAGGCGGGCTTTTGGCTGATAGTTCAACCAGTGACCACGGACAAGTTGCGTTTGGTAAAAACTTGCTTGTGGCTTTTATGTCCTGGTCCGGTTCAAACTACGAAGATGCCATTATCATTTCGCAGAAGTTAGTAAAAGACGATACCTTAACTTCTATTCATTTAGAAGAAGTCGTCGTTAATGTTCGGGATACACGGCTTGGTCCGGAAGAAACGACATCTGATATTCCAAATGTCAGCGACATCAAATTAAAAAATCTTGATGAGGAAGGAATCATCCGTGTTGGCGCTGAGGTTCGTCCCGGAGATATTCTCGTTGGAAAAATCACGCCAAAAAGCGAAACCCAACTTACGCCGGAAGAAAGATTACTCAGATCAATTTTCGGAGAAAAGTCTCGTGATGTTAAGGATTCATCAAAAAGAGCCGAGGGCGGACTTTGTGGTCGTGTCGTCGGCGTTAAAATTTTTACTAGGGAAAAGGGAGATAAACTTGATTCTGGAATTATCAAGAGAATTCATGTTGAGGTTGCTCAACTCCGAGCAATCCAGGTTGGTGACAAATTAGCCGGGCGTCACGGTAACAAGGGCGTGATTTCCAGGATTCTACCGGTTGAGGACATGCCTTACACGGAAGACGGAACAGCGGTTGATATAGTTTTAACTCCTCTAGGTGTACCGAGTCGTATGAACCTTGGCCAGATTTTGGAGTTACACCTTGGTCTAGCGGCAAATTCACTTAATTATCAAGCTATCTGTCCGCCATTCTCTGGGGCAACTGTTGAAGAAATCCGCTCGGAATTAGCTCAGGCCGGTTTCAACACAAATGGCAAAATGCCTTTGTACGATGGCCGAACAGGTGAAAAATTTGAACAAGACATCGCTGTTGGTTATATGTACATGCTTAAACTTCACCACATGGTTGAAGATAAAATCCACATGCGCTCTATTGGGCCTTACTCATTAATTACCCAACAACCTTTGGGTGGTAAAGCGCAAAACGGTGGACAGAGATTCGGAGAAATGGAAGTCTGGGCACTGCTTGGTCACGGCGCTGCTCATACCCTTCGCGAAGTTTTGACTTACAAGTCGGACGACATTGTCGGACGATCGGCGGCTTTTGACGCTATTGTTAAAGGACAACCAATAACTCAAACCAATGTTCCGGCCTCGTTTAATGTTTTAGTTAATAATATGCGAGGTTTGGGGCTAGATGTTGACATTAAATACGCAGACAAAAAGGCAGAAGATGATGAGAACAATAAAAAATAATTAATAATCAACCATGCAAAGAAAAACTTATAAAAAACCATCTATAGACAAAATCTTTTTAAGATTGGCTTCACCCGATCGGATTTTGGAGTGGTCGCACGGCGAAGTAACAAAACCGGAAACGGTCAATTACCGAACACAACGTTCTGAAAAGAATGGACTGTTTGACGAAAGAATTTTCGGTCCGGAGAGAGACTATGAATGTTACTGCGGAAAATATCGAGGCATTCGCTATAAGGGAATTGTCTGCGAAAAATGTGGCGTTGAAATAACTCGATCAATTGTTCGTCGCGAGAGGATGGGGCACATTACTCTGGCTAGTCCGGTCGCCCACATCTGGTTTTTGAGAAGTATTCCGTCAAGAATTAGCACTTTGCTTGGTATGAGTTCTTCCGACGTTGAAAAAGTCGTCTATTTCGCCGGTTATCTTGTAACCGAAGTGAATGAAACAGAGAAAAAAAGAATTCTTGGTGATCTTGAATCTGAATATAAAAATAAAAGTAAAACCGCCCAAGATGAAAAGACTAAAGAAAAGCTAAAATCGCTTTATCTCCAGACTAAACAAGAAATTGACAGTTTGGTTAAAGGCCAGGTCTTGGATGAAGTTGTGTATCACAAATTTTCAATGAGATATGGCTCTGTTTTTGAAGCAGAAATCGGCGCGGAAGCTGTCTTTGAACTGTTCAAATCTTTGAATTTGGAAAGTTTATTAAAAAATCTTGAAGAGCAAAGCACAACCGCGACAGGACCACAGAAAGACAAACTCAACCGTCGAATCAGTTTAATTCGAGCCATGATCAAATCAGAGATTCGTCCGGAGTGGATGTTTTTACAGCATATTCCAGTTATACCACCGGCGCTTCGACCGATGGTTGCACTTGATGGCGGAAGACAAGCAACTTCTGACATTAACGATCTTTATCGCCGAGTCATCAACAGAAATAATCGTTTGAAAAAATTACAAGATATTGGCGCGCCAGACGTAATTTTGCGAAACGAAAAGAGAATTCTTCAGGAGGCCGTCGATGCTTTGGTAGATAATAATATTCGTCACAGTTCAAGTTCCAGCATGGCCAATCAAGCTCAAAAAAGGGCGCTAAAATCTTTGGCCGACAACTTAAAAGGTAAACGTGGTTTTTTCAGAGGTAATTTGCTGGGAAAAAGAGTTGATTACTCCGGTCGCTCTGTCATCGTTATTGGTCCTGATTTAGCCTTAAACCAATGCGGATTACCAAAACTTATGGCGCTTGAGTTATTCCGACCGTTTATCATTTCTAAACTTTTGAAAGATGAATTGGCTTTCAATATCCGAGGAGCTGGACGATTAATCGATGAAAAGGCTCCAGAGGTTTGGGAAATCCTGGATGAGGTTATTCAAAATAAATATGTTTTGTTAAACCGCGCGCCGACTCTTCACCGTCTGGGCATCCAAGCCTTTAAGCCGGTTTTGATTGAAGGTAATGCCATTCAAATCCATCCGTTAGTTTGTACCGCCTTTAACGCCGACTTCGACGGTGACCAAATGGCCGTTCACGTTCCATTGTCGGTTGTCGCTCAATATGAAGCTCGCGAAATCATGGCCGCGGATAAAAATGTTCTAAAGCCTGGTTCCGGTGATCCGGTTGTGGCCGCGAAGCTTCTGGATATTTTGCTAGGTTGTTTCTGGATGACCAAGATGGTCGCCGGCGAAAGAGGGGAAGGAATGCGGTTCCCTGGTCCAAATTTGGCCATGACAGCTTATGATTATGGCCTTGTTGGATTGAGAGCTAAAGTTTTGGTCAAAACAAAAAGTGGCACGAAATACGTAAATGGCGACAAAGATGTTCTTGAAACGACCGTGGGTCGGATTATGTTCAATTCTATATTGCCACACGACTACAAGTTTATAAACGAAGAAATTGACAAGAAGAAGATGTCCAAGGTTGTAAACGACTTTATCAATAAATACGGACTTCATGGTTTGCCGGAGATTTTAGACAAGATAAAGAAATTCGGCTTCACTTATGCCACGACTTCCGGGATAACTTGGGCCATCGATGATCTGCAAATTCCAGAAGGAAAACAAAAAATTATTGAGGCCTCTTTGGAAGAAGTTAAAAAAGTCAAAAGTCAGTATAACGAAGGTTTGCTTTCTGAAGCCGAAAAGAAGAGAAAACTAACAACGATCTGGCACGAGGCTAAAAATAAAATTGAAGCTCTGATTCCGGCAACTCTTGATCCAAACGGACCAGTTTACGACATGTGGAAATCTGGCGCCCGAGGTTCGCTCGGTCAGATTACTAACATGGCCGGCATGAAGGGATTGATTGTTAACTCAAGAGGAGAGGAAATTGAAACTCCGATTCTATCAAACAGTAAAGAAGGATTCAGCCCGATTGAATACTTCACCTCAACCCACGGTTCTCGAAAGGGCCTCACCGACACGGCGCTTAACACGGCCCGAGCGGGTTACTTAACCAGGAGACTCTTTGATGTGGCGCAAGACATCGTAGTTAGAGAAAAGGATTGTAAGACAAAGAAATCTATCACTATCAAAAAGCGCGGTAGCGATTCCGGTATAGAAATTTCTCTATCAAAGAAAATTCGCGGTCGTGTTTTGGCTGAAGATCTCAAGGATGATAACGGCAAGAAGATGTTTGAAAAAGGCCATCTAATTAGCAAAGATGATGCTCAAACCATTGAGGATTCAAATATTTCAGAAATCAAAGTTAGATCACCTCTAACTTGCGAGACAAGTCACGGCGTTTGCAGTCTGTGCTACGGAATGGATCTTGGAAATGACGAGATCGTTGATTTGGGTGAGGCAGTTGGCACAGTCGCCGCTCAAGCCATCGGTGAGCCTGGCACACAGCTGACAATGCGTACTTTCCATGCCGGTGGAACCGCTTCTGTCGGTGGCGATATTACCCAAGGTTTGCCTAGAGTTGAGGAGGTTTTTGAAAGAAGAAAACCGAAAAGTCCTTGCTTGATCGCAAAGACTGATGGAATTGTTTCCGAAATTCGGGAAGAAGGAAAAGACAAGATTATTGTTATTTCACCAAAAGAAGGAGGTAAAACTAAATCAAAGAAAAACAGCGAATATGTGGTGACTCATATTAGAACACCGCTGGTAAAAGTTGGTGATGAGGTATTAAAAGGCCAGATGTTAACCGATGGTTCCGCCGATATTGCTGAAATATTCAAATATGCTGGCAGAGAAAGAGCCGAGGAATATATTATTCACCAGATCAACAAAGTTTATGAACTCCAGGGCGAATCTGTTTCCCGCAAGCACATAGAATTAATCGTTCGCCAGATGTTTTCTAGAGTTAAGGTCATTGACGGGGGCGATACGAAATATACAGTTGGAGATGTTGTTAATCAGGACGATTTGATTGAAGAGAATCGCTTGGTTAGTGAGGATGACGGCATGAAAGCAAAGGCCGAACCAATAGTCTTGGGAATTACGGAAGTTTCTCTTTCTAGAAAAAGCTTCTTGTCAGCCGCTTCATTCCAACACACAACAAAGGTTCTTATCAATTCAGCCATTCGCGGCGCCGAAGATAATCTGACTGGCTTGAAAGAAAATGTGATCTTGGGCCGACTAATTCCCGCCGGCACCGGCTTTTCTGGCAGTAAGAAACATGAGGAGGCTAAAAAAATAGAAGAGGCTGCCCTGGCTGAATATGAAACGGCTCGGGCGATGGAGGAAGAATAATACCCAACAGTAATGTCGCATCGTGATGTAGAAAAAATAAAAGAGCGATTGGGCATAAAGGAAGTCGTTGAATCATACATAAAGTTAGAAAAGACAGGCAAGAATTATCGCGGACGATGTCCCTTTCACAATGAAAAAACCCCGTCTTTTTTCATTTCGCCCGAACGGGACAGTTATTATTGTTTCGGCTGCGGAGCCAAGGGCGATATTTTTTCTTTCGTTCAGCAGTTTGAATCAACTGATTTTGTTGGCTCGCTGAAAATCCTGGCTGAACGGGCCGGTGTTGAAATCACTCATGAATCAAGCGGCGCGGAAACTAAAAATAAGCAGCTTAAAAAAATATTGGAGGAGGCGACTAGCCATTTTCAGGAAAATCTCTCGGGAAACAAACTCGCTCTAGAGTACTTAAAAAAACGAGGTCTAAAGGAAGATACCATCAAAAGCTGGCGAATTGGATTCGCCGCGGATAGTTGGCGGGAGCTATACGATTTTTTACTGAAGAAAGGCCACAAAGATTCGGCGCTTATTGATGCCGGGGTCGTGAAGAGAGGCGAAAAGGGCGGTTTGTATGATTATTTTAGAAGCCGCGTAATGTTTCCCATCTTTAATTCTTCCGGCGAACCAGTAGCTTTTTCCGGCAGAATCTTCGGCGCGGAAGAATCAGAAACGGCCAAATACATAAACAGCCCTGAAACAGAGTTGTTCAAAAAGTCGGAGGTTCTTTATGGATTTGACCGCGCCAAGAGTCATATCAGAAAGAACGATTTTTCAATTTTAGTGGAAGGGCAAATGGACCTCATAATGTGTCATCAGGCTGGCTACAAAAATGCCGTGGCATCAAGTGGAACGGCGCTGACCGAGAGGCAATTGGGAATGATATCCAGAATCTCACCCAAATTAGTCATCGCCTATGATTCTGACAGTGCTGGATTCAAGGCTTCGGAAAGAGCATGGCAGATGGCCTTGGGTCTGGGAATGGATGTGAAGATCGCCGATTTAGTTGGCGGCAAGGATCCGGCCGACATTATTCTTGCCGACGTAAAAAAGTGGCGTGAAGCTGTAAAAAATTCAAAACACATAATTGAAATCTTAATTCAAAAAATTGAAAACGAAGTTAAGGGCAAAAGAGAAGCCGGCCTGGAAGTTTCAGAAAAAATAATACCGTATCTGTTCATGATAAAAAACAAGATAGATCAAGCACACTTCGTAAAGGCTGTGAGCGATAGACTAGGAATCCGTGAGGAAGCCATTTACACCGATTTGCAAAATTATAAGCCAGATATTATTTCAAATTCGACCGACAGGAAAAACAAGGCCATTCTCTCTGTAGGCAAAGATCAGATGGCCGTGGAAAAGAGACTCTTCGGCTTGATCTTATGGCAGGAGAGATTGCCGAATCCGACAATTGATGTTGAATCTGCGCGAAATGAAATTCGAGAAATTTTAGGTGAAGAATATGAAGTCATTTGGGAATCAGTTAAAGATTTTATAGACGACGTTTTATTCGCCATTGAAAGTAGTTATGGCGATGAAAAAATTATTAAAAAAGAATTTAAAGAGTTGATCGTTAATCTACGGCTCAAATACTTGATAAAAAAGCGCGAGCGATTACTGCTGGAACTCAAACGCCAGGAACAAAATAATAACGAGAAGGAGTCGGATCAATTACTGGGAAAAATTAATGAGATTTCAAAAGAGATAAACGCCATTAATAGGGAATTATAAATTTGATATAATAAATTTTTATGTCTAAAAAAAGAGCGGTATCAAAAAAGCAGCGAGTAGTAAAAAGAAAAAAATCTAAGAGAGTTTTAAATAAATCTAAAAAGAACTCCGCATCAGCCGCAAAGAAAACTTCTCCTATTTCTAAAAAAGATAAGGAAGTGCGCATCGCCGGTTTGTTGGATAAGGGCAAGGAGAGGGGGTTTGTTACTTACGATGAGATTCTAAAACATTTTCCAACTATAGAAACCGACGTTCCCTTACTGACTGCCTTGTACGAAAAATTTGAGACAGCCGGCATTGATATTTTAGAAGGGGGCGGCTTTTTAGAGATGAAAGAAGAGGATGAAACTAAAAAATACATGGCTGGGAAATCTCCCTCGCAGTTTGATTCAATTCAGATGTATTTGAAAGAAATCGGACAATTTCCGCTCATTTTGGCCCATGAAGAAAAAGAATTGGCCAAAAGAATTGAAACCGGAGATAATGATGCTAAGACGCTTCTAGCCCGAGCCAACCTTCGTCTGGTCGTTTCTATTGCTAAAAAATACGTCGGCCGAAGTCCTGATTTAACTCTGCTTGATTTGATTCAAGAGGGGAATATCGGCTTATTTAAGGCCGTGGATAAGTTTGATTGGACTAAAGGCTACAAGTTTTCTACATATGCTACCTGGTGGATTCGTCAAGCCATTACCAGGGCCCTGGCCGATCAGTCCAGAACGATCCGCGTGCCGGTGCACATGGTTGAAACTATAGCCAAATATAAACAAGTTTTTCGTAGACTGTCGCAAGACCTTGGTCGCGAACCTTTGCCAAGCGAAATTTCCATAGAAATGAGCTTAGAGTTGGAGAAAATTTACACGATTGAAAAGATAGACCAAAGCACCGTCTCACTGGAAAATCCCGTCGGTGACGAAGGCGATGAAAAATCAACCCTGGGAGATTTCATTCCAGATGAAAATATTTCTTCTCCGGATCAGGATTCGTCTCATAGAATTCTGCGAGATCAGGTTTTAGAAATTCTCAACGATTTATCCGAAAAAGAAAGAAAAATTTTAGAATTGCGGCACGGTCTTATAGACGGCGTACAACACACCCTTGAAGAAGTCGGCAAAAAGTTCGGCGTTACTCGTGAAAGAATTCGACAGATTGAATCAAAGGCGCACGAAAAGATCCGACAGCACAGCGCTTCTGACAAACTTAAAAATTATTGAGGAGTCTTATTTAAAAGCTGACTGACAATTTCCTTTAGATAGGAAAAATCTTGTGCGCCGATCATTTCTACTTGATCTCCACTTTGAGTGACAATAATAGTATATGGGGTTCCAAAATCAGAATCGTATTTGTATATTATTAACCCATCTTCAATTGATTTTTTAATCTTATCTCTAAATTTTTGGTCGGCCAGACATTCGTCGTACTTTTCTTTCTCAATGGATAGGCTCATTGCGACATCTTCTAGGTCATCTTGAGTAAAAGATGCGGGCAGCTCCTGATTTACTTTTGAGACAAACTGCCAAAATTTTGGTTCTCCGCCGATGTCTGCGACACATTCGGCGGCAACGGCTGAAATCGTAGAGAGGGAGTTGTTATCTTGGAGCGCGTCTTCTCTAGGGAAATGCCTGTACACCCAGGCTAAATCTCCGTTTTTTCCGAATTCTTCTACTAATTTTTCCATTGTTGAATGAAATTCCCGGCAGAATGAGCATTTAAAATCGGCGTATTCAATAAAAATAACTTCGGCTTCGGGATTACCCAGAATATGATCGTCATCTGTTACCGGACTTATGGCATATCTAATTTCCTCATCGCTGATTTTTTCCGGAAGAGGCGCGTTTTTTTGACCCAAAATTATTCCGCTGGCAACAACAACTCCAATTAATATTAAAATTATTCCAAAAAATGTAGCGTTTCTGTTCATAGATTAACTGCCGGCAATTATAACATTCAAAGATTACTTTAAAAAAGCGACTTGGTTGATTTTGGCGTGTCAGTTGATTTTTTCCACTCCGAAGTGTCAATGGGGACCTCTATCACATTGTCGCTAAATTTATCTTTCACTAAAACCTTTTTATTTTTAAGAGCGTATTCAAATATTTCTTTTGTGATTAAGACATCCTCTTCGCAGTATTTCTTGATTTGATCAATTTTACCTTGTTTCCACCACTCTACGGCGTTAAGTCCTTCGGCGATTTTATTTCTGCCCAAGGTGCCAGCCGCCACGTTATCCAATTTGGGTCTACGACCAAGATTTTTCTTTATGCTGGCCATTAGATCCACCCCCTTAAAACGTGACAAATCGCCGGAATAGTATTTATTAAGCAAGGGAATATCAAAATGCTCCGAGTTATATCCGACGATTATATCCGCCCGTTCAAAAATCGGCCACATTTCATGGAAATCTTGCTCTAAAAAACTTTTAACAGTATCAGAATCCTTCTCATAAACAGAAACTACCGATATATCCAAATCTCTTGGATCGTTAGATTCAACTTCACTGAAGGTGTTTTTAGTTTCGACGTCAAAGACGATGTAATTCATGAATAAATTAAGCGCTTAGCGTTCCGAAAGCGTTTTAGAGACAAAATCCGCGATCTGTTCCACAGGTAATTCTTTTTCTTTGCCTGATTTTAGATATTTAACTTTGAAAATATTTTTTCCGATTTCTTCATCACCCACACAGATGATAAAGGGTATGCCTTTTTTGTCGGCTCTTTTAATTTGCTCGCCGATTTTTTTGCCGTCGTAATTGACCAACGCGTCAATTCCGGCGACTCTTAATCTGTTGGCTAGGGAAGCGGCATAATCAAAAGCTAATTCATTAGTCGGGCAGATCGCAACATGGGCCGGACATAATCTATTTGGTAGAAGATTTCGTAGTTCCAAAGCTTCTCGGATTGTCACGTCTCCCATTCCAAAACCGGCTGTACCAATTTTTTCGCCACCAAACAGAGTCAGAAGATTGTCATAACGACCGCCGCCAAAAAGAGAACGGCCATTGTCTTTGTTTGTGTCAAAAATTTCAAAGACAATTCCGGTGTAGTAATCAAACCCGCGAATTAACATCGGCTCGAAAACAACATTTGAAATTCCGCGAGCTTTTAGTTTTCTGGTTAATTCTTGAATCTTTTCGTTCGGCTGCAATATTTTCTCAAAACTTTGTCCAACCAGCTCAATCATCTGTTCTTCAAAATCTTTCGTTTTGTCTTTTCGATCTAAGAGCTTTCTGACTAGAATTTTTTTATTTTCGTCCAATCCCAAACCAGCCAGAGCTTCCTCCAGAATTTTGCGATCGTTTATTTTTATAATGAAATCACCGTCTTTCAATCCGAAATTTCGCATTATCGCTGACGC
This sequence comes from Patescibacteria group bacterium, assembly GCA_022711495.1. Lineage (GTDB taxonomy): Bacteria > Patescibacteriota > Minisyncoccia > Phycocordibacterales > JAACPR01 > JAKLEX01. The sequence goes on from JAKLEX010000001.1 coordinate 340,265, forward strand.
GATTTCAATTAATTCGGCCTCGGCCTCAAGTCCGTCTAGGCCGAAAATGTCAACATTTAGTTGCCAGTGCTCTCGCAAGCGACCGCGTTGTGGTCTCTCATATCTGAAAACATTCGGTATTGAGTACCAGCGCAACGGAAAAGATAAGCTCTTTTGTTTTTTAGCTACCATTCTAGTTATGGTCGGAGTCATCTCCGGCCTCAAAGTGACTCGGCGGTCACCGCGATCTTTAAAAGTATAAGTCTGTTCAGAGACGATTTCGGCGCTAGTTTTGCCTTCGTAGATCTCCGATGGTTCCAGCACTGAAGCAGAGTAATGTTCATATCCGTAACTTTGCAAAACAGAATGCCAAACAGAATAGATATAATCTTGGATAAACATATCCTCCGGATAAAAATCTCTCACGCCCTTGTAACTATCGGTTTTAAGATTATTCATGACCTACCAATTTTAGCAAAAAATCATTTTTATTGCTAAAATTCTATCTGATGGTCGGTAAAGACAAGATTATAGATCTACCAATCGCTCCAGAGTTTCTTTGGTTTATTTTAGCTTTTCTTATTATTCTTTTTATCGCGATTTATTTGATATTAATCTATCACTGGAAAAGTTATGGCCTGGAACATAATCCCCGAATATTCGCCCGAACGATTTTTTGGATTATAGCCATAGTTTTGATTTTAATTATGGCTTTTTCTATAACTGGATTTGAATATTCATGATCGTATTAGACAAAAACGAACATCTTGTTTTACAGATAAGGCAACATTGGTTTATCTTCTTTTCACAATTAATAGTTTTGCTTTTCTTGGCATTACTGCCATTAATCGTTATTGAAATCATCAAATTATTACCGGTTGAAATAATTTCTTCTGGCCGAAGCATTTTGGCTCTGGTAATTTTCTTTTATTCTGCCTGGTTATTTATCCTTTGGATGGTGGGCTTTGTAATTTGGACAGACTATTACTTGGATATTTGGTTTGTCACGAATACCAAAGTTATTAATATTGAACAAAAAGGACTATTTCGAAGGGAAATTTCCGTTTTACACTTAGATAAGATCCAAGATGTCACCAGCGATGTTCGGGGCATGTTGAAAACTCTGATTGATTATGGAAATATTTCTGTTCACACCGCCGGGCAAAAACTAGATTTTGTCATTAGAAATGTGCCTCAACCCGATATTATAAGAGAGAAACTTAGCGAGACCATAAAACTCTTTAGAGAAACTGCCGAAGAAACAGGCGACAATAGTTGACGAAAATAAGTTGAGGTCTAATCTTCCAGCCGGATCGGGGCGCTTTTAATAATTTCAATAATCTTATCCTCATCGTCAGTGATTTCATACAAAGATAGGTCGCTTTCGCTTATCTTTTTATTCGCAAGCAAGTTTTTCCTTAAAAAGGCATCAAAATTGTTCCAAAAATATGAACCGACGAGAATGACGGGAGCCGATGGAATTTTTTTGGTCTGCACCAATGTTAATATCTCAAACAACTCATCCAGAGTTCCAAATCCACCGGGGAAGAAAACATAGGCCTCAGCAGAAAAGGATAGACAGACTTTTCGACTGAAAAAGTAATTAAATTCAAGGGCTTCTGTCAGAAATGAATTGGTTTTTTGCTCCTTAGGCAATTTAATGTTTAATCCTAGAGACCTTCCTCCGGCAGTGAAAGCGCCGCGGTTAGCCGCCTCCATAATACCCACTGAACCACCGGTTAATACCGAATAGCCCAATTCTCGGCAGATTCGTCCGGCCAATTTTTCCGCCGTAATATAATCTTGATCAACAGAGGGAGTTCTAGCTGATCCGAAAAAAGTTACGCTTCGCGGATGATTTCTTATGAAGTCAAAACCGGCCTTAAATTCTTTCTCTATTTTATCAATCCGTTGATTAATATCCTGGCTAATTTCTTTAAAATTAATCAATTTATATTCTGGTTTTTTGGGCGTTTTATTCATCATATGAACAATATTCTAAACCAGAGAAGCGTCTTTGCAAAATCGCCATTCTCTTATATGCTTTCTTTTGTGTCGGCTATTGATTTCAAAATTATCAAAAAAATGAAAGAGCCTAAGGCGTTGGGACGAGCCGGGGTTTTAAAAACCGCTCACGGAAAAATTCAGACTCCGGCATTTGTGGCGGTAGGAACAAAGGCAACAATCAAATCTTTGACCCCAGAACAGGTCAAAGACCTTGGCGTAGAGGTGATTTTGGCCAATACTTATCATCTCCATTTACAACCGGGTGAAGATCGTATCGCTTGCGCTGGCGGACTCAACAAAATAATGGGCTGGAATGGTCCGACCATGACAGACTCCGGCGGTTTTCAAGTTTTTTCTCTGGGGGCTGCTTTTGGTAAAAACATCACGAAAATAACCAAAAATCACGCCGAAGAAATTTTGCTTGAAGATTTTACCGAGACAACTAGAAAAAACCGTGGCCCAATCGTGGAAAATTTTAAACCAGCCAAGGTTAAAGAGGATGGTGTTTATTTTAGATCTCATATTGACGGTTCGGCCCATTATTTTTCTCCCGAGAAATCAATTGAGATACAAAATAAAATTGGGGCGGATATTATTTTCGCTTTTGATGAATGCACTTCGCCCAACGAATCAATTCATTATCAGAGAGAGTCTTTGGATCGAACTCATCGGTGGGCAAAAAAATCTTTGAAATATCATCGCGCTCAACCGATTTCAAAAAAGCAGGCGATTTTTGGTATCGTTCAGGGCGGTCGGCACGAGGAATTGCGTAAGAAGAGCGCCGAGGTTATTTCCAAAATGGATTTTGATGGTTTTGGTATCGGTGGCAGCTTTCAAAAAGTCGATATGTCAAACGCCGTCCGCTGGGTCAATGAGATTTTACCGGAAGAAAAACCAAGACATTTACTTGGTATTGGCGAACCGGAAGATCTCTTCATGGCCGTGGAAAACGGTTGCGATTTATTTGATTGCGTGGCGCCGACCAGAATCGCTCGAACGGGGCAGGTCTATACTTCTTCAGGTAAGATTAATTTGAATAACTCAGCCTTTCAGGAAGATTTATCGCCGATTGAAAAGACTTGCGGATGTTACACTTGCAAAAAATACACCCGGGCTTATTTGGCGCATCTCTTCCGGGCTGACGAAATTTTAGCCGCGACCCTGGCTTCTATTCATAATTTGTATTTTATCGTCAACTTGGTCAAAAAGATGAGAAGGGCTATTTTGAATAACACTTTCAGCAAACTTAAAAAAGAATTTCTGAAGAAATATAATTAGTCCGCTTAAACGAATTTAACTCTTGGGTTTTGGTGTGTTAAAATTTATTCCAATGAGAAGAAAAATCATAGTTCTCCGAGGTGGGCCGTCCAGCGAATACGAGGTTTCAATGAAAACTGGGCGGGCAGTTATTGACGAGCTATCAAAAAAGCACGAAATTTTGGACGTTGTCATTGACAAACAGGGCAAATGGATTTCGCGCGGTCGAGAAGTTCGACCGGAGATCATCTGTCAAAACTGCGATTTGGTTTTCAACGCTTTGCATGGCGAATTCGGCGAAGATGGGCAGGTTCAAAAAATTCTGGAAACTACCGGCGTCTGTTTCACCGGCCCGCAAAAATTGGCCGCGGCCCTTTCCATGAACAAAGCACAAACCAAAGACATTTATAAAAAGTTTGGAATTAAAACCCCATATTATAAGGTAGTTAACAGAGAAGACGGCGATATAGATAAATTGGCAACTGATATTTTTAGAACTTTTCCGATGCCAGTAATTATTAAGCCGGTTAACCTCGGATCTTCGGTGGGAATCTCTATTGCTCGTGATTACAAATCTTTGAAGGAGACTTTAACAAGTTTGTTTATTCGATACGATAAATTACTGGTAGAAGAATATATAAAAGGCAAGGAAGCCACCGTCGCGGTTGTTGAGAGCTTTAGAAATAAAGATTTCTACTCTCTTTTCCCGGTAGAAATCCGCATACCATCAAGTTCGGAGTTTTTTGATTACAACGCGAAATACTCTGGTGAAACGCAGGAAATTTGCCCCGGCAATTTTAGCGCCAAAGAAAGTGAAATTATGCAGGATCTCGCCATTAAAGCTCACCAGGCCCTTGGATTACGACACTACTCGCGAACTGATTTCATTATTTCTCCGACCCGCGGAGTATATGTTATTGAAACAAACTCGTTGCCAGGCCTAACGAATGAATCTCTTTTGCCAAAGTCTTTGTTAGCAATTGGTTCAAATTACGGAGAGTTTCTCCAACATATAGTGGAATTGGCGATCGACAAATAATTTGGTGGACCGGACAGGACTTGAACCCGCTACCTCCTCAGTGCAAATGAGGCGCTCTACCAGCTGAGCTACCGGCCCATTTCAAGCTCCACGATTATATCCATAATACATTAAAAAATCTAGTCTGGTCGTAATGTTGTGATACAATTCCATTTATGTTAATTATCAGAATCATTTTTGTCTTACTGATCTTTGCCCTTGGCCTGCTTTTCAGTTTTCAAAACATTGCTCCGGCGCAAATCGTTTTTTTGGCTTGGAACTTCCAAAGTCCAACTTGGTTGGTCATCGCTGTGTCATTTTTTCTTGGGTTTATTATTCCGCTTGGAATATTGCTGCCGATGGTTTTAGTTCGCAACTTAAAAATAAGAAAACTTGAGAAAGAAAAAGCCGTGGCTGAAAAAAGATTAAATGATTCCGGTTTGTTGTTTGAATCTCCGGGGCTTGGAACAGAAGGCGAGAAATACAAGAACAGTTAATTTTAATAGACGTAACCCAAACAAAATGAATTTCTTAATGAAAGCTCTATTAAAAAGACAGTTAAAAAATATTCCTTCCGATCAGCAGGACAAAATTATTGCCGCTCTTGAAAAGGATCCGCATTTTTTTCAAGATTTGGCTAAACAAATACAAGACAAAGTTAAAGAAGGAAGGGATCAACAAGCCGCCGCCTCGGAAGTACTGTTGGCGAATCAACACAAATTATCTGAGATTTTTAAATAAAATCGCGTTTTTGCGACTTTTACACAGCCTTTCATGGGGTTCTAGCGCGACTTGAACCTATATATGGTATAATTTCGTCATTAAAAGTTAAGTTATTTTTACGGATTAAAATTATGAATCAATTAAGAAAAGAGAGAGGTTTCACTTTATTGGAAATGCTTTTGGTTATAGCCATCATCGCCATCTTGGCAGCCATCGTCATCGTGGCTATCAACCCGGCTAAACAACTGGGCGATGCTAACAACGCTCAAAGACAATCAGATGTTTTGGCAATCTTAAACGCCGTTCACCAGTATTCCATTGACAATGAGGGCGATATCAGTGGTTTAGGCATTGTGAGCATTGCTGCCGCAGCTGATGAATGCGAAACCAGCGCCGATGCCACCAGCTATATTTGTCTCTACGATGCCGATTGTGTTGACGGAACTGATTTAGATGATTTAATCGGTGACGATGACGAAGCGAGTTATTTGACTGATATTCCGATGGACCCTCTAGCCACTTCATCAGATGAATTTGATACTTTCGGGTTTGATGACGAAGACCATAATGGATACATTATTCTACAAGATGACGATAACGGTCGTATTACTGTCTGTGCCCCACTTACAGAAAATCAGGATATAGGTGAAGAAATTATTACTGTAACTAGATAAAGACAGAGTATTATTGGTTGAACGAGCGACGAACTTCTGCTGTGGGCAGATTGGGAACCTTAACAAAGAACTTAATGTCAGAGGAACAAATCAAACAAGCGTTAATAAACGGCAAAAAAATCACGCCGGATAATTTTGAAAAAGCTGCCGCGGCCGCCCAGAAAGAAAATATCTCTCTGGAAAAGGCACTGATAAAAGGTGGCTTTCTGACCGAACAAATTCTTGGCGCCACGTTGGCTGAACTAATCGGGTTTCCTTACATTGATCTTGATCACGAAAGCATCCAAGACAGTTATCTAACTTATCTGCCTGAAGAAGTCGCTACTGCCCAACAAGCCTTGATTTTCAACGAATCCTCTGATTCATTCAAAATCGCCACGACAAATCCCAATAACTTTAAATTGATTAAGGATTTGGAAAAAGTCGTCGGTAAAAAAGCCGAAGTTTTCTTTGCCACCAAGACAGCCATTGAAAAATTTCTCCTATTCTACAAAAATAACTTGCCACAAGATTTCCGGGAGTTCGTTGAAGAATTCAAAAAAAGTGGAGACGAAAACATCATCGTAAAAATGGTTGATCGCCTAGTTGACTACGCTTATGAAAATAAGGCCTCGGACATTCACATTGAGCCGAGCACCAAAGACGTTGGAGTTCGGGTTCGTGTTGATGGTTTGCTTCGTCGCGTCGCATCTTATCCGCTTGATCTCCATCCTAAAATAGTCTTTCTCATCAAAATCTTGTCTCACTTGAAAACTGATGAACACGGTATGACACAGGACGGACGATTCGATCGCGTCTCAAAAAACGAAAAGTTTGATATTCGTGTTTCAATTTTGCCGGTAACCAACGGCGAAAATATCGTTATGCGTATTCTGGCGGAAAAATCTCGTCGCCTGTCTCTTGAAGAACTTGGTCTGATGCCGGAAGAGCTAAGAAAATTAAAAGAGATGATTGCTCGACCTTACGGAATGATTATCGCCACTGGAGCAACTGGTTCCGGAAAGACCACAACTTTGTACGCAATTTTGCAATTAGTTGATAAGAAAAAGTTAAATGTCGTCACTATTGAGGATCCGGTGGAATACGCCATGGAAGGCATTCAACAAATTCAGGTTAACGAAAAGAAAAACTTAACTTTCGCCAATGGTTTGCGTTCCATCGTCAGACAGGACCCGGACATGATCATGGTCGGAGAAATTCGTGACGCCGAGACAGCCTCCATCGCCATAAACGCCGCTCTTACCGGCCACGTCCTGTTTTCCACTCTCCACGCCAACGATACCGCCACGGTTTTCTCTCGTCTGACCGAATTGGAAATTGATCAAACTCTTATCGCCACGTCTCTAAGTTTGATTATCGCCCAAAGATTGGTTCGTCGAGTTTGTCCGTATTGTAAAGTAGCTCACAAACCAACATCGGCGGAGATGGCTTATCTTAAAGCCAATAAGCATGTTGAGGCGATTATCAAAGAAAGCCCTGACGGCAAAAAACGGAATCTTGATGATATAAATTTCTACGAGGGCACGGGTTGTTCAATGTGCGGTAATACCGGCTTTTTAGGTCGCGTTGGTATTTTTGAAGTCATGATGCTCGACGATGAAATAAGGTCATTGGTTGTCAAAAACTCTCTAGCCCAAGATATCAAAAAATTGTCAATTCAAAAGGGGATGAAGCCCATGGAATATTGGGAGGCTTACCATTTGATAAACGGTACGACGACTCTTAATGAATTATTAAATCCAATTGCATAATTTTATGTCATCAAAATTTTTATCTTTTCAACAAAATGCTTCTCAACGAGATCAAATAAATTTTGCCAGAGATTTGGCTATTCTTTTACGCAGCGGAGTAACTCTAAATGAAGCTATTCGGCTTTTGCAATCGCAAGCTAAATCGAGCGCCATGAAAAAGTTGTTAAGCGAGGCCATTGAGAATGTCAGCCGGGGAACGACTTTATCGGTTACTTTGCAAGAATCTAGCGTCAGATTAAGAAGCGTCTTTATCAGTATGGTACACGCCGGCGAGATCAGCGGTACCCTAGTCTCAAACCTTTTGTTTTTGGCTGATTGGTTGGAAAGAAACTTGCAATTGAAGCAAGAAGTAAAATCGGTAACTTTGTATCCAAAGATTGTTTTCAGCGCGGCCATTTTACTGGGCGCCGGATTAGCGATTTTCATTCTGCCAAGATTGATACCGGTTTTTCAGGGCATGAAGATTGCTTTGCCGCTCATAACTCGGATGGTTTTGGCCACGGCAGTTTTTGTTCGGTCGTATTCAATCTGGATTATTTTGGGAATTCTAGTCTTTATAGTTGTCTTTACGGCTCTATCCAGAATTACGCTGACTCGCCGCTGGTTACAAAAATTTTATTTAAAAATCCCGTTTTTTGGAGAACTTATTCGGGCTTATGAATTGGCCTTATATTCTCAATTGATGCACGTTTTATTGAAGAGCGGTCTAACTATAAATGAATCTTTTGAAATCGCCAGCACGGAAAGTTCCAGCGTTCCATATCAAGATTCATTTATCATAATCAAAGAAAGATTGATTAAGGGCGTCAGTTTGTCCGATTCAATCGCTGATTTTCCTAAATTATATCCACCGAATTTTATCAGCATTATCGCCGTCGGAGAAAAAACCGGTACAATTGAAGGCTCTTTTGAAAGTCTTTCCGCTTTTTACAACAGGGAAATTAACACTAAGACAAAAAACTTACCGACAATTTTGGAGCCGATTCTTTTGGTTGGCATTGGACTTGTTGTCGGTATTGTAGCTTTGTCAATTATCTTGCCGATCTACACTTTGTCGGGAAGTCTTAGATAAATAAGCCGCAAATGAAATCTTATGGATTCACACTAATAGAAATCTTAATTACCATTGGCATTGTGCTGGTAATTGCCGCATTAGCTTTGCCTATATCCATTGACTTCTACAACAATCAAATAACCAGAAGCGCTACCGATGAAATTTTTTCGGCCCTCAAAAAAGCCCAGGCTTTTTCTCTTTACAGGCGAGACGACAGTTCTTATGGAGTGGCCTTTGATTCGGGCGAAGACGTCTATGTGATATTTGACGGTGATTACAACGATGTCCCGGCAGATTATGACGAAGTTTACGACTTACAGAGTATATCTGTCAGTTTTGATCCGGAAGCCGACCCGGTAAATGAGATTTCTTTTGAAAAAGGGACGGGATTACCGAACGAAGGATCAATCACAACAATTACTCTTACCAAAGGCGCCGTTGAGCAATTCATATCAGTCTGCGAATCCGGTCTTGTAGAGTTGGGCGAAAATTGCGACGAAATTTAAATCATGAAATTCTTAAATGAAAAAAATAAAACTGGCGATGGAGGATTCAGTCTGCTGGAAGTCATCTTATCTATTGCCGTATTTACCATCGGAATCGTGGGCATTGGCTTGTTCATGATAGACATTATGACCACGGCCGAAAGAGCTAGAAACTTAGACCAAGGAATTTTGCTTGCCGAGGAGGGATTAGAGGCGGTTAAACTCATTCGGGACGAAGATTTTGACGAAATTGCGGAAGGAGCATATGGGCTATTATTGTCCGAAGATGATACCTGGACATTGGATCCCGGAAATCCGGACGTCACCGATCTGGGAAAAAATTTCACCAGAACGATTATTATCACCACTTCGGAGGAATACACGGAAGAACCAGTGAGTGCCACGACTTCCGTTATGGTCATAGAAAGCCAGGTTTCTTGGCCAATCCGAGATGCTACGATTACCATAAGTCTGTTTACTTTCCTCACCAATTGGTATCGTGAATGATTTGTTATAATGAGCAAAATGCCGACTGAAAAAAAATTACAAAAAGGTTTCACTCTTCTGGAATTTTTAATCTATTTCGCCATTACTTTAATAATGTTGGGCGTCATTACGCAAGTCTCGCTTAATATTTTGGACGGCAAAGAAAAAATTCGGGCTTACGAGGAAGTCAGTCGTAGCGGCCGAAGTTCGTTAAACGCCATGATTGAAGCCATTTCCGAAGCCGACGAGGTTCTCGGAACTTCCGGAGAAGAACCAGAATAAATTTATGTTTCTATATTTTTCAAACAAAAGAAATCGGGGATTCGTCGCTTTGACGGCGGTTTTGTTGTTAAGTGCCGTTATTCTTTTTATCATCACCAGTCTTTCCATGCAGGTTCTGGATGAGGCGGAAGTCAGTTTGGCTCATGAGCAATCAAATAAGGCAAATTATTTGGCAGAAGCCTGCGCTGAATATGTGCTTCTGAAACTTTCCAATGATTCTAGTTATGACGTTGACGACGAACTTACTTTGGATGATGAGACGTGTTCTTACGTCATTGATGGTGAATACCCAGATAAAATTATTCGGGTTACCAGCGTCGTTGGAGATCATTCTTACACCGCCGAAATGGAAATAGAAATATCAACCACGACTCCGTCGGTCACCATTGAATCTTTTAATCGTAATGCGGATTTTTAGCTTCCTTCACTGCTTGAGCTTTGTTATAATGATTTGAAATAAATGTTTGACAAGAAAAAAACAGAAGAAAAAAAAGCGCCGGTGGAGAAAACAGCAGAGAAAACGATAGAAAAAAAAGAAGACTTAGATTCAGTGAGAAAAACTTCTTTAAGATCTTTTGCTAAAAGAAAAATTGACTCAGCTTTTGGGATGAGCATCTCTGACAGTTCAATAGAATTGCTTGAATTTAGGCCATTTTTAACTCATAAACCAAGTTCTTATTCCAGAATCACTCTGGAAGAGGGGATTGTTTTGAGGGGCAAAATCATAGATAAAGATCGGCTAGTTGATAAAATTAAGACTTTACTTTTGAATGCTAAACCGGGAAAAGTCTCAACCAACCGCGTTGTTCTGTCACTGCCGGAAGAACAGGTTTTTACCTGGAGTGTGGCCATCAGCCGATCAATTTCTGGCTCCGAACTTAGGGCTAAGATCCTAGAAGAAGCCAAAAAAATCGTTCCTCTTGATTTTAAGAAAGTTTACTGGGATTTTGTTTCTTATCCATTAAGACAAAAGGAGTTGCAATACGTAACTTTTGTCGGGATTTCGCGGGACATTCTTGATGGTTATTTTAATGTTTGCAGTGAATTAGGTCTGGAGGTTGTTGATTTCTCATTGGAAAGCATGAGCTTGGCTCGGGTATTTTTACCACCTTCAGACAAAGATGACTACGTTTTGCTCAATATCGGCGGCGAGACTAGCACCGTTAGCATCATCGGCGGCAATCAGTTGTTGAAATTATCTTTCACTTTGCCACTAGCCGGTGACGCCATAACGGACGCGATTGCCAAATCTTTGAATGTCACGAAACTTGAGGCGGAGCAACTAAAAATGAAGTTTGGGGTCGGCGACAGCCCAAATCCTTCTTACAAAACGGCCGTTGAATCTGTTTTGAACGAGCTCTTAAAGCAAGTCAGTGAGGCCATCGCTTATTACGAAAAAAACAGCGGGGAAACCGTGGACGCGATTTATCTAACTGGCGGAAGCTCGCTTCTAAATGGTTTGGATGGTTATGTCGCCCAACAGACCGGCAAAAATATCCAGGCTCTAGCTTCTTTACCGTTTATCGTCAGAAGTCCGATTTTTAAGAAAGAAATAAACATAAAACTATTTGCCGACGCCGTGGGGTTAGCCATCATCGGTATTTCGCAGGATTACAAAATCTTATCTTTCAGAAAACAAATCTCTATAAAAGGTTCCAAACCAAGCTTCTTTAAAAAATTAAGGAGCGGTTATTTTAGCAAAACAAAGATGATCTTTTCTCCGGCTCACATAACTTATGGTTTGTTATTTTTGTTAATCGTTGGCTTAACAACCGTCTTCACGCTCATGTGGTTGAACATCAGGCAGGGGTAGAAATTGGGCTGTATTTACGCAGTCGAATTTGTTAAAATCGCGGAATGTCACTATCAATCGGCATTGTCGGTCTACCAAACGTTGGAAAATCAACGCTTTTTAACGCATTAACCAGAAAATGCGTTCCCTCAGAAAACTATCCTTTTTGTACCATTGATCCGTCGGTTGGCATCGTGCCGGTACCGGATGAGAGATTGCAAAAACTGGCGACCATGTCCAAATCCGAGAAAGTTATCCCGGCTGTGGTGGAATTTATTGACATCGCCGGATTGGTGAAGGGCGCGGCTGGCGGGGAAGGGTTGGGAAATAAATTTCTTTCTCATATTCGCGAAGTTGATGCCATCGCCGAAGTCGTGCGCATCTTTGAAGACGACAGAATCACGCACGTTTCCAATGAAATTAATCCGTTATCGGACATAGAAGTTATAAATTTGGAACTTATTTTGGCTGATCGCGAGACCGTTTCAAAAAGATTGGCTAACATAACTAAAGACGTAAAAGGCGGGAAAAAAGAAGCGGCTATTGAAAAAACCGCGCTGGAAAAAATTGATAAAGCCCTTGGAGAAGGAAAGTTGGCTAGCGATGTTGTTTTATCCGAGGAGGAAGAAAGTTTGGTTAAGGGTTTGCATTTATTGTCCAAAAAGCCGATTTTGTATGTTTTAAATAAGAAAACTGGCGGAAAAAATTTAGACGAATCCAATGACAAGCGCCATCAAGATCTTTTGAAATTCTTCAAGGAAACAAATTCAAGATATGTCATAGTGGATGCCGGGTTTGAAGCGGAAATTAAAGACCTGAATCTGGACGAAAAAAAAGATTTTAGAAAAGAATCTGGGGTTGATACCAACGTGGACAATCTAATCGTTGAGGGCTATAAAATATTGGATTTAATCACTTTTTTAACAACCGGAACAGACGAAACTCGAGCGTGGACAACTAAAAGAAATTCAACCGCACCAGTGGCTGGACGAGCGCTTCACTCGGATTTTCATGATAAGTTTATTCGAGCCGAAGTTATTGGTTCTGATGAACTTCTACAATTTGGTTCTTATGCAACTGCGCGCGAACATGGAAAAGTTCGAACAGAAGGGAAGAGTTATATTGTCCAGGACGGTGATGTCATTGAGTTTAAGATTTGACAAAAAGCTCCATCTTTTGGGCTCTCCCATAAATCTGTTATAATTTGTTCCGAATAAATCGTGAGCGAATACGACCATAAAAAAATAGAGAAAAAATGGCAAGAAGCTTGGGCAAAAAACGAAATCTATAAAACCGCCGATAAAAGTTCAAAACCCAAGTATTACATTTTAGACATGTTTCCTTATCCGTCCGGCTCGGGGCTTCATGTCGGCCACCCGAAAGGTTACATTGCCAGCGACATTCTTTCTCGTTTTTATCGCATGAGCGGTTTTAATGTTCTTCATCCAATGGGCTGGGACGCATTTGGTTTACCGGCGGAAAATTATGCTTTAAAAACAAAGACTCATCCAAAAGTATCTACTGATAAAAATGTTCAGGTTTTCAAAAAACAAATCGGCATCATTGGTCTGGATTACGATTGGGGCCGAGAAATTAATACGACCGATCCGGAATATTATAAATGGACGCAGTGGATTTTCCTTAAGCTTTTTGAAAAGGGATTGGCTTATGAATCAAACGAGCCGATAAATTGGTGTCCTTCGTGCAAAACGGGCTTAGCCAACGAGGATTTGGAAAACGGCAAATGCGAAAGGTGCGGATCGGATATTGAAAAGAAGCCAATGCGCCAATGGGTTCTTAAAATACGAGAATACGCTGACAGATTATTGAACGATATTGACCAATTAGATTGGCCAGAATCAATTAAAGAGCTACAGAAAAATTGGATCGGCCGAAGCGAGGGGGCACAAATATCTTTTAAAATAAAAGATGGTCAAGACAAAATAGATGTTTTCACAACTCGAGTTGACACGCTTCTTGGCGCGACTTATGTTGTCTTGTCGCCAGAGCATCCATTAGTAGCAAAATTATCAGCTCAAGCTAAAAATAAAAACGAGATTGAAAAATACGTAAGAGCAGCGGCGAATAAAACTGATGCGGAGAGGTTGATAGAAAATAAAGATAAAACCGGCGTCAAAATAGATGGCGTTTTGGCTATTAATCCTTCAAACGACGAGGCGATACCAGTTTTCATCGCCGATTACGTTTTGGCGCAATATGGAACTGGTGCGGTTATGGCCGTACCGGCCCATGATCTAAGAGATTTTGACTTCGCCAAAAAATATTCCATACCGATCAAAAAAGTCATCGCGCCGGCGGGAGAAAAGCAAAATAACGAAGAATGCTTTGTCGAGGACGGAGTTTTGATAAATTCCGGTCAATTTACCGGCTTATCATCCTCTGAGGCCAGAAAAAAAATAACTAAATTTTGCGGTGGCAAATTGACTACTAATTATAAACTTCGCGACTGGGTTTTTTCTCGTCAAAGATATTGGGGCGAACCGATTCCAATAATTCACTGCCAAAAATGTGGAGTTGCCCCGGTTCCGGAAAAAGATTTGCCAGTTTTGCTCCCAGAAGTCGCTTCTTATGAGCCAACTGGCACCGGGGAATCGCCATTGGCCGGCATAGATGAGTGGGTCAACACGACTTGTCCAAAGTGTGGTGGCAAAGCAAAAAGAGAAACTAATACCATGCCTCAATGGGCCGGCTCTTCTTGGTATTATCTACGTTATATTGATCCTAAAAACGCCAAGGCACTGGTGGATGAAAAAAAGGAGAAATATTGGTCTCCGGTAGATATGTATATCGGCGGAGCGGAGCACGCCACCAGACACCTTATTTACGCTCGATTTTGGCACAAATTCCTAAAAGACATCGGCGTGGTTTCTTATGATGAGCCATTTAAAAAATTACAGCATGTCGGATTAATCAACGGCGAAGACGGTCGGAAAATGGGTAAGCGTTGGGGCAATGTGGTTAATCCGGACGACATTGTGGCAACTTACGGTGCCGATACCCTAAGACTTTTTGAGATGTTCCTTGGCCCATTTGACAAGTCGGCCAATTGGAATACCGCCGGCATAATCGGGCCAAGAAGATTTTTGGAAAGAGTTTGGAAAATGTCCGGCGTCGTGACAAAAGAAACCGGCGAGGAAAACGCTAGAATTGAAAGTCTTTATCACGCGACTCTTAAAAAAGTCGGCAACGACATCAGAACCCTTAATTTCAATACGGCCATCTCTGAAATGATGATCTTCGTAAATAAAGTTGAAGAAATAGGGAAGATTTCAAAAACTATTTACATGGAATTTTTGCAAATTTTAGCGCCATTCGCTCCGCACATGACGGAAGAATTGTGGCATCAGCTTGGACAAAAGAAGTCCATTCATTTGTCCGATTGGCCAAAATACGACGAGAAAAAGATTGTTTCGGAGTTAAAGAAAATCGCGGTTCAGGTCAACGGCCGAGTCCGAGGAGAAATCAAGCTTGAACAAAATTGCGACGGAAAAATCACCCAGAAAATGGTTCTTGAAATGCCCGAGATACAAAAGTGGGTTCCGGACGGAAAGTTCAAAAAATTCATCTACATAGAGGGGAAAATTATAAACATCGTAGTAAATTAACTGCCCTTGACAGTTTTTGAGGATAGTGATATCTTAGCCATTAAGTTTTGAGGGCTAGATATACGTTCGTTTTATTAAGTAAAATTTAAAATAATGATTAAGCTTAGTTTTCAGCCGAAAGATGTAACCAAGAAGTTATTGGGTGGTCTACCTGGCCGATCAAAAGACGTGCTGACAAAAAGGTACGGGCTGGGCAAGACGACTGACAGAATGACTCTTGAAGCCATCGGAAGAGAGTATTCAATTACCAGAGAACGCGTCAGACAAATTGAGGAGTATTCTCTTAATACCATTAGAAAGTCTGACTCCTACAAAGAATCGGAAAAGGCCTTCGCCGAGATAAAGGGCGTCGTTGATGAGTTGGGCAGCGTCGTTTCTGAAACGAATTTATTGGATTGTGTTTCTGACAATCAAAACGTTAGAAACCACATTCATTTTATTTTAGTTGTCGGAGACCAGTTTTTCAAATTCAAGGAAGATGATAATTTTTCTCATCGCTGGGTAACCGACAAAAATTTGGCTCTAACAGTGGAAAACTCCATTATCAAACTTTGTGACGGTCTGACCTGTTATGACATCGTTCCGGAATCGGAATTGATAAAAACCTTCATGGATCATCTAAAAGACATCTCCAGCAAATATAAGACTGATGAAACGGTTAAAAGATGGCTGGCCTTGTCTAAAAAAATCGCCAAAAATCCGCTGGGCGAGTGGGGATTGGCTGAATCATCCAATATTAACGTAAAGGGTATTCGCGACTTGGCTTATTTGGTTTTGCGCCGCCATGGTTCTCCAATGCACTTTAGGGAACTATCGGGAAAAATCTCCGATACTTTTAAGAAGAAAGTTCATGTGGCCACGACTCACAACGAACTTATCAAAGATCCTAGGTTTGTTTTGGTTGGTCGCGGACTTTACGCGCTCAAAGATTGGGGTTATTCGGCCGGAGTGGTAAAAGACGTTATCCGCCAAATTCTAGAAAAGGACGGCCCTTTGAACAAAGAGGATATAATCAAGAAGGTCTTGAAAGAAAGATACGTCAAAGAAAACACCATCATCGTTAATCTTCAGAATCAAAAAGCATTCAAAAGAGATAAGGTCGGCAAATATTATCTAGCTTAGTTGGGATTCAAAACCACTCGGATAAACACGAGTGGTTTTGAGTTTTTAAAATAAATGTTAAAATTAGCGCCATGACAGGCGAAGAGCTTTTCGGTCAGGTTCTGGATTTCGTCTTATTTTTGTTGCCGATTTTGATAACGGTCTTTTTGGTAGTTTTCTTGCTAAATTATTGGGCCGGCTATTTAAAGAATCGTTTTTTGAGCGAACAGAAGTATGCCTTATTGAGAATAATCCCTCCGCGCGACGTCTTTAAAAGTCCCGCGGCCATGGAGCTATTTATAAACGCTCTGCACCAAGTCGGCGGCGATCCCAATCCGGTAGAAAAATATTGGAAAGGTGGAGCCCGTCCGTGGTTTTCTTTGGAAATCGCTTCAAATGGCGGTGATGTCGGTTTCTATATTTGGACAAGACAAAATATGTCTGAGTATCTCCAAACACAAATATATGCGCAATATCCCGGCATTGAAGTCGCAGAAGTGGAAGACTATGTTGATGGCGTTGATTTGGGATCAGGCAAATACGATTTATGGGGAGCAGAGTTAACGCTAACTGAACCGGATCCGGTCCCGATCATGACTTATATTGACTATGGATTAGATAAAACGGCCACCGAAGAAGAACAAAAAATTGATCCTATCACGCCGACCTTGGAATTCCTTGGTTCAATCAAGCCCGGAGAATTTGCTTGGATTCAAATTATCGTGAGAGCGCATAAAAAGGAAGACAAGGATCCAAAATCCTGGTTTGGAAAAACTGATTTGTGGAAAGATGACGCTAAAAAATTAATCCAGAAAATTCGCGAAGAGTCTCTGGTGGAACTTGATACGGGTACCGGTAAAACTAAAGCGCCTTTGGCAACAAAAGGCCAGATGGAAAAAATCTCGGCTATTGAGAGAAGTATTTCTAAGTTACCGTTTGACGCCGGAATTCGTTGTCTTTATATTGCCGAAAAAGATGCTTTTAACAAAACAAACGTTGGTGGCATGGTCGGCAGTTTCAAACAATACAGCTCATCAGCGTTAAATGGTTTTAAGCCCAAAATAAAGACTTCTTTTGATTGGTGGGAAGATCTTTTTGGAAAGAAATTAGCCGCGCTCAAAAAAGATTTGCCCGAGGCTTATAAAAAAAGAGATTACTTCTCTAGAACGGTTCTGGGCAAGAAGCGTAAGTACTTTATTTTAAATTCCGAGGAGCTGGCAACGATTTTTCATTTTCCTGGCGGAGTGGCTCAAACACCTTCGTTGCAACGAGTTCAATCAAAGAGAAGCGAGGCTCCGCCCGATTTGCCAATTTGAAATTAGTTGATTTAAAGAAAAATCTGAATCTGGCTAACAGCCGTAAACTTTTCTTCGGCGGAGTTTTGTTGGTCATCGCTTTTTTTATTTTTCTGATTTCTCCGCCCCGAAATCTGAATGGCGAAACCATAATTCATATCAATAAGGGCGAATCCATAAAGAGCGCGGCTGCCGAATTAAAAGATAGTGGCGTTATTCGCTCCACGGCAATGTTTAACTTCCTTATCACTTTCTACGGCCAAAAGATCGTTGAGGGAGAATATTATTTTAATCGTCCGCCCAATCTTTTGAGCGTTCTTTTCAGAGTCACGCGCGGAATCTATGGTTTTGAGTTAAAGAACATTACCTTTTTTGAAGGGATGACCGTCGCAGAGATGGCCCAAAGACTGGGGGCGTCTTTTCCCGGTTTTGATACAGCACGATTCGTGGAAATCGCTAAACCGCAGGAGGGCTATCTTTTTCCGGACACTTATCGGTTTCAGATCAATGCCTCGCCCGAATCAGTCTTAGAAGAGATGCGAGAAAACTTTGCTCAAAAAATAACAGAAAATCAACAGATTATCGAAAATTCCAAATATTCTTTAAGTCAGATAATCATAATGGCTTCAATCGTGGAAAAAGAGGCCACTTCTGACACCAAAGAAGAAGTTGCGAGTATTCTATGGAAAAGATTTGAGGAGGATTTCCCGCTGCAAGTAGACGCGCCTTTTGTTTATTTTCTAAATAAGGGAACATTTGATCTGACCTTGGAAGATCTCCAAACAGACAATCCTTACAATACTTATCAAAACGCTGGCCTAATTCCGACGCCCATAGGCAACCCTGGCCTTGAGGCCATTCTGGCGTCCGCTAATCCGAAACCAACGGAAAATTTCTATTTTCTAACCGGCCGAGACGGAGAAATGTACTTCGCGAAAACTTTTGAAGAACATAAAAGAAACCGCCTTTTATATTTGGATTAATGTGTTATAACAAGACCGATGCAGAAAGTTTTTGTCGGATTATCGGGCGGAGTAGATAGTTCAGTGGCGGCTTATCTTTTGAAAAGACGCGGATTTGCCGTAACCGGCGTTTTTATCAAAGCCTGGCATCCGGATTCCTTTCCTTGCAATTGGCGCGAGGAAATGCACGACGCCATGAGAATTTGCGCTAAATTGGAAATCCCTTTTCTACTCTGTGATCTAGAGTCAGAATACAAGAGGGAAGTTATTGATTATTTGATAAATGAATACCGCGCCGGACGCACGCCTAATCCCGATGTCATGTGTAATAAGGAGATAAAATTCGGTGCCTTTTTGGATTTCTCCTTGAGAAACGGCGCTGATTATATTGCCACTGGGCACTACGCTCAAAATCTTGAGAAAGACGGCAGATATCATCTAATTAATGCCGAGGACAATGATAAGGATCAAACTTATTTTCTTTGGAATCTGACTCAAGACATTTTACGAAGAGTCTTGTTTCCTATCGGCCATCTAAATAAATCAGAGGTCCGCAAAATTGCTAACCAAGCCAGATTATTTACTGCAACAAAAAAAGACAGCCAAGGGTTGTGTTTCATCGGTCACATCAGCATAAAAGACTTTCTTAAAAAATTCACAAAAGTCGTGCCGGGTGATGTGTTAAATCCGAATGGAGAAATCATCGGTCGTCACGATGGCGCGATCCTCTATACAATCGGAGAGCGACATGGTTTTGAAATTTTTCATAAAGAAAATTTATCTTTGCCTCTTTACATCGTCAAGAAAAATTTAAAAGATAACACCGTTATCGTGTCTGATATTTTAGAGAAAAGTGCCGTAAAAACAGTTAAACTTCATAAAACAAATCTGATACAAGAACATATTCTAGACAAAAAAGAGCTCTGGGTTAAAACCCGTTATAGACAAGAGAATCAAAAATGTTCTGTGTTAAATAATAACAAAGAGACTCTTGAGTTAGAATTTGAGTCTCCTCAAAATTTCTTGGCCAGTGGCCAATCGGCCGTACTTTATTCCAACCAAGAATGTCTAGGTGGCGGCGTCATCGTCTAAAATGTTATAATGGCAATTACCATGAGTAAGAAACTATCAATAATTGTCGCCGTAGTGGTTATCTTGGCCTTTACCGCCGTGGCTATTTATAGCCAAGAAAGGGCTGATAAAATTGACTACTCGCTTGAACGACAAAAAGCTCTTGACGAGGTTTCAAATCGCCCGAATATCACCGTCAACACTAAGCACCAATATAAAGACGGAAGGCATATTTATTTAGGTTATCTTGAGGTCCCAAGTCCGTGTTACTCTCATAATGTTGAAATAAAGAAAAGCGAAGAAATCACGGAAATTGCTATAACATACCAAGAAGATCCTTCGGCAAAATCAGAAAACTGTATACAAATGATAACCGAAAAGACTTTCAAGGTATCGTTTGAGGGGGCCGAGGATGAAGATATCATTGCCACCTTAAACGGCGAGACGGTAAACCTAAATCAATTTGAGATTGATCCAGATGAGGATATTGAAGAAGCGGACATTTTTATCAAAGGTTAAAAACAATTAAAACTGTATGATGGATTCAGCAGAAATTAGAAGCCGATTTCTAAAATTCTTTGAAAAACGCGGACACGCTATTTTAAAGTCGGCCCCCTTAGTTACTTCCGATGAGAAGGGAATCACTAATTCCACGCTTTTTAACATCGCCGGCGTTCAGCCGCTGATCCCTTATCTGTTGGGCCAGGATCATCCGGCCGGCAAAAGATTAGCCAGTTCGCAAAAATGCATCAGAACAACGGATATAGACGATGTCGGCGATAACGCTCATCTGACTTTTTTTGAGATGCTTGGAAACTGGTCATTAAGAGATTATTTTAAGGCCGAAGCAATTGAATGGAGTTTTACTTTTCTAACCGATAAAGTCGAAGGCCTCGGTTTAGACCCCAAAAGATTATATGTGACGATTTTTGAGGGCAATAACGACGCGCCAAAAGACGACGAGGCTTTGGCCATTTGGAAAAAATTTATTCCGGAACGTCGCGTTTTCACAAAAGGAGTTGAGTCTAATTGGTGGCCCGCCATTAAGGGACCAAATAAAGATACTTGGACGGGGCCAACCGGACCTTGCACGGAAATGTTTTATGACATTAAGGGCGATCTGGGAGATCTGACTCCGGAAGAGTTTAAGCAAGCTGAAGAAAATCAATCCTTAATAGAGATTTGGAATGATGTTTTCATGCAGTTTGACAAAACAGACGGTCAAATCACCGGGCGACTTAAAGAGCCGTCAGTTGATACCGGCGCTGGCCTGGAAAGAATAACCGTTGCCATAAACAATAAAAAGTCCGTTTATGAAATTGATTCTTTTTCGGAGATTCTTGAATTTGTCAAAAAACATTCCAAATCTTACACTGAACTTTCAGCCAGAATAATCGCTGATCATTTGAAAGCGGCAACAATGCTTGCCGCAGAAAAAGTTGTACCCTCAAATACAGATCGCGGGTATGTTTTGCGCCGCTTGACCAGGAGAGCCGTTCAACACGCGGACAGAATCGGATTAGCGGGCGATTTCATCGGTAAGATTGCCAAAATTATCGTTCAACTTTACCAAAAAACTTATCCAAAGTTGGTTTTAGAAGAAATCGTCAATATTCTGCAAGATGAAGAGGCTCGTTTCAGAAAAACTCTAAAAGAAGGGATGAAAGAATTTGAAAAAACATCAGAAAAAGGAAATATTTCCGGTCCGGAAGCCTTTAAATTGTTTTCAACTTTTGGTTTTCCGATAGAAATTACCTTAGAATTAGCCAAGGAAAGGGGATTAAAAGTAGATTTTGAATCCTATAAAAAAGAACTGGCTGCTCATCAAGAAATCTCTCGGAAAGGCGCTGAGCAAAAATTTAAAGGAGGATTAGCCGGAACCAGCGAAAAAGAAATTCGGTATCACACCCTGACTCATTTGTTACACCAGGCCCTTAGAGACACTCTGGGAGAAACGGTTCAGCAGAAAGGCAGTAACATAAACGAGGAAAGAGTCAGATTTGATTTTTCTTATCCGCAGAAGCTTTCTGATGAGCAGAAAAAGAACATTGAAGAAATCGTCAACAAAAAAATACAAGAGGCTCTACCGGTCAATCTGGTAATTCTACCTAAAAAAGAAGCCGAAAAAACCGGCGCTTTGCATTTTTTCGGAGAAAAATACGGAGATGAGGTAAAAATTTATTTTATCGGAGATAACATTAAATCGGCTTATTCCAAAGAGTTTTGTGGCGGACCACACGTTAAAAACACCTCTGAATTGGGAAAGTTCAAGATTCAAAAGGAAGAGTCGGTTGCCGCCGGTATCAGGCGAATAAAGGGTGTTCTAATTTAATTTCGATTTTCAATTTAATCAAAAATATCTTAAAATTAAGAGATCATGCCGTTCTTTAACAGAAAAAACAATTTGGCCAAATTAAAACTAATTTTAGATATTCGCAGTTCAAGCGTTGGCGGTTCGTTGTGCACACAGAGAGAGAATGAACTGCCTATGATTATTTACTCAATCCGAAAGCCGGTCTTTTCAAACGGCGTCATCAATTCCGAGACTTTTTTTGACCAGATGATGAAAGCTCTGGATGTTGTTCTGGATAAAATAGAAAAAGAAGGAATTAAACAGAACTCCGATAAACCAAGCCAAAATTTTATCAGTGAAATTTGGTGCGCCTTTTCTTCGCCTTGGTACGCGGCAACGATTAAAAATATTGAAATAAAAAACGATAAGCCAATTCAATTCACCCAACCTCTGTTAGAAAAGATTCTAAAACAACAAAATATTCTGGGCGGTGCCAATAAAGAAAAAGCCGTCATTGAGAGAAAAATCCTTTCCGTCCAAATGGATGACTACGAGATAGCGGATCCTTTTGAAAAGGTGGCAAAAAAAATTGAGGCTTCATTTTACTTGTCTGAAATTTCCCAGAAAACGAAACGGGCGGTGGAAAAGAGACTTGAAGATAAGTTTAACGCTGTAGACATCAAATTCTGCACTCATCCAGCCGTTTTAATTTCTTCAATTAAAAGACTGTTTCGCTCCGTTGAAGACTTCATTTTTATTGATGTCGGCGGGGAAATAACCGAACTTGGTTTTTACCGAGAGGGGAAGTTGCTTGAACTTTTGACCGTTCCCTTCGGTGCCCATAACTTTTTAAGGGAAATCATGTCGGAATATTCTTTAGATCTGACAGCAGCCGTTTCTCGATTAAATCTACTGCTTGATAACAAACTAGACAGCCAAAGTTACGAAAATGGACTGGCGGTAATAAATCGCGTCAAACAAAAATTCATTTCTATCTTGGCCGAAGCAACTAAAAACAAATTATCAAAAGAAGTTACTCCGTCCACCATCTTTTTAACTTCGGATTTGGAGTTTGGCGAATTATTAAAAGGGCTCATTTTGTCAAAAGAGGTTTATAATCAAAACCTTAAAATAAATTCGGAGCCGTTCCTGCATATTGTAAACAAAAATTCTGTCCATGATTTATACGATCCGGCAGCTAATACCCAACAAGATCCCATCCTTTCTCTGATTGCTCTCTTTTCCGCCATCAGTAGCGATTGATAACTTGTCCTTTCATCTGTTAGAATACAAAACATATGGTTGATAAAAATTTATTACAAGACGTGATTCCGCCAGCGACAAAGAGGTCTATCAGAGATATCCCCGTGCCGGCCAGGAAAAAAACTCGGAACGGCCAGTCCGCCTCACAAACTGGTGATATAAAATTTAAGGCGGCCGGACCAGTAAGAGTAGAATCGATGAAGGATATATCCAGCGAGAACCTGGACGACTTGAACGGCAATAATTATGAAAGAAGCCGTCAGATAAGGAGATATCTAAAAATTTTTGGCGCAGTGGTTATTCTAATCGCTCTTTTTATCTTATTTTCAAATCTTGATAGTGCTCAAATTACGATTGAACCCAAGACTGTCGCGGCGGTTATTTCAAAGAGTCTGTCAATCGGCGACTTGGCTGACAATTCAGGCGTCTTTGAACTAGGGTACAGAACAATAGAATTAAACAAAGAAGTATCAAAAGAAGTTGTGGCCGATGACGAGGAGTTTATTCAAACAAAAGCTACCGGCGTTATCACTATCTACAATGAGTATTCCAACAAAACACAGAATTTAATTAAAAATACGCGTTTTGAGACTGCCGATGGGTTGATTTACACCATAACCGCCAGCGCCGCTGTTCCTGGCTACAAGGTCGTCAATGACGAAAAAGTTCCGGGCTCTATAGACGCCAAAGTCGTAGCAAGCAATCCGGGAGAAGAATATAATATTGATTCCGCGGAGTTTACGATACCGGGCTTTAAGGGGCAAGAGCCTTATGATTTCTTCTACGCCAAAACCAAAACGGCAATGTCCGGCGGATTTGATGGGGTTAAGAAAATCGTGTCTGAAGAAAAGCTTGAGCAGGCGGAGGCAGATTTAGTCGTTCTGGCGAGAAATTCCATCGTTGAAGAATTAAAATCACAGATTTCGGATGAATTTGTGGCCTTATTTGATGAAAATTCGTTCCAGTTCGGAGAAATCCAAGAGAAACAATACCAGGACAGTAATGACGTCACTCTTAGTTTAAAGGGGTCAATCGCTGCCAAGATATTCAATAAAACGGATTTGTCCGGCGCGCTGGCCCTTGACTCGGTCATTGATTATTCGGTTGATGAAAAAGTTCTCGTTCAAAATATTGAGGATCTCTCACTTAAAATATCCGGCGGCGAATTATTGGCTGATGAAAGCATGACTTTTACTTGGCAAAACGACGAGGAGGACTTGAGGCAAGCTTTGGCCGGAAAGAAAAAATCCGAGTTTGGCAATATAATCAAAACTTTTCCCGGCATAGCCAAGGCCAGCTTGGTTATCAAGCCTTTTTGGAAAACAAAGTTTCCTAAAGAAGTCCAAGATATAGACGTGGAAGTCTTGGATTTAACTGCTAACTAGGATGTTGACTCTAATAAATTCTCTGATACTATAAAGTACCGAATTAATGTTGAATAAAGAAAATCAAGGAGATAACGTTGAGGGTGTGGTGATTGAGGCCTTACCAGAGACAACTTTTAAAGTAATGCTTAATGACAACACCGAGGTTTTGGCTTTTTTGGCCGGAAAAATGCGTTTGAGAAAAATCCGAATACTTGTCGGTGACAAAGTCCTGATGAAGACGGATCCGTACGGCGGAAAGGCTAGAATTTTTAGAAGATTGTAAAATTATGAAGGTAAGATCATCAATCAAGAAAAAATGTAAAAAATGCCGCGTGGTAAAGCGCCGGGGAGTTTTGTATATAACCTGCTCCAACCCAAAACATAAACAAAGGCAAGGGTAACTTTACTTTTAAGCCGTTTTTTGTTAGATTTTGACCCACTTGTTATGCGATTACTTGGAATCACATTACCAGACGAAAAGAGACTGGAAATGGCCCTAACGGCCATTTATGGTATTGGTATTTCTAGATCAAGACAGATTTTGGCCAAACTTAAAATCAGCGCCGACAAAAAAACAAAAGAAGTGACTTCCGATGAAGAAACAAAGATCCGACAAGAGTTAGATAACTACAAATTGGAAGGGGACTTGAAGCGTGAAATTTCCGGCAATATTAAAAGACACAAGGACATGAAATCATACCGAGGAAGTCGTCACGCCCGCAGACTTCCAGTGCGCGGCCAAAGAACAAAAACAAATTCAAGAACAGTTCGTGGCAATGTTAGAAAAACAATGGGTTCTGGCCGAAAAGCGGTTGAAAAGAAATAATTAATTTATGGGAAAAAAACGAATTGTAAAAAAAAGTGAAGAAGTTCAAGCCACGGCCAAAACCGCCGCTCCAGCCAAAGGCTTAAAAAAGAAAATTGAACACGCCGTGTTTTATGTTCAATCAACTTACAACAACACAACTTTACTGCTGACTGATACAAAAGGTAACGCCATTGCCGCGTCATCAAGTGGCGCATTAGGATTTAAGGGCGCCAAAAAAGGCACTCCATTTGCCGCCGCCAAGGCCGCTGAAGTCCTCTCGGAAAAGGCCGAGCAAGTCGGCGTAAAAAGAGTTGACGTGGTCGTCAAGGGGGTCGGCGCCGGCAGAGAATCATCAATTCGAGCCTTTGTTAATCGGGGCATACAATTAAATTCCATAAAAGACGTAACTCCGGTGCCTCATAACGGACCAAAGCCAAAAAAGGCTCGCCGAGTATAAATAAAATATGAAAATCGGACCAAGATATAAAATAGCCAGAAGATTAGGGAGCGCGGTGTTTGAGAAAACTCAAACAGCGAAATATGCTTTAAGAGCGGAGAAAAAGAGTATTTCTACAGCTGGGGTTAGAGGACAATCAAACTATGGAGCTCAACTAATAGAAAAACAAAAGGCTCGTTTTACTTATGGAATTACGGCCAAACAATTAAAGAATTACGTTCGCTCTGTTATTAGTTCCAAGGTTAAAGATCCGGAAGCCAGACTATACAATATGTTGGAAAAAAGATTGGACAATGTGGTGTTGAGATCCGGCCTAGCTTCCACTCGTCAACAAGCCAGACAAATCGTCACACACGGCCATATGAAAATAAACGATAAAAAGACGACCGTGCCATCTATCCAGGTCAAGAAGGGCGACGCGGTTACCGTTAAGGAGTCAAAAAGAATCAGCCCGCTTTATACCGGTTTTAAAGACAAGGCAAAAGAAAATCAGGCTCCGGCTTGGCTTTCTGTTAATGCCGAGAAGTTCTTGATAGAAATTGTCGGCGAACCAGAATATAAAGCAAGTAACTTGTCCTTTAATTTGGGAGAAGTTATTCAGTTTTATAAACGATAATTTGTGTTTTTTTATATTATTAGATATAATGCTTCGAAACAGACGCGTTTAGTAGGTTTAAAAACAATAGAAAATGATAGACCATAATATAGCTTTGCCATCAAAGCCAAAGATCGTTACGGAAGAAGGGTTCAAAGGTGTGTATGAAATAGACGGTTTATATCCAGGATATGGTCATACCTTGGGAAATTCTTTAAGGAGAATTATTTTGTCGTCCTTACCGGGAGCAGCAATTGTTGAGTTAAAAGTAAAGGGAGTTGGGCATGAATTTTCAACCATCGCCGGAGTAAAAGAAGATGTTATTTCAATTATCTTAAACATTAAAAAAATCCGCGTCGCTTTGCAGGGGGATGAGCCACAAATAATAAAAGTGAAGGCTACTGGTCCAAAAGTTGTGACGGCCGGCGATATAGAGATGCCTAGTCAAGTTCATATTATGAATAAGGACCAGGTTATTTTTAATATAACCGAGAAGGGCAAAACTGTTGAAATGGAAATGAGGGTTCAAAAGGGTCTGGGCTATGTTCCAAAAGAACAAATTCAAAAAGAGCGCGTGGAAGTCGGAACCATCACCTTGGACGGAATCTTTACTCCGATCAGAAGAGTCAACTACGAATCAGAAAATATGCGCGTTGGTGACAGGACAGATTTCAACAGACTACGAATGTCCATAGAAACAGACGGTACGATAACACCGAGAGAAGCCTTGGAGAGAGCTATTGAGATAATGATAACGCAATTAAAAGCTGTTATCGGATTCAAAGAAGAAATAGAAATTCCGAGCGAAGAACTTGCCACCCAAAAATCAGCGACGAAAGGAGCACATCCTGATGTTGAGGTTGAAGACTTCTTGAAAACTCGCATTGAGACTCTTAACTTATCGGCACGCACAATCAACGCCTTGTCCACCGCAAACATAAGAACCGTCGGTGGATTGGCCAGAAAAAAAGAGGCGGATATCTTGGAAGTCGCCGGATTGGGAGAAAAGGGACTACAAGAAATCAAAAAGGTTTTAGGCGAACACGGCTTAATTCTCAAATAATTGTCTCTTTACTTTTTCAAAGATAACTGTTAGTCTAGGAGCCCATGAGACACCACAACAGGAACAAGAAATTTGGTCGGGAACGCGATGCTCGTCGCGCTCTTTTGCGTCTGTTGGCCTGTTCCCTTATCAGAGACGGTAAGATTAAAACGACAGAAATAAAAGCCAAGGTTATAAGACCATTTGTTGAGAAGTTGGTAACTAAGGCCAAAAAGGATTCGCCAGCCAACAGAAGAGTCGTTCTTTCAGTTCTTGGTAACAGCGCTCGAACGAATAAATTGTTCAAAGAAATCGGGCCTAAATATGTCGCTCGGACTGGAGGATACACGCGTGTCATTAAATTGCCAATTAGAAAAAGCGACGCGGCCAAGATGGCGTTAATAGAATTCGTCTAATATATGAAAACAATTGACGCACAAAACAAAACTCTCGGAAGAATCGCCAGCGCGGCGGCCAAGATATTGATGGGAAAAGATGAAGCAAAATACACTCCTCATATATCTAGCGGGGCCAAAGTTCAAATTATCAATGCTTCAAAAATGAAGATTGATTCCAGAAAGGCGCGCGACACCAAACATTCTCGTTATTCTCACTATCCCGGCGGTCTGAAATTCGCCTCTTGGTCAGAAACTATAGCCAAAAAGGGTTACGCGGAATTAGTCAGAAAAGCTGTTTCTGGAATGTTACCAACCAATACTTTGAAAAAGGGAAGAATGAAAAATTTAGAAATATTAGATTAGTACGATGACGACAAAAACGGACAAAAAATATATTGAATGCATCGGTCGAAGAAAAACCGCCGTGGCTCGGGTCAGAATAACTCCGGCCAGTAAAGAGGCGGTAGTTATTAACGGCAAAACTGTAGCGGAATATTTTAAAACCGCCGAACTACAAAAGGTCGCGCTTTCGGCTCTTAGAGACTCGGAAATTAAAGAAAAATTCAACATCTCAGCCAAGGTCGTCGGCGGCGGAATCCGCGGACAAGCCGAAAGCGTTAGATTGGGAATCTCTCGGGCACTAGTCAGTTTTAACGAGGAATTAAGAAAGCCGCTTAAGAAATTGGGGTATTTGAAGAGAGACCCTCGAGTTAAAGAGAGAAGAAAGTTCGGATTGAAAAAAGCTCGAAAAGCCCCACAGTGGTCAAAGAGATAGTTTTTTAATAAACTGTACGTCGCGATGTCAAAGTCAGACAAAAACAATCAGCCTAAAAAAATGGATGAGGTGGTTTATGAGCCAGATTCGTCGGGCGACGAATTAGCTTCTGGAAATTATCAGGATAAGATAAAGAAAATAAGAGAAGAACTTCATAATTGCCAAAAAGAAAAACAAGAATACTTAGACGGCTGGCAACGAGCAAAAGCTGATTTTATAAATTTTAGAAAACGGAGCGAAGAAGAGAAGAAGGACACCGTCAGGTACGCCACTCAAAATTTTATTTTGGAAATCCTGCCCACGCTTGATAGTTTTGAGCATGCTTTTCGCAACAAAGAACACTGGGAAAGCGCACCGGCAGAATGGCGACAAGGGGTTGAGTCTATTTATTCTCAATTAAGAGATGTCTTGACCCGACACGGCGTAAGGGAAATAAATCCAATAGACGAGCCTTTTGACCCAAAACTACACCACTCTGTCGATGTCGTCCCGGTTACCGAGGATAAAGATAACGGTAAGATTGTGGAAGTCTTGCAAAAGGGGTATGCTTTGAATGATAAAATAATTCGTTGTCCAAACGTTCGAGTTGGTAAAAAGGAGTAGGTCGTGGAGAAATTATTGGTTTAATTTTAATAATTCATAGAGTATGTCAAAAATAATTGGTATTGATCTGGGCACAACAAATTCGGCCATGGCCGTGGTTGAAGGGGGTGAGCCAACCATTGTGGAAAATGCCGAGGGCAACAGAACGACGCCGTCTATAGTCGCTATTTCAAAAAACGGCGAGAGACTTGTCGGTCAGTTGGCTAAAAGACAGGCGGTGACAAATCCTCAAAACACCGTATTCGGCATTAAAAGATTTATCGGTCATGCTTATGAAGATCCGGCGGTTGAAAAAGACAAAAAGACCGTTCCTTTTGAAGTTGACCGATCTGACAACGGCGGCGTCCAAGTTAAAATGGGAGATAAAAAATACCGCCCGGAAGAAATCTCGGCCATGATTCTCCAGAAGCTTAAAAATGATGCTGAGGCAAAACTCGGAGAAAAAATAACAGAGGCCGTCATCACCGTCCCAGCTTACTTTAACGACTCTCAAAGACAAGCGACAAAAGACGCCGGCAAAATCGCCGGACTAAACGTCAGAAGAATTATCAATGAACCGACCGCGGCCGCGTTGGCTTATGGTTTCAACAAAAAGAAAGACGAAAAAATTGTCGTTTACGATTTCGGCGGTGGTACCTTTGATATCTCCGTTCTGGAAGTCGGTG
The DNA here is from genome assembly GCA_022711495.1 of Patescibacteria group bacterium. Classification (GTDB taxonomy): domain Bacteria; phylum Patescibacteriota; class Minisyncoccia; order Phycocordibacterales; family JAACPR01; genus JAKLEX01. The sequence continues at coordinate 370,094 of JAKLEX010000001.1, forward strand.
ATGATGTTGTGGAAGTAAAGGCTACCGACGGTGATTCGCACATGGGCGGTAAAGACATAGATCAAAAGATAATCAAATGGGTTTTGACTGAATTTAAGAAAGATTCCGGCATTGATATCTCCAAAGATCCATTGGCTTTGCAAAGACTGGACGAAGCGGCTGAAAAAGCCAAAATTGAGCTTTCAAGCTCCTTGGAAAGCGAGATCAACCTACCATTTATCACCTCTGACTCAAACGGTCCAAAACATCTGTTAATTAAATTAAAGAGATCAAAACTGGAGGAGCTCGCTGAAGAGTTTATTGAAAGATCCGTAGAAATCACCAGACGGGCAATGGAAGCTTCGCCTTTTAAGATGTCCGAGATTGACGAAATCGTCTTAGTCGGCGGGCAGACCAGAATGCCTAAGATCCAGGAAGAGGTTAAAAAATTATTCGGCGGAAAAGAACCTAACAAATCAATAAATCCCGATGAAGTTGTCGCTGTCGGCGCAGCTTTACAGGGAGGAATTTTACAGGGCGATGTCAAAGACGTTCTTTTACTTGATGTCATACCTTTATCTTTGGGCATTGAAACGATGGGCGGCGTAGCGACAAAATTAATCGAAAAGAACACCACTATTCCAGCCAGCAAATCTCAGATCTTTTCCACCGCAGCGGATAATCAAACACAAGTCGAAATCCACATCGTTCAAGGAGAAAGAGCCATGGCCGCGGATAACAAATCTTTAGGTCGGTTTATCTTGGACGGTATTCCGCCAGCACCTCGTGGCATGCCTCAAATTGAAGTCACCTTTGATATTGACGTCAACGGCATTTTAAATGTCACAGCCAAAGATAAGGCCACAAATAAGGCTCAATCTATAAGGATTGAGGCTCGATCTGGCCTATCTGAATCCGACATCAAAAAGATGCAAAAAGACGCCGAGGCGCACGAAGACGAAGACAAAAAAAAGAAGGGGTTGGTTGAAGCAAAAAATTTGGCGGAACAGATGGCTTATACAGCAGAAAAAGCTCTAAAGGACAGCGGCGACAAGGTTCCTGCTGAAATAAAAACTTCCATAGAAAATAAAGTCAAGAAACTCCGAGAGGTTTCCGGTAAAGACAACTTGGAAGATATAAAAACCGCGACGACTGAACTTTCGGCGGAAATGCAGAAAATTGGCGAAGCGATCAACAAGGCGTCCAAGAACTCTTCAAAAAAATCTGACGACGATCAAAAAGGAGACGATGTCCGAGACGCGGAAGTTGATAACAAATAAACAACTTGGGAAAAGACTATTATAAAACTTTGGGAATAGATAAAACCGCGAGTAAAGATGAAATAAAAAAGGCCTTTAGAAAACTTGCTCACAAATATCATCCGGACAAGAAAGACGGCGACGAGAAAAAATTTAAAGAAGTCAATGAGGCCTATAATATTTTATCTGACGATCAGAAGAGGGCGCAATACGATCAGTTTGGACAAACCTTTGACACGAGTGGCGGCGGTTTCAACCAAGCTGGTTTTGGCGGTTTTGATTTCTCGGCTTTCAATCGTGGATTTGGTTCGGCCGGGCAATCTTTTGAATTTGATTTAAATGATATCCTGGGAAGCTTTTTCGGCGGACAAGGATTCGGTCGGATCAAAAAAGGGGCCGATGTCACCATAGATATAGAGATTGACTTCAAGGATTCAATCTTTGGACTAAGCCGCGAGATCCCTATCGCTTACAGAAACTCAAATAAAAAAGAAACTATTAGAATTGTAATTCCACCAGGTATAGATAACGGCGAGATGATTAGAGTTCGGGGGAAGGGGGAATCGGTTGAAAGCGGCCGACCGGGAGATTTATACGTCAAAATCTATGTAAAACCTCACAACACTTTGCGTAAGGAGGGAAATAATTTATTTACCGAGCTGCAAATAAAATTAACAGAGGCGCTAATCGGAACTAGCCGAGAGATTGAGACTTTGGAAAAAACAAAAAGCCTTTCAGTCAAAATACCGGCCGGAATCAAACACGGGGAAATTTTAAGATTGAGAGAATTGGGCGTACCAACCGCGAGCGGCAGGCGCGGTGATCTTTTAATAAGAGTTTCCATAAAAATGCCGGAAAAATTGTCACGAGAAGCTAGGGAAGCTATAGATGTTTTGAGAAAAGAGGGTTATTAATTCAGTTTTATTTAAAATTCAGTTATAATATCCTGGATGACAGTTCCAATAATGGTGTTTATCGTTTCTGTGACGTTTCTGGCTTCAGCCTTCTTTATTGTCATTGCCAATGTCCGCCTAATTAAGGGTGGGCTTGATAATCTAGATTTCAGAAATGTCGTAACTCAATTGGTCGCTCTGACCGCCTGGGTAGCTATTTTAAGCAAGGCCCTGTTACCAATCAATCCAGAAAAGATTTTCTCCGATCTTTTAATCTTCGTCACTTCCTTAATCATGGGCGGGGTCTTAATTCATAACTTGTCTAAGGAAGTTATGACCAGGAAAGAGGTCAATACTTTGATAAAAAAATTAGAAGAGAATAACGATAAGTTACGGGAACTGGATGAACAAAAAAGCGAATTTGTGTCTCTGGCTTCGCATCAATTGCGCGGTCCGCTTTCAATCATTCGTGGTTATGTCTCAATGATCATTGACGGTGATTACGGCAGCTTGTCGCCCGAGTCCATGACGATTTTAAGAAGGATCTTTCAAACTTGTACTGGCATGAATTTCCTTATAAATGACTATCTTGATGTTTCAAAATTGGATAAGGGCGAAATGGAATACGTCCTGCAAGATGTAAGAGCATCGGAACTGCTGGACGAGGTCGTAAGAAATTTCGTCGGTATCGCCAAACAGAAGAACGTCTTTTTACTTAAAAAATACGCCGGGGCCGATGACAAAATTAGAGTAGACCAAGAAAAAACCAAACAGATAATTTCAAACGTCATAGATAATTCCCTAAAGTACACAGAGGCTGGTTCGATTACGATTGATATAAAAACTAACTCAAAAAACGTCACGATTTCTATCACCGATACCGGCATTGGTATTCCAGAAAATAAACTGGTTGATATCTTCGGTAAGTTTAATCGCACGAAAGAAGCGATTAATTTAAGCGTCGTCGGCACCGGCTTGGGCTTATATGTCGCCAAAATCATGACAGAGGCACAAAACGGAAAAATCTGGGCCAAATCTGATGGAGCTGGTACCGGAGCAACCTTCTACATACAGTTCCCGCTGGCCCGATAATGCCTCGACGAAAGCCGTTTGGAATTAATCTTCAGATTTGATACTCTTATATGCGTATGAAGAAAATTTTAATATCCGGAGTCAAACCCACTGGCCGACCACATATCGGCAATTATTTTGGCGCCATGAAGCAATTTGTTGATATGCAAGACGATTACGAAAGTAGTATTTTCGTGGCCGATTTGCACGCACTTACCGGAATAGATAGCGCCCAAGAACTTAAAAGCAATATCTTGGAAGAAGCTATTGATTACCTGGCTATCGGATTAGACCCTAAAAAAGTCACTTTATTTAAACAATCCGACGTCCCACAAGTCGCGGAACTGGCTTGGATATTTGATTGTATGACGACAATGCCATATTTGATGAGGGCTCACGCCTTCAAAGACGCCGAGGCAAAAAATAAAGACATCAATGTCGGGGTGTTTAACTACCCAATCCTCATGGCCGCCGACATTCTCCTTAGCGATGCCGATGTCGTTCCAGTCGGTAGTGATCAAAAGCAGCACATAGAAATTACTAGAGACATCGCCGAAAAATTTAATAGATTGTTTGGAAAAACTTTTAAACTTCCCAAAGAAATAATTTTGGAGGAGTTCGCCACAGTTATTGGCACTGACGGACAGAAAATGAGTAAGAGTTATGGCAATACCATACCTCTTTTCGCCACAACCGAAGAAATCCAAAAAGCCGTAATGAAAATTCCAACCGATTCTAAGGGGGCTAGCGATCCTAAAGACACAGACAGCATCTTGTTCAAGATTCATAAACTCTTTTTAGATCAGAAAGAACAAGTGGAACTGAAAAAGGAATATGAGCGAGGTATCAGCTATAAAGAAGCCAAAGAGAAGTTAATAGAGTCCGCAGAAAAATTTATCGCCCCGCTTCGGGAAAGAAGGGCTTATTGGGCAAACAAGAAAGAAGAAGTTCTAAAGATATTAAAAGACGGTGGCGAAAAAGCGAATGAGCGAGCCGAAAAGATCATGACCATGGTTAGAAAAAATGTTGGCCTGACTCTTTAATTTAAACCGCATTTCAGGTAAAATTGACCGAAATTAACATAAAACAAAATGAAACGAACGTACATAGAAGAAGTGAAAAATCACATAGGAAAAGAGGTCTTGATTAAAGCTTCAGTTGACACCATTCGCGACCAAAGCAAAATCGTTTTCCTTATTCTAAGAGATGTTTCCGGGCTAATTCAGTGCGTTGTCTTAAAAGATTGCAAAGATTTTGAATCGGCCAAAAATTTGACTGTTGAGAGCGTCGTCGCTCTTAAGGGTCGCGTTAAAGAAGAAAAACAGGCGCCTAATGGTTTTGAAATTGAAACGCTGGAAATAGAGATCTTATCTAAAGCCGACCCGGAATTGCCAATCCCGGTTAATGTTAAAAAGGGTGGGGAAGAAACAAACCAAAATTCCCGTTTTGATTATCGTTTTATTGATTTGCGCAAACCGGAAAAAACAAAAATCTTTAAGGTCTGGACTGAACTTGAACGTGGCCTCAGAAACTATTGGGAACAAGGCAATTACACTCAAATTTATCCTCCGGCTTTAATGAATACGGCCAGCGAAACCGGGGCCTCCGTTTTTGAAGTGCAATATTTCAAAAAGAAGGCTTTTTTGGCTCAATCTCCTCAATTTTACAAACAAATGGCAATTTCTGCCGGATTGGATAGGGTCTTTATGGTTGGTCCTGTCTTTCGCGCTGAACCGTCTTTTACCACTCGCCACCTAACAGAATTCACTGGCTGGGACTTTGAAATCGGATTCATTGATTCTCATTATGATGTCATGGATGAAGAAGAAAAAATGATTGTTGCTGGTTTCACCCAACTGAAAGAAAAGTTTCCGGAGTTGGACATTGAAATTCCCAAAACTCCTTTTCCGAGAATCCCGTTGCTTGAAGCTAAAAAGAAGCTGAAAGCCGCCGGCGTCGTCAGCGAAAGACCGGATGATTTGTCGCCAGAAGAAGAAAGAAAAATTTCCGAACTCGTCAAAAAAGAAACGGGTAACGATTTTGTTTTCTTGACGGACTATCCTATTTCCATCAGACCTTTTTATCACATGCGACATGAAGATAATCCGCGGCTAACCAAATCCGCTGATCTTATTTATCGCGGAGTAGAAATTACCACTTTAGCCCAGCGAGAGCATCGCTACGAAAAATTGCTAGAACAGGCAAAAGAAAAAAAGATGGATTTGGCGGCTCTAGAAAGTTATCTGAGCTTTTTCAAATATGGTTGCGCTCCGCACGGTGGCGGTGGAATCGGACCTAGTCGTTTCATCTCCAAAATACTTGGCTATGAGAACGTCAGAGAAGTAACCTTCTTGCCGAGAGATGTTAACCGATTGACTCCTTAATGGAAGCGTTGGATTTTAAAATAAAAACGGAGACATTTGAAGGGCCGCTAGATTTGCTTTTGAATTTGATAGAAAAAAGAAAGCTGCTAATCAATGATATTTCCTTAGCCAAAGTTACAAATGATTATATTGGCTACCTAAAAATCCACGGAGAAATGCCGATGGGGCAAAATTCTAATTTTATTTTGATTGCCGCAACCCTGTTGTTGATCAAGTCAAAGTCTCTTTTACCAACCCTTGAATTGTCCGATGAAGAAGAACAAAGCATCGGCGATCTGGAAAAAAGGTTAAAAATTTATAAAAGACTAAAAGAGGTTGAGCCACAAATTGCCGAGATGTTCTTTAAAAATCCAAGTTTCCCACGCCGACAGGTTTTATCTCATCAGATTGTCTTCGCGCCGACGAAACAAATTAATCTCAAGAGTCTTCAAGAAACAATTTCTGGAGTGCTTGACTCACTGCCAAAATTTGAAAAAGTCGCTAAAGCCATTGTCAACAAGGTTTTGAGTCTGGAAGAAATGATCGGGCGTTTAACAGAAAGAGTTAAAAAATCGTTGAAGTTAAGCTTCAAGGAATTCTCTGGTTATCATAAAAAAAATAAAATAAATATAATTGTCAGTTTCTTGGCCATGCTGGAACTCGTAAAAGAGGGTATAATTGAAACCACTCAAAAAGAGGGCGGGGAAGATATTGAGATTCAAACACGCGAGTTTGACACGCCAAGCTATACTTAAATGGACGACGGAACAATAGAAAAACAAATAGAGAGCATTTTATTTTGGAAAGCCGAACCGGTGTCTTTTTCTGAGCTAGCCAAAATCTTGGGGATTTCCGCGGAAAGAATAAAAAGCGCCGCGCTGAATCTGGTTGAGACGACGCGAAGTAGGGGCATGGTTGTCATTATGGGCAATGACGAACTTTCTCTGGCGACTTCTCCAGAAACTTCGGCGTTAATAGAAAAACTGCAAAAAGAAGAGCTGACCAAGGACTTGAGTCGCGCGGCGCTGGAAACCCTTAGCGTGATTCTATACAGAGGGCCAATGCGAAGATCAGAGATTGATTATGTCCGAGGAGTAAACTCCCAGTTTATTCTACGGATTTTATTGATCCGAGGCCTAATCGGGAAAAAAGTTGATGAAAAAGACGAACGGGCGTATATCTATTTCGCATCATCAGAAACTTTAGCGCACCTGGGAATCCAAAAAATTGAAGACTTGCCTCAGTTTGAAAAAGTAAACCAAGACGTCAATGCCTTTTTGGAAAGACAGCAGGCTCTTGATAGTCAGGAAAACAAACAAGATAATGTTTCAGAGAATCCGGCAGAATAAAGAAATATTATACTCCCTGGTATTGATCGTTGTGCCGGTCGCTATTCTTTTTTTGATAACGATTTTTGTAAAGATCAGGCCAATCAGCATTGAGCCGGCTGAAATTATTCCAGAAACAGTTAAGCCAGCGGATATTTTCGGTAACGTGGAAATAGAGGCCCGCGCCGCCATCGTCAAAGACATCAACGCCGGAGAAATTTTATTTGGCAAAAACGAAAATCTCCCGCTGGCCTTGGCGTCGTTGACTAAAGTCCTGACCGCCCTAACCTTTGAAGTCAACGCGGCTGAAGAAATCATAAATATCACGTATGACGATTTAAAAGAGGAGGGAAACAGCTTACTTTATCCCGGTGAGCGGTTTTATAAAAAAGACCTGATAGATTTCACCTTAATTACGTCTTCAAACGACGCTTCGGCCGCATTAGCAGCGAATACGCTATCAGGATCAACTAAAGAATTATCCAGCCCCAGAGAGGCTTTTGTCGATGAAATGAATCGTCTAGCAAAACTAATAGGTATGAAAAGCTCTAATTTCTCCAACGAGACTGGTCTGGATAAAAGTCCAACTTCCGCCGGCGCTTACGGCTCCGCTTCGGATATTGCCACACTGTTTGAATATATTTTAAAAAATTATCCGGAAATTTTAGAAGCAACCGGTAAGTCTATAACTACAATTCGGTCAGTCAATGGTATCGTTCATCAGGCCACCAATACGAACGAAATCATAGACAAACTTCCAAACGCCATCGCTTCCAAGACGGGATTCACGGATATTGCCGGGGGAAATTTGGCCGTGGTAATAGACCCGGGGCTAAATCGACCAATAATTATTGTCGTCCTAGGTTCAACCGAAGAGGGGCGGTTTGCTGATGTTGAAAAATTAGCGCAAAAAACCGAAGAATATTTAAAATTATTAAGCGACTAGGCAAAAATTTCATATAGTAAATTGATTAAAATAAGTGTATACTTTTCAACGCCATGATTGTTGACACCATTAAGGTTATCTTGCCCGCGGCCCTGACTTTCTTTGTCGGGATCGCCATAACTCCGACAATTACCGATTTTTTGTATAGAAATAAGATGTGGAAGAAATCGGCCGGGAAAGTTGACACGGCTGGAGTAACCGCGCCAGTTTTCAATAAATTCCATAAAGATACTGAAGGAAAAACCCCAAGAATGGGAGGTATTGTCATCTGGCTAAGTGTCTTTATCGTTCTATCGGCGGTCTGGTTATCCTCCAGATTTCTGCCGTTTCAGATTTTTGATAAGCTAGATTTTCTAAGTAGAAATCAAACCTGGATTCCGGTGGCGGCAATGCTTCTGGGCGCGATTGTTGGATTAATTGATGATTTATTTGAAATAAAAGGGTGCGGAGGAAAAATCGGCGGAATCTCTTCAACAAAAAGACTTTTAATAGTTAGTCTAATCGCTCTCGGAGTCGCTTCTTGGTTTTATTTTAAACTTGACGTAGGAGCTATCGGATTGCCGATTATCGGAGAAATATCATTGGGTTGGCTTATAATTCCCGTTTTCATTCTCATAACCATAATGATTTACTCTGGCGGCGTCATTGACGGACTTGACGGACTGTCGGGAGGAATTTTTGCCATTATGTTTTCGGCTTACGGGATAATCGCTTTTACTTCAGGGCAAGTAAATCTGGCGGCGTTTTGCGCTTCTTTGGTCGGAGGAATCTTAGCTTTTACTTGGTTTAACATACCACCAGCGAGATTTTACATGACTGAGACCGGTTCAATGTCATTAACAATCGTATTGGCCATAGTGGCTTTTATGACAGACAATATCATTGGCGGCATCGGACTATTTGTGTTATTTATAATAGCTCTTCCATTAATAGCCACGGCCGGATCTTCTTTTATTCAAATAATGTCAAAAAGATACCGCGGCGGTAAAAAGGTCTTTTTGGCGGCCCCTCTTCACTATCATTTTGAAGCTTTGGGTTGGCCGGCCTACAAAGTGGTTATGCGTTATTGGATTTTGTCTATCATTTTCGCCAGCATCGGCATAATTATTGCTGTTTTATATTAGAAAAAAGGTTGTTTTTCTGAGATAATGTCTCCAGTTATGTGGAAGGAAAGCCCCGTAGACAAAGTCTTGCTCATAATCATTATCTCTCTGGTCACGGCCGGAATAGTAATTTATTTATCTGCCACTCTTGGATTGCTGGCCGGCGACAGTCAAGAATATCTCTCAAAGATATTAAATCAATTCACTTTCGGTCTGATCAGCGGCGGAATTATTTGTTATCTGACTTCAAAAGTTCCATATAAGTTTTGGAGAAATTATTCTTTTTGGATCTTCCTGTTGTCACTCCTATTGACCGCCGCGGTTTTCCTACCAAAAATCGGATTAGAGGTAGCCGGCGCAAAAAGGTGGTTAATTGCCGGACCGCTGACGTTCCAGCCCGGTGAACTTTTAAAAATAGCTTATGTTATTTATGTCGCTGCCTGGCTGTCAGCCGCCAAAGAAAAAATAAAGTCCTTTCGTCACGGGACTTTACCTTTTTTAATAATTTCCGCGCTGGCCTTTGGAATTTTGCTTTTGCAGCCAGATAACGACACCATGTTGGTAATGCTCGCGGCTGGCGGAGCGATGTATTTGGTCGCCGGCGCAAATTTGAAACACGTCATCCTTGTTCTTATTTGCGGCGCGCTTATGACAACGGCGATAGTTTTCAATAACGATTATGTCCGAGCGCGATTGGCAACCTTTATAAATCCGGCAGGAAATCCTCTAACCTCGGGATACCAACTTCAGCAATCGCTTATAGCCATCGGTTCGGGCGGATTGGCCGGACGCGGATTCGGCAAAAGCATACAGAAGTTTGATTTTCTACCGGAGCCAACCGGTGATTCTATTTTTGCCGTCATCGGAGAAGAGTTCGGTTTCGTCGGATGCGTAACGTTAGTTTTGTTATTTATCGCTCTATTAACCATAAGCGTAAAAATAAGTCTTTCATCCAAAGAAACCTTCGGTGGACTCCTTATCCTGGGACTTGGTATACTGATAGTGAGCCAGTCTTTTATAAATATGGCTTCAATGTTGGGTATTTTCCCGCTAGCCGGCTTACCGCTTTTATTTATCAGCCACGGCGGAACAGCTTTGCTTTTCACTCTGTTTGCCAGCGGCATAATGCTTAACATTTCGCGGTTTAAACAAACAAATTAGCTTATGAAAATCGTATTCACAGGAGGAGTAACGGGCGGACATTTCTATCCGATAATCGCCGTGGCCGAAGAAATCCGCGAGATTTGTAAACAGAAAAAACTTATAGAGCCGACTTTATATTTTTTATCACCCGCGCCCTATAACGAAAAAATTCTTTTTGACAATAAAATTATTTACAAAAAAGTTCCAGCAGGGAAGATGCGGCTTTATCCATCAATTCTGAACTTCCTGGACATATTCGTCACCGGCATCGGTTTAATAAAAGCTCTCTGGACAATGTTCTGGATTTATCCGGACGTCGTTTTCAGCAAGGGCGGCGGCGGAAGTTTCCCGATTGTCTGGGCGTCAAATATTCTGAAAATTCCCGTGATCGTTCACGAATCCGACAGCGCGCCAGGCCGGACTAACGTCTGGGCGGCCAAGCGAGCAAAAAAAATCGCCGTTTCCTATCCCGAAGCCGCGCAATTTTTTCAAAAAGACAAAGTCGCTTGGACCGGAAATCCAATAAGAAAAAATTTGAAGGTGGCGGTCACGGAGGGAGCAAAAGAATATCTCGATCTGGAGACCAGCGTGCCGACAATCCTGATTTTGGGTGGATCGCAAGGAGCTAAAGTTATCAATGAAGTAATCACCGACGCGCTACCAGAACTTATAAAAGAATTTCAAATAATTCATCAAGTCGGTAAAAATTCTTTCTCTGAAATAAGTGAATTATCTAAAATCATTTTACAGAATTCTCAATACGCGCACCGTTACAAACTTTTTCCATATCTAGATGACTTGGCTTTAAAAATGTCTGCCGGAGCCGCTGACCTAATTATCAGTCGGGCCGGATCTACGATCTTTGAAATCGCCAATTGGCATAAGCCGAGTATCTTGATCCCCATCACCGAATCGCATGATGACCACCAGCGAAAAAATGCCTATATTTACGCCCGAACCGGCGCTGGCACGGTTATAGAAGAAAGCAATCTGTCAGACAGCATCTTAATAACTGAAATTAAGAGAATTTTAGACAATAAAGACATCAAGGACTCCATGATTGCCGCCGCCAGTGATTTTGCCAAACCAGAGGCGGCTTTAACAATCGCCAAAGAACTGTTGGAACTCGGTTTAAATCATTAAAATATGTTTAATTTTTTTAAAAGAAAAGTCGTTACCAGATTTCCACCAAGTCCAACTGGCTGGTTTCATATCGGCAACGCTCGAACGGCTTTATTTAATTATCTCTTCACCAAACAAAACGGCGGCGTCGTAAAATTCAGATTGGAAGATACTGACAAAGAGAGATCCAAACCAGAATACGCCCAAGACATTCTAGAGGGCCTTAAATGGTTGGGGATAGAAATGAATTATGACAATCCCTATCGCCAATCGGAACATGGCTCAACCTATCAAAAATACATAGAGGCGATGTTAAAAAACGGCACCGCTTATGTCTCAAAAGAAAACGCCACGGAAATGGGCCAAAGATCTGAAGTCATCAGGCTAAAAAATCCGGGTAAGAAAATCAAATACAAAGATTTGATTCGCGGTGATATCGAAGTTGACACAACTGAACTCGGAGATTTTATCATCGCCAAAAGCATAACTGAGCCGTTGTATCATTTGGCAGTGGTAGTTGATGATTATGAAATGGGAGTAACTCATATTATCCGCGGAGAGGACGGAATCTATAACACCCCGCGTCAGATTCTCATCCAAGAGGCCATCGGCGCGAAAAGACCATTGTACGCTCACATGCCATTTATTCTGAACGAAGACCGTTCCAAATTGTCTAAAAGAAATCAGGGGGAAATTGTTTCCTTAAAATATTATCGGGAAAAGGGTTATCTTCCGAGCGCCCTGGTGAATTATTTGGCGATGTGCGGCTGGAATCCCGGAACCGAGCGTGAAATCTTTTCAATGGACGATTTGATCAAGAATTTTGACATCTTAAAAGTTCAAAAATCTGGAGCAATTTTCAATACGGAGAAATTAAATTGGTTCAACCGAGAGCATCTAAAATTGTTGCCGGAATCCGAATTTATTTCAGAAATAGTTAAGAGAACAAAGAAATTCAATCCCGACAAAAATCTGATTGAAAGGTTACGCCCGATCCTCCTAGAAAGAATAAGCAAGTTTAGCGACATAGACGCTTTGATTGAAAATCAAGAAATAGATTACTTTTTCGGCGCCCCAACCTACGAGGTAAAAAAAATAATTTGGAAAGAAACAGACATCAGTACGACAATCGCCCATCTAAATAAAGCCCTTGAAAAGGTTCAGAACCTAAAAGAATATCCGACAATTGACGAAATTAAAAACTCTATCTGGGAATACGCGACGGAGAAGGGGAGAGGGGCAGTTTTATGGCCACTTAGATATTCTCTATCCGGCAAAGAAAAATCCCCAGATCCGTTCACTTTAATCGCCGTCTTGGGAAAAACAGAGTCTATTAAACGAATTAAAGAAGCCGTGAAGAAAATAAATGATCTGCCGAATAAAAAGTAAAAAGAAAATTCTGGCTTTAGTACTTGTTCTCATGGGCCTGATCCCTCTTATTTCAACTGCCAACAACAGAGAAATTGATTTATTGAACGATCAAATTGAAGACAAGAGAGAAGAACTGGAAAGATTAGACGAAGAAATCGCTAAACAAAGACAAGCCCTGCAATCAGTCAGTGGGGAAGCCACGACCTTACAAAGTAACTTGAATCAGCTGGAGGCCACGCGAAAGAAAATTCTATCGGACATAAAATATACTGAAACAAAAATTTCGGAAATTGAACTAACCATTGATAAGATAAATCTAGAGATAAACGAAAAAGAAAAGCTCATCCAACAAAATTCCGAAGCGCTGTCAGAGTCCATCAGAAAAATTCGGCAACTGAAGGAAATTTCTTTGGTAGAACAAGTTCTAGGCTATGAGAGTTTCTCGGATTTTTGGAACGAGTTTGAACAAACGGAAACAATACAGAAAAAACTCGGCTCAGAAGTAAACACTTTGCTTAGCTTAAAAAGCGAACTAGAAAACAAGGAACAAGAGAAATCCAACGAAAAAGAAGAGCTGTCTGAACAAAAAGTGACCTTGGCCAGCAAAAAAGTCGCGGTTGAATACACGCAGGAGGAAAAAGCGGTTTTATTAAACAAAACCAAAAATCAAGAGGCCGAATACCAAAAAATCCTAAATGAAAGTCTGGAGCGCCGAAAGGCCTTCGAGGCTGAACTCCTTGAAATTGAGTCTAAATTACAAACTCTCATAGACCCCGAAGGTTACGCCTCCGCCCGAAACGGAATCTTGGCTTGGCCGGTCTCCGGATTTAGAATAACGCAGTATTTCGGAAACACCGCCTTCGCCAAAAGCAACCCGCAATTTTATTCGTCTGGTTTCCACAATGGCGTAGATTTGGCTGTGCCAATCGGCACAAATGTTCGGGCCGCCGCGGCAGGGAAGATAAAGGGGTTTGGCAATACGGACGCCTTTCCGGGCTGTTATTCTTGGGGTAAATGGATCTTAGTTGAGCACGAAAGCGGTTTATCCACATTATATGCCCACTTGTCAAGTATATCCGTATCAGTAGGGCAAAAGGTTAAACAGGGGGACTTGATCGGACTAAGTGGCAGTTCTGGCATAAGCACCGGACCGCATCTTCATTTCACGACTTATATCACCCAGGGTGTTCAAATTAGAAATTACCGAGATGTCGCGCCGAAAGCTTATGGTTGCGGAGCTTATAACGTAAGCATCCCGATGGGATCTTTAAATTCTTACGTTGATCCGATGGATTATCTACCTGAATTGAAATAACGAAACAAATTAAATTTAAATGGCCGAGCTATTAACTTTTTCCAGAGAAACTTATAACGAGGAGATAAAAAACTTCTTGGATAAAAATTACGCACCGCTAACGCAGTATGATTTTTACGGCAATTGGCAAAAGGCCGTCGGAAGAGATGTCTATGAATTTTCAATCAGAAATTCCGCTGGAGAACTGGTGTTGTATTCCCAAGCCATCTCAATCCCCGCAGGACTTAAGAAAAAGTTTTTATACTGCCCATATGGACCAATCATCAGTAAAAAGATCTCCGAAAATCCGGTTAAACTAACGGAGTTACTCAATTTTTTGAACGAGAAAATCTCGACGTTTTTGAGAGAAATCGACCATTCTTTCCTTAGACTTGACTTCACCCCCAATATTGATAATTTCGCGCAAAATAGCCCAAATTTGACCCTAAAAAGGGCCCCCAAATGGTCAGAGGGGGGATCTTTCTTCCAGCCGCGACTGGAAACCGCCCTCAACCTGTCAAAAGGCGTGGACGATCTATATTCGGAGATAGATTCAAAAAACCGCTATGCCATCAGGTTGGCCGAAAGAAAGGGGATCAAAATAGAGATTATTCTAGAAAATTTCTTAACCCATTTTGAAACTTTTTATCAGATGATTAAAGATACGGCTGACAGAAACTCTTTTAATTTGCACAGCAAAAAATATTATCTGGAAATATTCAAAGATCTGGATAAAAGAAAAAATGGTCGATTGGTTTTGGCAAAAGTGGATGAAACAATCGCTACTTGTCTTGTTTTTGTGGATTTTAACAAGACGACGATGTTTTTACTCGGGGCTTCTTTGACTGAATTAAATAAAAAAGTTCCAACATCTCACTTGGCTCATTGGAAAAATATAGAATTCGCCAAAAAATCCGGGTTAGAAATTTATAACTTTGGCGGAATATCTAAGGAAAAATCCCGCTCGGACAGTTTGAGCGGCGTAACTATGTTTAAACGAAGATTTGGCGGATATGAAATTAAACATTCTGATTATTACGACTTAGTTGTAGACAAAATCGGCTATAGAATATTCCTATTCAAGAAATGGCTTCGCTGGCTTAAAAATCTGATATAATAAGAGCATCTATGAAATCATTATGTGTGGCAGGGAATTCTAGGGGTTTTATAAGGTTAATAATACTTTTAATCGTTATTTTGGTGATAGCCAGTCTGCTTGGGTTTAGTCCACAGTATGTCTGGACTAATTATTTAGCACCAATATTTGGTTTTATTTGGCGTTTAATCGTCGCGTTTGCTGGCTTCTTGGTTAAGTTACTAAAAGCTGCGGGTGAGGCCTTTGACTATCTTCTTGATTTAATTAAAAACTAGCGCCTTTCGGGCTTTCTCATATATAGTGTCGCAAAAGGTATATTGTGCGACGTTATACTACCTTTTAGCTATCACCACCTCGCGGACATTATTCCAACAATTGGAAGAATGAACCCACGGATCTGTGCCATATTTATCGTACAAATATTTGGCGTAAGCCATATTACCTTCAAGAGAATAAATATCGTATCCGAGCATTACGGCTGTTCCTGCATGATATCGCTCGTTGATCTGCATCAAGCCAACATCGCTTGGATTAACCTTACCCCTTAAAACGCTGCCGTCAGCGTTGAATTGATAAAATTTTGATTCGCAATAAGCAATATCCACTAACACAGGAGTTTCGTTGAAATATTCTTCAGTCAATTGCTTTACTGTTTTAATAGCAGGATCAATCGTTTCGTCATAAAAATCCATATCAAAATCCGTTTGCCCAAGCCAATCGGACACTCCATTCGGCTCCGAAAGCAGGTTAATCCCCTGTCTCGTGTCTACGACAGGAGTAAGAATATTTTGGTTCAATATCAGGCTATCAGTCGTCTGACTGGTCGCGCTAGCAACTGAAGTCATTAAAGATAACCCTAGAGCAATTTGTATAATAAATTTTTATTAATTTTAATCTGCGCGCAAGACATCGTTACAGAAATCGCAGGTTCTGGGCAGAATCCGGTTTACTGGGCCTAGAACTAAAAAACTCAAGCATTCGCCTGAGTTACATCTCATATTCTAGCACGGGTTGCCCAAATTTGTCAAATGTTATAATCGCCTTATTTATAGCCCTATAATAGGCATATTTAAACCTACTCGCAGTTTGCCGCCAGCGTATATCCGGCCCCTTCGGCGGCCTCAATCGTCGAAAAATATATCTTATTTTCATTTTTGATCCGATTGGCGCCTGAACAATGGACAAAATAGTATTTTTTACCATTCTTTGAGGCCACAATATTCCCTCCCCCTGTTGCAACTAACTCCTTCTCTGGATTTAAAATATTCGGATAAAAGTTCTTTATTATCTCAATTTCCGGCGGAGTTTTTATTCGAAGAAGGAGAAATACTCCTAAAACATCGACCATAATCAGGAATGAGGCAAAAAAGACGGTTATTTTAGCCAAAATCAAGCGGCCTGCCCGGCTCTTGATTTTTTCCTTGATTTGTTCTAAACTCACAGGACAAATTATTATCAGATGGATTTAAAATTTGATTAAAATTATTAATTATGTCACACGTTAAAGCCGCCGGTTCAACCAAAAACTTACGAGACTCCAATCCCAAATATCTTGGCGTCAAACTTTATGATGGTGAAAAAGCCAATATTGGCAATATAATCGTTCGCCAGAGAGGAACCCGCGTTCTGCCTGGAAAAAATGTCAGAATGGGCAAAGATCATACTATTTACGCGATGAAAAACGGCAAAGTGAAGTTCTCACAAAAGAGACAAACTCGTTACGATAATAAAATTGTCTCCAAGAGGGTTGCTAGTGTCGTTTAATTTTATTGTTCCCTACTTTTACTGGTCGGCGATAACTTTTAGGAGGATTTGTACTTTCTTTCCATAAGCTTCAATCGGAACGGAAAAATCGCCAGTTGCTCTTATGGGGTTCTCCAAATTGATCCAATCTTCACTTATATTTATTTTCAAGTCGCCAATGGCGTCGGCGATTTCTTTTAGATGCACTTGAGCAAAAAGATGACCCTTGTCATTAGCTTTGGCTTTAATGATAATTTCTCGTCCGGCGAGCTTATCTAGCAAATCGTGCGCTTTAGCATGCAAAGTTTCCGCCTTCTTGATCCTATTATCTGTTTCAGTCTTTATTTGATTAATGGCTCCCACAGTGGCGAATTTGGCCATTTTACGAGGAATCAGAAAGTTAAGAGCGTATCCTTCATTAACGTCCTTTATCTCGTTTTTTAAACCCAATTTAGGGATATTTTGTAATAAAATCACTTTCATAAGGTAAAGTAAACTCCTTTATTTATTCAATAATTTAAGAGCTTCTTCTAGTTGGTAATCAGCCAATTCCACGCCCTCTGGTGCCGAATCTACGATGATTTCCGGTTCAAGACCGCCATCGGAAATAGATTTACCATCCGGAGTCAGCCACTGGGCCGTGGTAACTTTCAGAGAGGTATCTTTTGTTATTTTTATAAGTTCTTGAACCGATCCTTTACCAAAAGTATTAGTTCCGAGAACCGTGGCAACTTTGTGTTCTTTGAGAGCGCCAGCCAAAATTTCCGAAGCCGAAGCCGAGCCGCCGTCAATTAATATAATCATTTTCAGATTATCGTTGAAAATATTGTAGCCCTTGCTTCTAAAAATCTTTTCATCGTCACCGTTTTTGAACTGTTCGCGGACAACAATTTTACCTGACGGCAAAAACCAACTGGCCAGGTCAACGGCGGCGCTTAAAAAGCCACCCGGATTGCCACGCAAATCAAGAATCAATTTATTTGTTTTGGCGGAAACAAATTCGCGCAAAGCTGAACGAAATTCTGACGTGACATTAGCGGAAAAATTGTAAAGATAAATAATAAAAACATCATCGCGTATCTCGGTTTCAAGGGTCGGAATATTAATAATCGCTCGAGTTACCTCAATCTCCAAGGCTTCCGTCTCCCCTTCTCGGATCAATGTTAATTTAACCTTGGTTCCCTCCGGTCCGCGGATTTTATCAACGGCCTCATCCAAAGACATGGACGCTGTTGAAATGCCATCTATGCCGGCAACAATATCGCCGGATTTAATTCCGGCTCTTTCGGCCGGAGAGTTCTTCAGCGGAGAAATCACCGTAACTAGATCATCCCTAATACCAACTTCCATGCCAATTCCGGAAAATTCTCCCTGAATGGTCGTCTCAAACTTCTCGTTTTCTTCCGGGAGCAAAAATTCCGTATAAGGATCGTTCAGGGAATTCACCATGCCCTTGATGGCGCCAAGAACTCTGTCCGAAGAAGATACCTCCTCCGTGGAAGAAGCGGAAATAAACTTCTGATCAATCAGTTCCCAAACCTCCCAAAAATCGTCCAAATCAATCTCTTCTGAAGCCAAAACTTTACCGTCAAAATAGTCTTTGACGTCTGAGAAACCCACACCCCGACCGGACCAAAATCCGCTAGAAAAAATAATAACCGCTACCGCTCCGACGGCTCCGCACACCAGAAACTTCTTGAAGAGTCTGTTCATTGAAGTAAGTATGTCAAAAAATAATTTGAGGGTCAAACAAAAATCATGTGGTATAATTACCCTAAATGATCTACGAATATAAACATAAAAATATCACTTGGGTGGATTTGGAAAATCCAACAACGGAAGAAATCAAAAACATTGCTGACCGTTTTGATATTGACCCGATGGTCGCCGGAGAATTGTTGATTCCGACCTTGCGATCGCGCGTTGACTATTACAAAGACTATATTTATTTGATCCTCCTCTTCCCTATTTCAAGCGCCTCTTCAATAGAAAATTCGAACGAAAAGGTTCAGGAAGTTGATTTTATTATCGGGGAAAAATTTATCATAACCACCCGTTACAGCGCCGTTGATGCCCTTCTGGAATTTTCAAAAGTATTTGAGGTTCACTCCATTCTTAACAAGGGCAACATGTCAAACCACGCCGGTTATATCTTTTATTACATGCTTCAGTTTCTTTACAAATCACTCCTCAATCGTCTGGCCAATATCAGAGACCTGTTGTCCGATATTGAAAACAAGATCTTTTCCGGAAATGAAAAAACTATGGTCAAGGAAATATCTAAAATTGACAGATTTCTGTTAAATTATTCGGAGTGCACTTCGTTGCATAAAGACGTATTAGAGTCTTTTTCGGTAGTCGGTGAAAAGTTTTTCAAAGACGATTTTAGTTATTATCTGCACAGCATTATCGGCGAGTATCTAAAAGTTAAAAACGAGATGACCGGCATCAAGGAATATCTGGCTGAACTACGCAACACAAACGATTCTTTGCTCTCAACAAAACAAAACGAGATTATGAAAGTTTTGACGGTTATAAACTTTATTTTCTTGCCGTTAGCCTTAATCGCCGCGTTGTTCAACATGAACACTGAGACTCTGCCGATCGTCGGAGCGCCGAATGATTTTTACATAATTCTCGGCGTCATGGCGGTTTTAACTATCTTGATGTTTCTATATTTCAAACGAAAAAAGTGGTTATAGAATGAAAATATATCTGCAAAATAATTTAACTGGTAAAAAAGAGGTTTTTAAACCGGTTCATAGACATTTTTTTAGAAAAAATGAGGTGCGAATGTACAACTGCGGACCAACGGTTTATTCACAAAGTCATATTGGTCACGCTCGCCCTTATGTTTTTGCTGATCTATTACACAGACTATTCAGATACGCTGGTTATCTAGTAACTCAAGTCGTAAATATTACCGATGTTGGACACCTCGTCTCCGATGCTGATAGCGGAGAAGATAAGGTAGAAAAAGCCGCTAAGGAAACCGGGCAAAAAGCCAAGGAGATTACTGAAAAATACACTTCCCTATTCTTTGATGACTTGAAGGAGTTAAACATAGATATCTCAAAAATTATTTTTCCGCGCGCCACGGAAAATATCGCCGAACAGATTCAGATGGTTCAAGAGTTAGAGAAAAAAGGTTTTACTTACAAAACTTCCGATGGAATTTATTACGATACGACAAAATTTTCCGACTATGGAAAATTGGGCAAAGTTAATATCGTCGGTCTTAAAGAAGGTGCTAGGGTAGAGATTAACGACGAAAAGAAAAATCCTAGTGATTTTGCTCTTTGGAAATTTTCTAAACCAGGTGAAAAGCGTGAGCAAGAATGGGATTCACCATGGGGCATCGGTTTTCCGGGTTGGCATATAGAATGTTCGGCCATGTCAAAGAAATATCTGGGGCAGCCGTTTGATATTCACACCGGCGGAATTGATCACGTTCAAATTCATCACAACAACGAGATCGCTCAATCCGAAGGGGCTTACGGTAAAGCACAGGCCAATTATTGGTTGCACTGCGGATTTATTTTAATTAATGGGCAAAAAATTTCAAAGTCACTAAACAACGCCATTTATTTGAGCGATCTGAAAAAAATAGGCATGAGTGCTTTGTCATACCGATACTGGCTTTTGACTTCGCATTATTCAACTCTGGTTAATTTTACCGAAGAGGCTTTGAGATCAGCAGATACGGCCTTTAGAAGATTAATAAGTAAATTTACTGGGGCTCAGAAAGGAAAAATCAATAGAGATTACTTAGCTAAAATTGTAGAAAAAATCGGCGACGATTTAAATACGCCAGAAGCGATCGCAATTATTTGGAGCATGATTAAAGATGAAAACATCACGAGAGAAGACGCGTATGCAACTCTTTTGGAGGCCGACAAGATTCTTGGCCTAGATATTGAAAATACCATAAAAGGAATTCGAGAGGCGTCATTTAGACAGATTCCGAGAGAAATATTAGATTTGGGGGTAAAATATAACGAAGCAAAGCGCCGTAAAGACTACAATTCTTCTGACAAAATTAGACAAAACATCATCGATAAGGGTTATAGAATATCTGATTATAAGGATGGGTACAGAATAGAAAAGATATAGTCTATTATTAGTCGCTTTCTCCACAAAATGTTCACCTCTCCCACAGGTCTCCGAATCTTTTTTACTGTTTTTTATGATAACCTTATACTTACATGGCAACAAACAAACTAAGAATTCCTCCCCAAAGCGTTGAAAGCGAGATGGCTCTGCTGGGTTCTGTTATGTTACGTCCAGAATCAATTAATGAAGTTTTGGACATCATTCATCCGGAATCTTTTTATTCCGATCGGCACCGAAAGATTTTTGAAACGATGATAGAACTTCTATCAAAATCAACTCCCATTGACCTGGTTTCCCTATCAAGCCGGCTCAAAGAAAAAAAAGTATTAGACCAGGTCGGCGGAAAAAGTTATCTTTCCGAAATAATTGAATCGGTCCCCTCTTCGGCCAACATCGTCCACTACGCCAATATTGTCGCCAAAAAAGCCACGGCTCGAAATTTAATCAACGCCGCCGAAGAAATCGGGGCCATGAGTTATGACGAAATTCATGAACTTGACGTCTTGCTTGATGAAGCCGAAAAAAGAATCTTCAAGGTTACCAATAAGACCAGCAAGAAAAGTTTCATAGAACTGAAAGACACTCTCGGCGACGCCTGGGAAAGAATTGATAAGTTGCACAAAACAAAAGATTCTCTGCGAGGAGTTCCAACGGGATTTAAATGTTTGGATACAAAATTAGCCGGATTCCAAAAATCAGATTTAGTAATTTTAGCCGCCAGACCTTCAATGGGGAAAACTTCATTGGCTCTAGATATCGCCAGACACGCGGCGGTGGAATATAAGGTCCCAACCCTGATTTTCTCTCTAGAAATGAGCGCCCAGCAATTAATTGACAGAATGTTGGCGGCTCAAGCGCAAGTTGACGCTTGGAAATTAAGAACCGGAAAATTGACCAACGAAGAGGACTTTAACCGAATTCGCGATTCTCTAGACGTCTTGTCTAACGCGCCGATTTTTGTTGACGACAAGCCAGGAAATAACGCTCTGTCTATGCGTTCAACTGCGCGCCGCTTAAAAAGCGAAAAAGAACTTGGTCTTATAATCGTGGATTATTTGCAGTTGATGACTCCGACTAATCTAAAAAGTTCTGAAAATATGGTTCAGCAAGTTACGGAAATATCTCGTTCATTAAAGAGCTTGGCACGAGAACTAGATATCCCTGTTATTGCCCTTTCTCAACTATCAAGAGCCGTGGAACAGCGTGGTGGCAAACCAAGACTTTCCGACTTGCGAGATTCCGGCTCAATTGAACAGGATGCTGATGTGGTTATGTTCATCCACCGTGACGACAAGTATCATGAAAATTCCGATAAACCAAATATTGCCGAAATTTTGATAGAGAAACACCGAAATGGCCCGACCGGCCGAGTGGAATTATATTTTGACGAGAAAAAATCAACCTTTATTGAGATTGACGCGGCCGATCACGGCCAGATGCCTGACTTGGATGACAATTAATTTATGAACATTATAGAAGATCTGATAGAGATTTTTAGAAAGTTTCCCGGCGTTGGTCCGCGACAAGCCGAAAGGTTTGTGTATTATCTGCTTAGGCAGAAAAAAGATTATCTTAAAAAGATTTCGTCGCTTCTTCCCCATCTGAATGAAAAAATACAAACCTGCCGATTATGCCAACGTTTTTATCTGTCAGAAAACGCAAAAAATGACCTTTGCGATATCTGTCTTGACGGAAACCGCGATTCTAAAATACTGATGATCGTCGGACAGGATGTTGACCTGCAAGCAATTGAACGAAGCCGCAATTTCAATGGCAGATATTTTGTTCTTGGCGGATTGGTACCGGTTTTGGAAAAAAACGTGGAAAATAGGATCCGTTTAGCTGAACTCAAAAAAAGTCTTGAGGGGAGAAATAAAAAAGATAATCTGCAAGAAATAATACTGGCTTTAGACGCCAACCCAGAGGGAGAAAACACAACAAGCATCATCAAAAAAGAAATAGAAAAATTTACCGAGAAAAATAATATAAAAATTTCAGTACTAGGGCGCGGATTGTCCACCGGAACAGAACTGGAGTATTCCGATTCGGAGACGATAAAAAACGCTCTTAAAAATAGATTTTAATACTCAATACCCCACATTAATCGTAGTTTTGAACGTCTGAACAACTGGACTGCCGACATAATTAGGCCCAGTGTGTTCCAGTCTAAGAATAATTTCAACTTGTCCCCTGTCGCTGCCAACCGGAGTTAGATTTCTAAAACTGGCGTATTGGACTTGAACATCTCTGGAGGTCAAACGTCTAGGTTCACCGTTCCCTTCCTGAATATACAAAACCCCACCTTCAACATAGAAAACGGTCTCAACGTCATCTTTAACAAAGGTAATCGTAGATATACCCACCTGGGACAAAACGGTTGAGCCCCAGACAGACAAAGGATCTCTCAAAAAAGTAGTTTCGTGTTCATCTGCCAAAACAACGCTAGAAGTTCCGTCTAGTCCAAGTTTTATTGTCTTTCCGACAGAATCATATTCTCCCATTTCTTCCTGAAGAGAATATTCCGGATATACGCAAAGAACTTGGCCTTCTGGAATCTCAACGGAATCTGAAAATTCAGCTGTACCACTAGCGTCATCAAGATCAACGGCCACGCCAAAAGGACTATCTTCGTCAAAACTTTCAACTTCAGCGGAGCTTTCTGGGCAAACAGACGAAGATGTTCCTGTCTCTAATACATAGTTCAGTTGAACATCATCAATATATTCTGGTTCTAGAGTTCCGAATTGTGTGAGAGTTATTTCTTCAATTGTGTCAGTTCCAGATTCTTTATAAAAGACAAAGGCACCATCAAGAGCAACATCAGCGTCCCCCGGATCAATTGCCGTCACGTGACGACCGACGGTGGTGGCAATTAGGTTGCCTGTAGAAATTGAAGTTATGTCCCAGTTTATGTTATTGCCACTATCAAGACCGGTCGTCTCAATTACCAAGACGTTAATGTTATTAGAATCCTGAACATCAACATAAGTTATGGCTCGAACACCTTGTGGGTCAATACTCCATTGTGTATCGGGAGTTGAAGATCTTAACATCAGTAAATTAGATTCGTCAGAGCCAGACATGGTGGTGGTGCCAGCAACAGTGTATGTGCTTCCAGCGGTAAATGTCGCGGTCGTTGGTGTAGTTGTGGCTATAATATTTAGATTTTGATAGGACCACGCCGGATTGATTGTCAGGGTATCCGAACCGCTGTATTCAACAGTAGAGCCGGTGTTCATGGTAACTGAACCAGTGACAGTTTCGGCACCGGTGAGACGTAGAGTGCCGCCGGATTGTGAAAAGCCACCATTGAACGTCGCGTTGACGCCGTTTAAGTCAACAACGCCAGTAGAAAGATTTAGGCCGTAACCGGCGAGGGCCTTTAGCCATGTGACCGTCCCGGAACCAGTCAGAGTTATGGTGGCCGATTCATTATTAAGGGTGGTCTTTGGCATGTAGGCTCCAGCGGCAATATTTACACTTTGAGCTTCACCTCCATCAATGAGGAAACCAATTTTATAATAAGTGGTATTTACCCCATCAAATGTTGAGTTGACGACAACCGGACCTTCGGCGTTGAAAGTCGCGTCACCGGCACTAATTTTATAAAATCTCCCATTAGTTAGGGTCGTCGTGGCATTAACAATAAAGGGATAGTTGTTCGCTAATGTTAATTGGACGTTGTTATCTTTATTAAACTCAAATTCATAAAACTCCACCGTGTCATCAGTGGTGAATGCCGCATTGGTGGCCCCGCTGATTATGACTTTCCCGTTGTTATGATCAAAAAAACCATCATCAGAAACAATGAGGCTGCCAGTGAGAGTCAGCAGATCTGATGGCGCTAAAAATGTCCCGCTTGAAATAGTGAGACTATTTAACGATTCATTGGGTGCGGTGGAATTTGTGAAAGAGCCGCCGGTAATTTCAAATGTTCCTCCGGCCCTGATCGTACCGGAACCGCCAATAAAGGTCCCACCACTCTGCGAAAATCCGCCTGTAAAGACGGCATTTACACCATTTAGGTCAACCGTTCCATTTTGAATATATAGACCGTAGCCTGTTGCTCCTGGCCATGTAGTAGTTCCGGAACCAGTTAGGGTTATGGTGGTTAACTCATTATTAAGCGTAGTTCTTGGCATATAGGCTCCAGCAGGCAAATTAAAACTCTGATCTACTTCCCCATCAATTAGAAAATTAACTCTATAATAAGATGTATTTACCCCATCAAATGTTGAGTTGACGACAACCGGACCTTCGGCGTTGAAAGTCGCGTCACCGGCACTAATTTTATAAAATCTCCCATTAGTTAGGGTCGTCGTGGCATTAACAATAAAGGGATAGTTGTTCGCTAATGTTAATTGGACGTTGTTATCTTTATTAAACTCAAATTCATAAAACTCCACCGTGTCATCAGTGGTGAATGCCGCATTGGTGGCCCCGCTGATTATGACTTTCCCGTTGTTATGATCAAAAAAACCATCATCAGAAACAATGAGGCTGCCAGTGAGAGTCAGCAGATCTGATGGCGCTAAAAATGTCCCGCTTGAAATAGTGAGACTATTTAACGATTCATTGGGTGCGGTGGAATTTGTGAAAGAGCCGCCGGTAATTTCAAATGTTCCTCCGGCCCTGATCGTACCGGAACCGCCAATAAAGGTCCCACCACTCTGCGAAAATCCGCCTGTAAAGACGGCATTTACACCATTTAGGTCAACCGTTCCATTTTGAATATATAGACCGTAGCCTGTTGCTCCTGGCCATGTAGTAGTTCCGGAACCAGTTAGGGTTATGGTGGTTAACTCATTATTAAGCGTAGTTCTTGGCATATAGGCTCCAGCAGGCAAATTAAAACTCTGATCTACTTCCCCATCAATGAGGAAGTTAACGGCCGGAAAGTTTGATCTAACCCCATCAAATGTTGAGTTGACTACTATGGGACCCTCGGCCTTAACAGTAGACATTGATCCGCTACTGTGAAATCGACCATCGGTTAATGTGGTTGTTGCTTTAACAGTGAAGAGATCTCCAGTGGCCAACACTAAATACGCCCCATTGGTCTTACTAAACTCAAACTCATAGAAATCTACACCGGCAGGTGGGGCATCAAAAGTCGCGCTACCACCGCTGGCGATAATTTTACCGCTATTATGGTCGAAAGCATCTTCTTCAACAATTGTAAAATTTCCGGAAATAGTCAGGGTATTCCCTGTCCCCGGAGCCGTGAACGTCCCTGTATATCCGGCCTGCATTGTCAGAGAGGCAATAGACCAGCTACCAGTAGAAGTGGCATCATTGGTACAAGACGAGGTGAAATAAACGGCATCGCTAGCACCCGGAACAGATGCGCCACCGCTAACGCCGCAATCATTTGCCGCTGTTGACCAGTTAGCCGAATCCAAGACATCACCACCATCAGAGCCAACCCAGTAACGACTGGCCGCCTGACCAGTTTTGGCAAAAGCAAAAAGAAAAAGCGCGACCACTAGAAACTTAAATAGTTTTCTAAAGTTCATTATAAACAAATTATACCAAAATATTGGCTCGAAAAAACCGGCATTTCGCCGGTTCTGGGGATTGGATTTATTAGGAGATCTTTAAGATTTTAACCTTAGTGAAGGGCTGACGATGGCCATTTTTCTTAAAATATCGACTTTTGGCTTTGTAGTGAATGACGGTGATTTTTTTGTCTCTACCGTTTTCAAGAATTTCAGCGGAGACGCTGTTTTTCAGGATTGGCGCACCGATCTCAACTTTATCGCCGTCAGCGGTTAATAAAACTTCATCAAAAGAAACTTTGCCGGCTTTAACCAACTTGTCAGAGATTTTTTCAACTTTGATTATATCTCCCTCACGAACAAAATATTGTTTAGCGCCGGTTTGAATAACGGCCGATTTATTAGGCGACGCCTCCATTGCAGATGGAGATTTTTTCGCTACCTTGACTGATTTATTGGCTTTTGCGGTTGTTTGAGGTTTTGTTTCCATGTAGACAGACATATTACACGGAACTTTCTAGTTTAGCAAGACCCCCAAGATAGGCCCCCTTATCCATTTTATCCTTATTCAATATCTGGTCCGGCAATCTCTAACGGTTCTATTTTACCGCCTCTGGCGGCAATCCGGACGACATCTTTGTCAATCTTTTTAAATTCTTTATAAGCGCCGTTGTAAGTGTTGACCGTCGTGTCCAAGTGCCCGCCTAGTTTCTTCAAAAAACTGTCGTAACTTGTGATGTGTTTCGCTAGAGACTCAACATTTTTGCGAATCTCCTTGGCTGATTCTTCAATCTGCATAGCGCGCAATCCCTGCAGAACAGTTTGCAGATAAGCCAAAAAACTGGTCGGAGAAACGATGATGACGTGCTTTTCTTTAAAAGCGTATTCAATCAAATCGCGAGTGGCGACTTTTGTCGTGCCAACTTTATTAACCAAGAGATCATAATAAATGGCTTCCGATGGAATAAACATGAAAGCGAAATCCATTGTGCCTTCCGTCGGTCGGATATATTTAGCCGTTTCATCAATCCGACGCTTTAAATCTTCCTTAAAGACCTTTTCAAACTGCTCCCGGACATTAGCATCGCGAGTTTCAAGAATTTTCTGATAATTTTCCAGAGAAAATTTTGAGTCAATCGGGACAATCTTGTCTTTAACAAAAACAACCGCGTCAACATTTTCGCCGTTTTTGAATCTATATTGCATTTCATACATTCCCGGACCCAAAACATTTTTTAAAGTCTCCTCCAAAAAATATTCGCCCAGAATTCCCCGCTGTTTCGGATTGGTCAAAGTGTCCTGTAATTGCTTAAGTTGATCGGAAAAACTTAAAACTTGTTTATTAGTTTCATCTAGTCGCGTTAATTTTTCCGTCATCTCTCGAATAATCTTTTTTGATTCTTCATTGACGTTGCCAATAGTTTTTTGCGATTCAGTAGATTGAAATTTTATTGATTCCAGCATCTCCTTGCGGGACTCGCCCAATTTTTGATCAACCGTCCGACCCAAATCGTTCAGGTGTTGTAAGAGCAAATTAAGGCTGACTTCATTAGTAGTTTTTTTTCTATTTAAGATTATCAAAATTAAAAGAACAATAGCCGTGATACTGACAACGGCTAGAAATATTACTAAAACTAGCAAGATAGATTCCATCGGGCTTTATTATAACATGGCAGATGTGCTAAAATAGCTCTTATTATGACGATTCAAGAAAATATCAAAGAGGGCGTAAAAAGCGCCATGAAAGCGCGCGACGAGATAAGATTATTGGCTTTAAGGGGCTTATCGGCAGCATTTGTCAATGAGCTAGTCGCCCTAAGGAGAAAGCCGACTGAATTATTGGCCGACCAAGAGGCCCTGACGGTTATTATGCGCGCGGCAAAACAGCGAAAGGACTCTATTGAGCAATTTGAAAAAGGCGGGCGACAAGATCTAGTTGATAAAGAAAGGGCCGAATTAAAAGTTATTGAAGAATTTCTGCCAAAACTGATGACTGAAGAGGAAATCAAAAAATTTGTTCTGGCCAAAAAAGAAGAGCTAAAAATCACCAGCAAAGAACAACTGGGGAAATTTATGGGTGCGGTGATGGCCGGTTTGAAAGGAAAAGCCGATGGTGCTTTAGTCAAAAAGATTGTTGAAGAAGCCTTATAAGATAGCTACTTCAATTTTTTCAACTCTAGACACATAAATAGTGGAAACTCCCTTCTGGCGGAATCTTCGGCTCTTGATCTTTGCCCTGGTTCGCTTTTTTTATGAGAAATCCATTCTTCTATTTTAGAAATAACCAGTGAATTTTTAGCGAAAATTTTGGAATAATCTTGGAGGGAACGATGGAATGACCAGGTCATTTTATTTTCAGAAGATCTCACCGGCGATTTCTCGTCAAATCTTCTGGCAGTCTGCCCCGGATTCATATTTATGGGAATTTCAACTTGGCTTAGATAAAGGTCAACTTTTCTGGATTGAATTTTCTTTTTGTCGTCGTAGATCCAGTCGCTGTGTTGCGGAATACGAAAGGCCGGATGATTTAAGACGATATAAATCCGACCGGTTTCTTTTAATAATCTAGATAAATTTCTGGCTACCGCCGGAAGATTCTTGATATTCTGCAAGGCCAGAATAACCGTAATAACGTCAAAGGTCTTTCCGAGCAAAATTGTCTCGTCGCCAGCCGACGCGACGAGGTAATTAATTTGAGAGTTTTTTCTCTTAGCCAAAGCTATCAATTCCCCGCTTACGTCCACGCCAGTAAGATTTTTAGAAAAGGTAGAAAGTTTTTCAAGGAAAAAACCTTGGCCACAACCTAGTTCCAGCAACGATTCGTCTGGTTTTAAATTAATCAGACGTAGTAAATTCGGCATGATAACTTTAGCGTGATAGGTGTCGGCCTCGCTTAAGTGTTGATCATACCAATCCGCAACGTTACCCCAGCTTGTTTTTTGGCTTGAGTTTCTATTTCGCTCTGTTCTACCCCAGTTCTTTCTTCCTTTTTTGTCCATAAATCAGATATTAACATAACTATAATTTTGTCGTAATATTGGAGCTACTTGTATGAAAAAAGATAATTCGCTGAAAAAGTTTGATTCACCCTATAACCCACAGAGTACTGAACAAGAAATCTACAAAATGTGGGAAAAAAGCGGCTATTTTAACCCTGATAAGCTGCCTAGAAGTCATAAAGAGCCATATTGCATAATCATGCCTCCGCCTAACGCCAATGGGCGCTTACACGCCGGTCACGGCTTAGATATGACCTTGAAAGATATTGATATCCGCTTTCAGAGAATGAATGGCAAGAAAGTTCTATTCCTGCCTGGAGCGGATCACGCCGGCTTTGAAACCCAAATGGTTTTTGAGAAAAAGATCAGCAAAGAGGGTCGTTCAAGATTTCACATGTCAAATGAAGAGCTCTACAAAGAAATCTGGGACTTCACCATGGAAAATAAGAAGGTCATGGAAGATGACATCCGCCGACTCGGAACTTCCTGTGATTGGTCTCGTAAAAAATTCACTTTGGATAAAGAGGCCGTCCAGACAGCACAAGATACTTTCATAAAAATGTATAACGATGGCCTGGTCTATCGTGGAGAAAGAATCGTTAATTGGAATCCAAAGTTTCAGACTTCCCTTTCCGATATTGAAACTGAATTTATTGAACAAACCGATCCCTTTTATTATTTCAAATACGGACCGTTTGTCATCGGAACCGTTCGTCCTGAAACTAAATTCGGCGATAAATATGTCGTCATGCATCCGGACGATAAACGCTACGCGCAATATAAACACGGACAAAAAATTGATTTGGAATGGATAAATGGACCAATAACCGCAACAATCATCAAAGATAAATCCATTGACATGGAATTCGGAACCGGCGTCATGACTATTACCCCTTGGCATTCTGGAGTTGATTTTGAAATCGCTGAAAGACACGGTTTGGATAAAGAGCAGATCATTGATTGGGACGGTCGGCTTTTGCCAATTGCTGGTGAATTTGCCGGCATGAAGATTTTAGAAGCCAGGCCAAAAATAGTTGAAAAATTAAGACAAAAGGGTTTGCTTGAAAAGGTTGACGAAAAATACGTTCACGCCGTGGCCGTTTGCGAAAGAACTGGTGCGCCGATTGAGCCGCAAATTAAAAAACAGTGGTTCGTCAAAATGAAACCGCTAGCGGAAAAAGTCATTGAATCGGTTGAAAATAAAAACGAAATTAATATTTTGCCAGATTATCAGAAAAAGATTCTACTTCACTGGATGCACAATACCCTTGATTGGAATATTTCACGTCAGATTGTTTGGGGCATTCCGATTCCGGCTTGGTTTAAAAATGGAGAAGCTGGCAATGGTGATGAAGTTCGAGTCGGACACAAATCACCCGGCAAAGGTTGGACTAAAGATCCGGACACTTTTGATACTTGGTTTTCATCTGGACAGTGGCCTCTTTTAACTCTGGGTTATCCAAAAAGTAGAGATTTAAAAACTTATTATCCGACAAGTTTAATGGAGACTGGAACTGATCTAGTCTTTAAATGGGTACCAAGAATGATTATGTTCGGTTTGTATTTGGCTGGTGAAATTCCTTTCAAAAACATTTACTTCCACGGCATGGTTAATGACGCCAAGAATCAAAAGATGAGCAAATCCAAAGGTAACGCCATCAGTCCAATTGAAATGATTGAGAAGTTCGGCACTGACGCCTTGCGAATGGCTCTGGTTATTGGAAATCCGCCGGGTGGCAGTGTTCCTCTTTCCGAAGCCAGAATCAAGGGTTACAAACACTTTGCCAATAAAGTTTGGAATATCGCGCGATTTGTTTTGAACAACATACAAGATTTGAAAACAAAATCGGCGCCAGAAATTGTGGCGAAGGACCAGAAATATCTTGAGGAAATTCGCGCCGTCATTAATGAGATTACCAAAAATTTTGGCGAGTTCCGCTACGATTTGGCGGCGGATAAAATCTATCATTATATCTGGCACACTTTTGCCGATAGTATTTTGGAAGACAGTAAGAAATATTTGTCTGGTGAAGATGCTGTAGCAAAAAAATCAACGCAATGGATGCTGTACGATATTTTGGCAACTTCGCTAAAACTTCTCCATCCGTTTATGCCTTTTGTTACAGAAGAAATTTGGAAAGATATCCCCGAGGGCGCACTCAAAAAGAGCAAAATTTTGATGATTGAAAAGTGGCCGGAGTAACTTCGGTATTATAAATTTTCGCGTGACAATTTAATCCATTGCCTCCGCTTCAACTATCCACCTCTCTTCCCTAGCACCAAAGGTATTACAAGTTGAAATGGTTAATTTTTTAATATCGCTGTTAAATTTGATCAGCGCTTCATTCTCGTCAACTAGACTGACTTTCGTGACTTTATAAAAATAATTGCTGCCGTTGGCAATCAGTTGGATTACATCACCTTCATCTAATTTATATAAATTATTAAAAACTTTGAGAGCAGAGCCCTGCGCGTTTAGATACAAATCAGCACTATGGCCAAAAATAAAGATATTGCCGTTTTCCACCGAACCGGAGCCAGGATAATGCACCGGGCCTTGGCTTAAATGAACATCAAGCTCCGCGACATTAAAAGTATCCGGCTGCTGAATTTTAGCGCCAATCCCCAATTTGCTGATAATAATTTCATCCGGACGAGTGTAAGTTCCAGTAAACCCGCCTTGAGAATAGTCAAACGGCTGACCGATTATTCCCGGAGCTTTATGAAAAAAATAATCGTATAAGCTTAAGCTTTTGGGCGCCAAGCCGGAGAGAGAAAAAACAACAAGAGAGACAACAAAGACAACGAGAAATATTTTTAGAAAAACCAGCTGTTTGTGATGGTTTGTGTTTTCTATCATGTTATTGTCGTTTATTATACACGAAGGATAAACGGCGTAATAGATTTGAACTCGACAGATTAAATTTTAGACGTTATTATAAACCAACCGCGCAGATGGCAGAGTGGTCAATTGCATCAGACTGTAAATCTGACGCCCTAAGGGCTCCGGGGGTTCAAATCCCTCTCTGCGCACAAGAACATACTCGGCTTGTAGCCTAAACGGTTAAGGTTTCCTTTTCAGTCTTTTTCTCAGAGAAATTCAGAATTTTCTTTCCTCTCTTAACATCAAAGGAAAAATCTTTATCTTTAATCACCACGGTTACCGCATCTCCTTCAACGAGTTCCCTTTTAATAATTAACTGTGCTAGCGGATTTAGAATCTTGTCTTGAATTAAGCGACGCAATGGTCGAGCTCCATAATGCGGATCATATCCGTCTTTAGCCAAAAGCGTCAAAGTTTCTACGGAAACTTTTAGAGAAATTCCCTTGTCCTCCAGACGCCCCTTAACCTCGTCAATCTGAATCTGCGCGATCTTCTTGATTGATTCCTCGCTCAAAATATCAAAGATAATAATGTCGTCCAGACGATTCAAAAATTCCGGGCGGAAATGTTCTTTCAGGGCCTTCTGAACATTTTGCTTGGCATCGGCATATTGATCGCTATTGCTTTGTCCGGAAGAAAAGCCGATTTTTTCCATCTTATCAATATATTCGGCACCAATATTTGAAGTCAGAATAATCACGCTATTTTTGAAATTGACAGTTCGTCCCTTTGTATCGGTTAGACGACCGTTGTCCAAAACTTGCAATAAAATATTAAAGACTTCAGGATGAGCCTTTTCAATTTCATCAAATAGAATTACAGAATAAGGGCGGTGACGAACGGTTTCAGTCAAGGATCCAGATTCGTCGTAGCCGACATAGCCCGGAGGCGCGCCGATTAATTTAGAAACCGAATGTTTTTCCATGTATTCGGACATGTCAACACGGACCAACGCTTTTTCATCATTAAACATAAATTCAGCCAAAGCCTTTGTAAGTTCGGTTTTTCCGAC
This sequence comes from Patescibacteria group bacterium, assembly GCA_022711495.1. Taxonomy (GTDB): domain Bacteria; phylum Patescibacteriota; class Minisyncoccia; order Phycocordibacterales; family JAACPR01; genus JAKLEX01. Next base: position 403,311 of record JAKLEX010000001.1, read on the forward strand.
TCCGGTTGGGCCGAGAAAAATAAACGAACCGATCGGACGATTAGGATCAGCCACACCGGCACGCGAACGACGAATCGTATCAGCGATTTTCCGCACAGCGGAATCCTGCCCGATAATTCTTTTCTGAATCTCATCTTCCATACGTGCCAATTTGGCCATTTCTTCTTCCAGCATCTTAGAAACCGGAATTCCGGTCCACTGTGAAACCACCGCGGCAATATCCTCTGCGGTAATTTCTTCTTTCAAAATTTGGCGCGAACCCTGCAATTGGCGGAGTTTCTTTTCTTGAGATTTCAAATCTTTCTCCAGTTGCGGAATCAGGCCATAACGAATTTCCGCCGCTTTGGCCAGATCAGCGATCGCTTCGGCCGATTCGGCATTTAACCGAGCAACTTCAAGTTTTGATTTAAATTCTTTAATGGCCGTAATAGCTTCCTTTTCGTTTTTCCACTTCAATTCAAGTTCTTTTATACCTTCTTTTAAATTGGCAACATCTTTCTCAATCTCTTTCAATCGGTCGCCGGTTTTCTTGGATTTTTTTGATTCCGTTTTAAGGGCTTCCCTTTCAATCTCTAGACGAGTAATTTTTCGCCGCGTACTTTCAAGTTCCGGCGGCATATTTTCTAAAGAAATTTTGAGAGTTGAGGAAGCTTCATCAACCAAATCCACCGCTTTGTCCGGCAAGAAACGATCACTGATGTAACGACTAGACAATTCAACAGCCGCCACAATCGCCTCATCAGAGATTCGAACTCCGTGATAAAGTTCGTACTTTTCCTTAAGGCCGCGCATAATGGAAATGGCATCTTCAATGGAAGGTTCAGAAACTAAAACCGGTTGGAAACGACGAGTCAGTGCCGCGTCTTTTTCAATATGCTTTTGATACTCTTTAAGAGTTGTTGCGCCGATAGCCTTTAGTTCTCCGCGAGCTAGAGCTGGTTTAAGCATGTTAGAGGCATCCAGAGAACCTTCAGAGGCTCCGGCTCCGGCTAGAGTGTGAATTTCATCAATAAACAAAATTATTCGGCCTTCTGATTGAACCGCTTCTTTGATGATTTTTTTCAATCGGTCCTCAAATTCGCCCCGGTATTTTGTTCCGGCCACCAACGCGCCCAAATCAAGCGAGACGAGTTCCTTGTCTTTTAACGACTCCGGCACATCACCTTGAGCAATGCGACTGGCCAAGCCCTCAACAATAGCAGTTTTACCAACACCGGCTTCACCGATCAGAATTGGATTATTTTTAGTTCGACGCGACAGAATCTGAATCACCCGATTTATTTCTGTGTCCCGGCCAATTACCGGATCAAGTTTATTTTGAGCCGCTCGTTCCGTCAAACTTTGCGCGAATTTTCGTATGGCCTTAAGCGGTTTTGGACCTTTGGCTGAATCTTCTTTGCTGTTTCGCAATTCGTTTAAAATTTTTATGACTTCGCTTTTTTCAATTTTGAAAGTTTGTAAGATTTCTTTGGCATCGCTCCGAATTTCAAAAATAGCCAAAAATAGATGTTCAGTTGAAACAAAATTATCTCCGAGCGCGCCGGCAATTTTTATAGACTGTTCAATGACTTGGGCCAGTTCTTGAGATAAGAACATCTGGAACGATGGCGAAAGGGTTTCGCGCGATTCCGGCGACTCCAAAGATTCAAGTACTGTGTCGGTCATCAAAATAGAATCCACTCCGATTCTATCCAGAATTGAAACGACCATACTTTCATCCTGCATAATTAGCGCCGCCAATAGATGAATCGGATTAACGTGATTTTGACCGCGCTCAACCGCCAGTTCGTGGGCTGATTTTATGGCTTCGCGGGCCTTTAGTGTAAATTTGTTAAATGAAGGCATCATAGATACTATTCTATACAATAATTAACCCAACTTGTAAATACGGGAAATCTGACTTTTTTCAATAACTCTCATTCGGTCTCCCCGGAGTTTTCAGCCAAGCCGGAACTTATAAAAGATTTTATATCAGCGGATGGCAAGAAAGCACCGGATTTTACTAGGCCTGTATTTATGCGCGCACCGAGAATTTCCCCTTTTAAATTAAGCAAGACGCTGCCAGTCAATATCTCCGGGCCGGTTACGGAAGTATTTATGGTTTTTATCAGCGTTGATGGCTGTGAATTAGGATCGGCCGGATCAGCCGGAATTTCGGCTTTATCAAGAGAAGTGATGATTCCCGTTAAAACATAGTTGCTGCTCTGGCCGGACAGTGCAATAACTGATTGCCCAAGCTTGACGCCCTGAGAATCACCGAACGCGGCTGGCACAAAGGTCTCGGTATTTTCTCCCTTGATTTTCAAGACGGCAAAGGGATTATTTGATTCGCGGAAGAATAATTCCAAATCTTTTTCTCCAGTTGAATAAACCCCAACATAAGTGGCGCCTTTGAATAGACCAGCGGCATCAGCCAAGATATCTCCCCCGCCGGAAATAACGATACCCATAGATACGAAAGCCTTATTGCCGCCAGACTTCGTATAAATACGAACAAGACTGTCAGAATTTTTCTGAACCGCGTCTATGGTCAAATCTTCGGCGTTAACCACGACCGTTTCCACGATTTTCTCAACCGGTTTGTCGCCATCATCAGTTTCAATCACCCTCTCCACGGTTTTCTCCACGACGCGATTAATCGTTTGAGTAATAGGCTCCGGCGCTTTCTCCAATAAAGACACTGTTGTAATGCCTGTTGCGATTGACGTAACAAAGCTTACCAACAAAGTTAACAATACGATTTGTTGCGCGTTTAAATCATCCATGATTAAGAGATTATAGCTTATTCAGGCAAAAAATAAAATCTTGACTAAACGGTATCATCTGGCGATTTTTGAGATAAGCCCGACGACCCTGGTTATCTCTCGTTTTGTCGTTACTCGACCCAACGTAAAGCGCAGAGACGATTTCTCGCAACCATTATTTAAAGCGGCAACCACATAAGAACCTCCCGCATCTGACAGATTTTTGCAGGCCGTGGTTGCGGCACAAGCAACTCCAAGAGCGTCCAATTGGATCACGGCGAACTCGGCGTTCAGGCCCGGCAAACAGATGTTGATATTATTGGGGGTTCGCTTTTCAAAACTTCCGTTTAATTTGGCTTGCGGAACTTTTTCCTGCAAAAGTCTAAGAAAATACTTTTGCAAACTCGCCAGTCGCACCGCTTCTTTTCCTCTAATTCGTTGAGCGATCTCCAGCGCCGTCGCGAATCCCACGATTAAAGGAACGTTCTCGGTCGCCGGTCTTAATTTAAATTCATGGCTTCCGCCGTATAAAATAGATTGTATCGGGACATAGCTTTTTACCATTAAACAGCCAACGCCTTTCGGTCCGTAGATTTTTGAACCATCAAGAGTTAGCAAATCCACATTCAATTGATCGGCGTTTATTTCCAAATAATTCGGTGCCTGACTGGCATCCGTATGCAGATAAGGATAAGAATCTTTGTCGCGGCCTTGTTTCTTCTTATACTCATCAATCACCACGCCAATTTGTCTGATTGGGAAAATCGTGCCGATTTCATTGTTAATCAGCATCACCGAAATCAAAATTGTCTCCGGTCGCAGAGCTTTTTCAACATCAGAGTCTTTGATCAAACCTTCTTTTGAAACTGGCAAATAAGTAACGTCAAAACCTTCTTTTTCCAAACGTTTAAAAGATTCTAGAACAGCAACATGTTCTATGTTGGTAGTAATAACGTGCGGTCGGAAATTTTTATCCTCCTTTCGCAAATTTTGAGCGATTTCCCTGGCCGAGCCGATAATCGCCAAGTTATCACTTTCCGTGCCGCTACCAGTGAAGATTACTTCGGCCGGTTTAACCTGAAGAATTTGAGAGGCTTTTTTTCTGGCCAGATTTACCGCTTTCCGCGCCAAAACACCCTCAGTATAGAGAGCCGACGGATTATGAAAAGCCGAGGCAAAAAATGGCTTCATGGCCCTAACCACCCGGCGATCAGTCGGCGTGGTTGAAGCATAATCCATAAATATCCTTTGGGTTTTTCCGAACATGGTTATATAATGTTAAATCACAATGGTGAACTTTTTCAAATTGGAAATAATCGTATATATAATATCGGTCTTATCCATAGTCTGTCTAATTTTAATCGCCTGGAATATTCGGCTGGAAATAAAAAATCGCCGACTTCTACGAGGTAAAAACGCCAAATCGCTAGAAGACACGATAATGACTATTCAAAAAGATTTGGATAAATTCGCGGTCTTTAGAAAAGAAATAGAGGCTTATCTGACAAATATAGAAAAGCGGCTAGGAACCTGCATACGTGGAGTACAAAATATTTCTTTTAATGCTTTTCAAGGGCTGGATTCTGGCGGCCGAAGTTTCGCCTCGGCTTTTTTGGATGAGAAAGGTGACGGAGTAATTATCTCTAGTCTACACGCCCGAGAAAGAGTTAGTATCTTTGCCAAGCAGATCAAACGATATAAATCGGAAGTGGAATTGTCAGAAGAAGAGAAAATGGCTTTGACAAAAGCAAGAGAATCATGCAGTGTTTAGTAAACAACGCGCTGGCGCTTAATTTGACCCATGGAAACGAAATCAGAACAAAACTTGATAGAAAGACCTCCTGTCGTTGTCATAATGGGCCATATTGATCATGGCAAATCTACCCTATTAGACTTCATTAGAAAATCAAACATCGTAGCCAAAGAAGCTGGCGGAATCACTCAACATCTCGGCGCTTACGAAATTGAACACAAAAATTCCGACGGTGCTATTAAAAAAATCACCTTTCTGGACACGCCCGGACACGCGGCTTTTGTCGGCGTTAGAAGTCGCGGAGCGAAAGTGGCGGATATCGCCGTTTTAATCGTTTCGGCCGAGGACGGTGTGATGCCCCAAACATTAGAAGCTCTGGAATGTATCAAAAAAGACAATGTTCCCTATATCATTGCCATTAATAAAATCGATTCGCCAAGAGCAAGTGTAGATAAAGTCAAAAGTGATCTGATTGAAAACAACATCTATATTGAGGGCTATGGCGGAGACATTCCAGCAGTTGAAATTTCTGCCAAAACCGGAAAAAACGTTGATTATTTGCTTGATTTGATTTTGGTCGCCTCAGAAGTCGCCGGATTAAGGGCCGATCCAAAGATTGGTGCCGAGGGATTCGTCATTGAGGCGCATAAGGACAAAAACAAGGGTATTTCGGCAACTTTAGTCATCAAGAGCGGTACCTTAAATCAAGGCCAATTTATCGCTTGTCAGGAAACTTATTCTCCTGTCAGAATTTTTGAAGACCATAACGGCAAAGCCCTGAAAACAGCAACGTTTTCCCAACCAATCAAAATCAGCGGTTGGAATGCTTTTCCGATGGTCGGAGAGATATTCAAAACTTTCAAGGACAAAAAGAGTGCTGAAAAATATTGCGAAGAAATAACGGAAAAAAATGCCGAAAAAATTAAAACCGTTGCGGTGGCAAAAACAGAAGAAGACATCTTCACTATCCCGATTATCATCAAGGCCGACACCCACGGCTCTATTGAAGCCGTTGAGTTTGAGCTTAAAAAAATAGTCACTAAAAATTCGCGGATTGAAATTGTCTCTACCGGCACGGGTAATATAACTGAAAAGGACATTAAGGTCGCCAGCGGAAATGAAAATTCTATCGTTTTAGGATTTGGTATTGATATGGACACTCAAGCGGAAATCATGAGTCGCCGGCTTAATACTTCAGTGCAAACTTTCAAGGTAATTTACGATTTAATTGATTGGATTGAAAAAGAAATAGAAAATAAGAGACCAAGAATTGAAGTTGATGAGGTTACCGGCAAAGCTAAGATTTTAAAAAAGTTCAACGAGAGTAAAAGTAATCAGGTACTAGGTGGACGCGTTTTACAAGGCCGAATGAAAATAAGCAATAATGTAAAAATACTTCGCCGCGGAGAAGAAATCGGCCGAGGAAAAATCAAGGAGCTGCAAAACCAAAAGGCCAAGGTTTCCGAGGTAGCTGAAGGATCAGAATTCGGTCTTTGTATTGAATCAAGAATTGAAATCGTTCCGGGCGATGAAATAGAGATTTTTGAAAAAGTTGAGAAGTAAAAATGGTTGAGCATCCTTACAGAAAAGAAAAGATCTTAGAAATTATCAGCCGAGCAGCGGCGGAATTTATTGAAAAAGAATCAAATCGAAAATCTTTGATCACCGTCACAAAAGTGGAGCTCTCTACTGACTTCCAAAAAGCTATAATTTTTGTTACAGTTTTCCCAGACCAGGATGAAGAAGCGGCGGTGAATTTCTTAAAAAGAAATCTGAACGAGTTCCGGGATTTCATCAAGGAAAAGACCCGTCTTCAACAAGTTCCCTGGTTTGATTTTGAGATAGATAAAGGAGAGAAAAAACGTCAGAGAATTGAAGAGATTTCTACGGAAATCTGAGATGGCGTGGTGGCGAAGTGGAAACGCTGCGGTCTGCAAAACCGCCATGCGCGGGTTCGATTCCCGCCCACGCCTCAATAATGTTTAAACTCCCGCGCGGGAGCCGGAACATTAGAAAAAAAATAAGCTCGGGTGGCGGAATTGGTATACGCGCACGACTTAAAATCGTGTCTCGCAAGGGATGCGGGTTCGACCCCCGCCCCGAGCACAATAAAGACGAAATTATTGAGCCGTTTTTATTGAAACCCGCCCATAGCTCAGTTGGTAGAGCAGTCGCCTCTTAAGCGATTGGTCGTAGGTTCGAGTCCTACTGGGCGGACAAAGAAAATAATGATAGGTCAGATGCGTTAACACACGGCAAGTTTATCTCCGTCGGTTAGCCAGTTAGATGGAATACCTAACAACTACAATACCCGAGCCACCATTTCCGCCATTTTGTGTATACCCACCTCCTCCTCCGCCACCGCCAGTATTTGACTCACCGTTTGAAACTTCGGCTCCATCATACTGGCCACCCTGGCCACCGCCGCCCAAACCGCCATCACCATATTCAACCGTATTTGAATCTGTACCACCGCCTCCGCCACCGCCATAATAAGTGGCTACACCGGTAATGCTAGAGGAGATTCCATCTCCACCGTCTCCTCCACCGGCATCATATAGAGCAGAGTCGCCTATTTCTCCAGCGCCTCCTCCCCCTCCGCCAGAGCCTATGCCAGGGGCGGAGTTACCACTTCCGCCATCATTTCCTTGCGCCGGAGCAACTTCTGGAGTATTACCCAACCCACCACTGCCGCTTGAATGAGCGCCCCCGCCACCAGAACCGCCATTGCCACCATCACTATCGCCATAGCCACCACCATACCCTCCACCCGCGGCACTGGTTGTGTCAAAAAGACTTGCACTACCGGCATTTCCTCTGGCATCTTCAACTATCGCGCCAGCTCCTCCATCACCAATTGTTACGGAATAGTCACCGGCATCTAGAGATTCACCATCTAATTCTATGACGCCGCCACCGCCGCCACCGCCAGCAGCATGTCTTCCTCCCCCGCCACCGCCACCAACAACCAAGATATCAGCAGTTAGAGTGGTAAGAGCGGTAAATGTATCATCGGAAGTAAATGTGTGGACACAGTACGAGCCGTCTTCGGTAACAGTTCCGCCAGTAGCATAATCGGCACAGGCATCCTCCCCTCCACCCTCTTCTTCAACCAATGAAGTTGAAGTTCCAATGACAACGCCGCCTAATCCTTGTTCTTTTGAACCTGGAGCAATCAGAGCCAGCTTATTGCCAGTCTGAAGAGCTATTTCGTAATTACCACCATTTGGATTTTCTGGTAGAGCTGAAAGATAAGTTGGAACTAGCTCAGCTGAAAGATCAACGCAATCTGGTTCTACTGTATCACCACCGGTATCGCAGATTTCTTGGAGACTGCCATCTAATCCATCCGGCCAGTCTAGTTCGTCTATATAGTATTGTTGGACAGCTTTATGAATAGCATTTAAATCACTGGCTCTTTGAGCGTTTCTGGCTTGAGCTAGTTGTCTAGAAGGATTGATGGCCACGATAACGATCGCTGCCAAAATGGCGATAATGGCGATGACCAGAAGCATTTCCAGGAGAGTGAAACCTTTTTGAGTATTTCGTTTCGATAATTGAAAGAAAGACATATAGATAACTTATTGTTATGAACCGACTTATAAAGTTTGATGTAGATATTATACTATGGGGAGAAAAAAAATAAAGTAAGTATTGTGAGTCTATTTTTGGGTTTGAATTTAGCGGTTGTTCGTGTAATATTAATAACAGGTAAATTTGTAAAGCGCGGGTGGCGGAATTGGCAGACGCACTTGCCTTAGGAGCAAGCGAGGTTCCCTCGTGGAGGTTCAAGTCCTCTCCCGCGCACAAATAAACAAAGAACGTCAGCTCAAGGGCGAGCCGGCGTTTTTTGTTTTTGTGGTATTTCTATCTGGTGCCGTAGTTGACAAACCGACATTATTCGTGATATAATTCATGCAGATTCAGAGACCCGAGCTTTAAAAGCTCAAAACAACAGTACATTGAAAGGAGAAGGTTATGAACGTCATTGGAGCTTGGATGATTGCGGGATGCATTGGAATTCTGGCGATTTTTTCGGCCCTCGTGGGCGTCGTCAAGGTTAAGGAAAATAAGCCAGTGGAACAACTGTCGCGCTGGACCTGGTTTGTCCTGTCGCGGTTGTTTGTTGGTGCCCTCGCCTATGCGGCGACCATCAATATTCTGGCAACTTTTTCCGATTCAGATCCAAACTGGGCTTGGTATTTCGGTGGGATCTTGGTCGGCCTAAGCGTTTTCGCCCTGATGATCGAATTGACGCACAAGTCTGCGCTCTTTCGATTGGCAGGTAATAAATTCGCGCTGGCCACCGATATCTTCTTTGGACGAAGGGCAACTTTCATCCGTGAAGATATGGATTGTGCCATTCGGACTTACCGGATCTATCTCGGTGGTCTGAATGCCAAGTTCGACTGGGAGATCGTTGAAATCGTCGACGAATTCAATCGTGATGTGATCGACACGATCTCCTCAACGGTAGAATTCGAAGACTCGCCGGGGCTACTCTCTGGTAAGTATACGCTAAGACCCGATCCGGAGAGATTGCAGTACTTCGCTGCGACGAATGTCGATACCGCAAAAAGAGATGCTCTCCTAAAGGAGGCTTTTGGCGGCTACGTAAGAATGTACTTGAGTGATTTTCTCAAGACAAAAAAAATCGACGGGGCCATGGCCACTAAGGGCACCCTGTTCGACGAACTCCCTGAATCTGTCAAAACAGAGCTCCGACGCCAGGAAGAAAAGTACGGGGTCAAGTTAAACACCCGTATCATCGACAACATTGACTATCCGCCAGAACTGGCGAAGGTCAATGAGCAAATATCGGTGATGGCGCGGATACGAGAGATGGTTAACTTCCAGCTAGAGAGCTGGGGTAAGACCAAGGAGCAGATCGAGGGTAAGGCTGATCGGGGAAATGTCACGCCCGAAGAGCGGAAAGAAGCGGAAAGACTGGTGTTGGCGATTACCGAACAGGTTCCGGAAAGGACACTTCGGCACATCATCGATGGGCGTCTCGACAGCAAAACGGCTGGCAAGATTATCCTGGGCATCAATAGCGGAAAGGAGGAATGATTATGGTCGAGCCTACCATTCGTAGCGTTGATAAGCGGACGATCCGTCTTTTCGTCTGGGCACCCCTCGGAGTGATCTTGGCGATAGTCGTCCTGATCACCGGCTATGTCCATCGGAGAGAAATCTCCGAGTGGATAACCGAGCTTGCTCGGGAAAAAACGGAGACGCGGCAACCTGTGGCAACACAGCCAGTCGCGCCTCAAAACCAGACGTCAGTCCCCCACCTGCGAGTCTACAACCTCGTACCGGGCGGAGACCACGTTTCGGTTCTATTCCGTGATTCCGAGAACGATGCCCTCGCCTGGTACGGCGATGGCGGTTGTTACCAGGTTCGATACATTAAGCAAGACGGAATGACCTGGAACGCACCGGGCTGTATGCCGGGTGGTTGGATCTGGGCAATCCCAGGAATCCATTGGCAAACGGTTTACCAATGGATTGGGGAACCGCTGGCCATACAGTTCAGGGTTCCGGCAACCAGGATAGAAAAGTCCTGGGGACGCAGGGTTGAGAAACCCTGCGCGCCAGTGACGCTTCACGTATCGCTGAAACCGATACGAGATCCGTCCTGACAACAAAACGACAAGTAGTAACCCAAAAGGCTCCGAGAGAGATTCCCGGAGCCTTTTTTATTTTGACCCTACTTCAATCTGTGGAGAGTGAGTTATGAGACTATCAAATCTCCCGCCCTAATTTTATCCGTCTTATCCGTAAATTGTATCCAGGGCCAATTTGATTATGCCGAAAACCGATACCATGATCAGCATTCCGATGAGCCCCCAGATTATGTGGCGGCGACCAGTTTCTCGAGCTTCTGGATTGCTAGCGCCCTTGATATAGTTGAAAATTCCCCACAAGAAAACAACCAGGGCTACGGCAAAAAGCAACCTTATCAAGGGGTTAACAATAACAGAGGCGATCTTTGACAGAAAACTGTCTACTGACGACATAGAAGTATTTTAAGACTATTCCCAATTCTACTTTAGTTTGGAATACCAGGAACATTAATTCCGCTTGTTCCGCCAGCATCAATATCCAAGGTGTCGCTTAGTAATTCAACCAATCCCCAGACAGAAACCATGACGAATAGAACAATAATTCCGTAAATCATCACGTATCTGGCCTCCTTTCTCTTGTCATCATCCGTGGCAATAATGTATTGCAAAATTCCCCAGATGAAAACGATGACGGCGATACCAATAACCAAAGGAATAAGAGCATCAATAATTGACTTGATCTTATCAATCACCCCTTCTATTCCGCTGGCCGCCAAAGCGACTACTGGAAACAAAGAAACCGCTAAACCTGAAATATATTTCATAATTATAATCTTTAAATTTAAAAACTATTAATTAAACGATTAATAGCTATACGAGTATTATACATCAAAAGCCCAGTTAAAAACACAAGGTCCTGTGGATTTAAAAACTAATAGGTAATCTGCGGAATACCGAAATTAAAGCCAAAACTATTGCTTAACATCTGGAGAATTCCCCAGACAGAAGTCATGACAAATAGCCCAATTATTCCGGCTATAATATAAGAAATGCTCTCTTTTCTCTTGTTTTCATCGTCAGAATTGAAGATATAAGCTATCAGGCCGTAAACAAAGACAAATAGAGATAGCGCGATAATGACCGTCACGATCTTGTTGCTGTAAGTTATAAGACGATTTATTAGTGTCGCGAACATGTTTATTATTTTAATATTAAATTTTGTACTGATTGAGTTTGTGAGTTGGTAATATTGGCATCAGTAATACCCAGAGTTCCCTTCACCAGGGCGACCAAACCCCAAACAGAGACCATGACGAACAAAGTTATCAGCCCAAAGATTATGACCTTGGTTGAACTTTGTCGACTCTCCGCGTCTTTTGATACAACATATTTGAAAATCCCATATATAAAAGCTAAAGTCGCAATGCTAATCAACAGACCCATCAAGCCAGATGAGCCGCCGCTACCGGAAAGAAAATTGATGATTTTACTTAATAGATTGTCCATGTGTTTTTAACTTTGGAGACCCTCAACTCCCAATTCCCCGGCGGTTTCTATGATGATATTGCTGATGGCCTGTGCGCCCAACAATACAATCGCGCCAATAACCGTCCAGAAAAAGACGCTTTTGGCTTTTCTGATTGCCTCTTCGTTGCCCTGCGCGGTGACGAATAAGAATCCGGCGTAAATTATGGCCAAGACCACAAAGATGGCGCCAACTTTGGCGAAGACGCCTAGAATAACTCCCACTAGTTGTTGTAAGCTGCCAACTTTTGAGATCGGGTTTTGCAAACCGCTACTGCCGGCCGGGGTCTGAACACTACCATCTTGAGCGAGAACAATGCTCGGTAACAATCCCGAGACAAAAGTCGTAAGCGAATATTTTAAGTATCTGAACATGTTAATGGTTTTATTATCTAATAAATTTGTTATACAGCGACACGATATCACCTTTCAAGCCAAACGCGGCGGCGATTAAATCAACAATCAAGAAACTGCCAACGGCTAGTAGAAAGCCTATTAGTATGTTTGAGAAAACCGAATGAGCCTTTGAGATTTTGCCCGAATCGCCGCCAGCCGACAGATATAAAAATCCAGCCCAAGCAAAGCCGATGGCCGATAGAACCATTCCTAATTTCAGGACATAGGCGATAACATCGCGGATCATCTGCCCTAGAGCGTAAAAGTTACATTTTTCTGGATCAGTACATGGAACAAGGCCGGCCGAGGCGATGTTCACCCAAAAAATAAACAACGCCAGGACAAATGTGGAGGCCAAAACTGTTTTTAAAAGCGATTTCATTCAAATAAAGTTAATAGCTCGGCGCTGGCCCGGTCAACTGCGGCAGAAACATTCTGAAAACCAGACACCACTGATTCTATCATCTTTTTAAAGATATTGTCAGTCTCTTCCCTATCTGGATCAAGAAAGATTTTTGATATTAGGGCCGAGCGGCGGAAAACATCCATATATGAAAGTGACGAGAAATTTTCATCAATATCTCGGCGAACCGGCGCGATTTGTAGAACGTTTGAAAGTATCTTAATGGCTTCCGGACTAGTTATCTTGACTAGGGTTGTGAAGGCATTAGAGATGTTCTGTGACCGACTTAAAATGGCGGCAAATTGCATCTTGCCGATCGTTGAATTGGCTATGCTTGACCTTGATTGAGGCAAGACGGAAACATCAAAATTTAGATTCGGATTTTTTTGTAATAATTGTCTCCTTTCATCGGCAAAACCGAAGTAAAAAGCTAAATCGCCAGCAATGAAAGCTTCCTCTGAATTTGGCATGGCCTTATTCCAAGAATAGACATCTTTTGTCGGATTGGAGAATTGGGCATAGAAATTAAGCGCCGTGTCGGCTGGCCGCAAGGTAAAACCAAACTGATCAGAAAGGGCCGAATAATATTTCTTCTTAACCGGATCGCGGAAAATCACATTATTGCCGGCCTGTTGAATCAAAGAGAGCAAAATGTCTTTGGCGGATTTGATGTTATCGTACTCGCCGAAAGCGACGGCCGAGCGGCTAATGTTACCTTTTGAATCTTTCTTGACGATCCTCGGAACCAAAGAAAGAAAATCATCCCAATATTTTGGAGAAGCGGTAATGCCTTCGTTGTTTAAAATTGTTCGATTCCAATACAAAACAAGCGGATTTATGGCAATCGGGAATCCTAAAAGTCCATCTTCGCGCAACAAGACCTCAGACGCCTCTATAAAATTATCTTTGAATTGCTTTTGGGTGTAATAGTCATAGCCGATCAAAAATAGTTTATTTTCGTGCTTCAAGAGCGTGTCATCGGTCAAAAAGACCGCGTCCGGCGCCGTATCCGACGCCAGGGCCTCTATCAATTCCTGTTCAAAAACACCCTCGTCAAATTCCTGATAGATGATATTGACTGAATTTTTCTCCAGAGAATTCATCTCTTCTTGAAATTGGGCGATGGCTTCCGCCGGTAAAGTTCCCCAGATTTTCACCGGCGCCGACACTTGCTGATTTTTACTTTTTTGGGCAGCAAAGACAATTACGCCGGCGACAATTATCACGACCATGACTCCCAACAAAATTATTTGAAACAAAGAAAGTTTTTTATTCATGAGGTTCTAAATATCATTCCATAATGGTGATCGCCAACTTTAATATCTCTGTCAAATTTGAATCCGGCGTTTTCAAACATCGTTCTGGCCACGTCGGGTCTTATAACCACATCGGGGCTGGGGCCGATTCCGCCGAATGAGTCCGTCCAATCTATAACCAAAATTTTTCCGCTTTTTGGATTAAGAATTCTTTTGGCTTCGGCCACGAAGGATTCTGGCTTTTCCAATTGAAACAAAGTATTGACGACAACCGCCCGATCAACGGAGAAATCTCGCAAAGTTGTTCCTTTCAATTCGTCTAAATCGCCCCAAATTATTTCAACGTTGTGTAGACCGCGGTTTTCAGCTTCGGTTTTAAGCTTATTTAACAAGTCTTTCTGGACATCAACGGAATAGACTTTCCCACCCGGGCCAACTTTTTCCGATAATATAAAAGTATAAAAACCCGTGCCTGATCCAAGGTCGGCCACGGTCATTCCAGGATCAATATGAAATTGTTCTAGATTTGTTGCCGGATCTGAAAACATTGGTTCAATTATACATCAAATCCTTTCAGGCAAGTAGGGCAATTACTCACAGCGCTTATAAGTTGACGCCGATGAAACATTTGCAAGATTTAGGAACGTTTACAAAGTCACAAGCGAAGCAATATTATCACCGGCACGCAATTTCATGACTCTAACTCCTTGAGTCTGGCGACCGAGGATTGGTATTTCATCCACATCAACTCGGATAACCTGGCCCTTTTTGGACATAGCCACGATTTCGTCAGTGAGTTCCGTGACAACAGCGGCGGAAATGATTTTTCCGATTTTATCGGTGACTTTCGCCGTTTTTATTCCGGATCCGCCACGTTTTTGAACTTTATATTCTTCAAGCGGGGTCTGTTTGGCAAAACCATTCTGTGAAAAGACCAAAAGATTATTATTTTTTTCTTGCTTACTGACAGTTAGAGAAACCACGACCCGGTCCTTAGGAGAAATCTTTATGCCACGAACACCAGCCGCGCCCCTACCCATTTCTCGAATATCTGATTCTTTGAATCGAATTGACTGACCGAGATTCGTCACGACAACCACCGTATCGTCTTTGGCTACAAAGTGTGCCGAGATCAACTTGTCATCGCCCTTAAGCTTGATAGCGATAATACCGCTGCGTCTGACATCCGCGAAACTTTCGGCGTCAACTTTTTTGGTCACGCCCTGCCCCGTCATCATCATAACGGAAAGACTTGGCATCTTCTTTAATTCTTTCGGCACGGCTAAGACGGAAGTGATCTTCTCTTCCGGAGAGATAGACAAAAAGTTCATGATAGATTTTCCTTTGGTGGCGCGCTTTCCTTCCGGTAGATCATACATTTTGATTTGATAAACCTTTCCTTTGTCAGTGAAGAATAATAAATCGCTGTGAGTTGTCGTATATATTAGAGTGTTAACAAAATCTTCTTCTTTAGTGTCCAAATCAATGACTCCGACGCCGCCACGTCTTTGTTTACGATATTCATCGGGATTGGTTCGTTTGATATAGCCGCCGTTCGTCATAACCAAAACGCTTTCTTCATCAGGGACAATGTCTTCCATAGAAATGTTCTTTACGCCCCCGGCAATTATTTTTGTCTGTCGCTCATCGGCGTACTTTTGCCTGATATCTGACAATTCTTTTTTAATTAAATTACGCATTTTGGCCTCGCTCTTTAGCAGGGCTTCCAGTTCGGCGATTAATTTCTCAACCTGCAACAACTCGTCTTCAATCTTCTTTCGTTCAAGACCGGCCAGTCTCTGAAGTTTCATCTCCAATATGGCCGTGGCTTGAAGTTCGCTGAACTTAAACTTGCTCATCAAGTTGGCGTGAGCCGTAGGGGTGTCTTTGGAGGCCTTAATCAATTTTATAATTTCATCAATATGATCAAGGGCCTTTTTTAGACCAAGCAAGATATGCTCGCGCGCTTTGGCTTTGGCCAGATCAAATTTTGTTCGACGAGTGACGACTTCAAAACGATGCGCGATAAATTCGTCTAAAATAGACTTGAGACCGAGAGTCTGAGGCACGCCGTCAACTAGCGCCACCATGTTGTAGTGAAAGGCTTCTTCAAGTTGAGTGTGCTTGTAAATGTAGTTGAGAATACTTTGTGGATGAGCGTTTGATTTTACGTCAATGACGACCCTGATTTCGTCGGTTGATTCATCGCGCAAACCTTTTATGCCCTCAACCTTCTTCTGCGAATGCAGTTCGGCGATTTTAGCGATAAGATCGGATTTGTTAACTCTATAAGGTATAGAAGTAATAATGATCTGGCTGTTTCCGCTCTTATCCTCAACGATTTCAGCTTCTCCTCGGCAAACTACTCCGCCACGTCCAGAAGCGTATGCGGTGTAAATATCTTTTTTATCAAAAGCCAATCCGCCCGTTGGAAAATCCGGCCCCTTAACAAATTGCAACAATTCTTCAGTGCTAGCTTTCGGGTTATCAATCAAATGAACAGTGGCATCAATTATTTCGCCCAAATTATGTGGCGGAATATTCGTGGCCATACCGACCGCGATTCCCAGAGTTCCGTTCAATAAAAGATTCGGAACGTTTGAAGGTAAAACAACCGGTTCCTTTTTGGTCGCGTCAAAGTTTTGGCGAAAATTAACTGTATCTTTTTCCAAATCGCTTAGTAGCTCTTCGGAAAGTTTGCTCATCTTGGCCTCCGTATAACGATAGGCAGCTGGCGGATCGCCGTCTATAGAACCAAAGTTACCTTGTCCGATAACCAACGGATAGCGCATGGAAAACGGCTGAGCCATTTTAACCATGGCGTCATAAACAGCCACGTCGCCGTGCGGGTGATAGTTACCAATGACATCTCCAACTACCGTGGCCGATTTTTTAAATTTAGCGGTGGCAGTTAAATTCATCCGGCTCATTGAAAATAGAATTCTTCGATGAACCGGCTTCAGACCATCGCGGACATCGGGAAGCGCCCGCATGGTGATAACCGACATGGCATAATCAAGATAAGACTTTTTTACTTCTTCGCTGATTGGAGAAATAATCGGCGGATTTGTTGAGCTAGCTGACGGATTAGGTTTGCTATCTTCGCTTTTCTTGTCGATATTTTTTGCCATATTTAAAAACGCTTTTATTCGCGTGTTGCGTCAATTATAGCATGATTCAGCTCCAAACTCAAATGAAAATTGGCTAATTAAAGATGGATTTAAAGCTTGAAAATAAGGATTTTATGGGGGTAATGACGGAGTTCTTTTCTTCAGAAAGAGAGCCCAGATCAAATGAATAAAAAGTGGCAATAAACCAGATAAGACAAAGAGCGGCCGTTATAATAAAAGCGACGGCAAAAGCAAATTGTTGCTTTTCGGAGTTGCTTTTTTGACGAATTTTTTCTAAAAACTTCATCAGATTTATTATCTAAGAACAACGATCTCGCCCTCTTTTCCTTCCAAATCCTTCTTCTTGACGGTTAGTTTTTCCAACGGTTTTAAGTTTTCTTCTCCGGCCTCTTTTAAGAAACGTTTCAGGGCATCTTTTTTACCAATATCGCCGTAATGAATAGGGATAATTATTCTCGGTTCCCTTTTGACCGCCAGTTGATAAGCTTCCTCTGGTTCCAGCACTCCTTCGCCGCCGATTGGCACAAAGATAATATCCAAATCGCCGAATTCTTCTTTAATTTCCGGAGACAAGTCAGTTTCCGACAGTGCCCCTAGAAAAGCCACGTTTATACCGTCAATCTGAAAAACGTACACGGTGTTCACCCTCTCTTCTCCTCCGTAGCGAGTTTTGGTTGGAAAACCGCGAATAAACATTTCCTTAACCTCATATTCTCCCGGACCGGTTATAGCAAAAGGAATTTGTTCGCTACGTGTTGCGTTTTCAATTCCATTAAAGTCCGGGTGGTTGGTCGTAACTAAAACAATATCGGATCCGAAACTGGTCGTGGAGTATTTTGATTTTTTGCTAGGAGGATTTATGGCGATCGTGATGTTGCCCTGAGTGATCTTAACCAACTCCGCGCCGTCGTAATTTATAACCATACGCCGAGGATTATAACAGATTGGTTTACAAATTGCGAAAACGTAGTATACTCTCCCAAGTCCTTTATTATCAGCACTAGAAGTTTGTAGTAACCTCGCCGGCAATGACAGAAAGGCTTGACGCGATAGAAAATGAACCGGCGAACCTGCAAACTTTTTGCATTTAATGGATACAAAAAAAATAACGAAGTTAACCAAGGAAGAAGAAAAAGCGCTTGATTTTATAGAGAAGTTACCTAATCCGCCACAGGTCGGTGGTTTAGTTGAAGGTCCAGTAATCGCTGTCGCCAAGGCGGCGGTTTATATTGATTTAAGGCCCTTCGGGACAGGAATTATCATGGGGCGAGAATACATAATCGCTCGTGATTTAATCCGAAAGATTCGGATCGGTGACATGATCACGGCAAAAGTCGCCGACACTTTAAATCCCGACGGATACATAGAGTTGTCTCTAAAAGAAGCCAAGCAGGCCTTGATTTGGGACGAGGTTGAGGAAGCCATAAAATTAAAGACAACCCTGGAACTTCCGGTTCAGGACGCCAACAAAGGAGGTCTTTTGATGTCTTGGCAAGGCATTCAAGGATTTTTACCGGCTTCGCAACTTAAACCTGAAAATTATCCGCGGGTTATGGACGGCGACAAAGTAAAGATTCTTGAAGAATTGAAAAAGCTGGTTGGGCAAAAATTAAACGTGACTATTATCGGCGCGACACCGAATGATGGAAAATTAATCTTTTCGGAAAAAAGCGCCATCGAACCGGGAGGCGCGGGCGCAGAAAAAGTTTCAACCGAGCAATACAAACCTGGCGATATTTTGGATGGTGAAGTCACGGGCGTTGTGGACTTTGGTATCTTCGTCAAGATTGGCAAAAATTTGGAAGGCCTGGTTCATATCTCCGAAATTGATTGGTCGTTAGTGGAGAATCCGCGTGAATACGTTACTATCGGCGAGAAAGTAAAGGTAAAAGTCATTGAGGTCAAAGATGGCAAGGTTTCTTTGTCCATAAAAGCCCTCAAAGAAAATCCTTGGGTAGCTGCCGGTAAGAAATATAAAAAGGGATTGGTGGTTAAGGGGCTGGTCATCAAGTACAACAAACACGGCGCGCTAGTTTCCATTGAAGAGGGCGTGGCTGGATTAGTCCATGTTTCAGAGTTTGAAAATTTAACAGAGTTAAAAGACAAACTTGAATTAGGAAAGGTCTACGATTTCAAAATCACTCTATTTGAAGCTAAAGATCAGAAGATGACTCTGACTCCAAAAATAGATTAAGTATTAGTTAAATTTATTCATCGCCAAAAGATAACCGTCGGTGACTATAGTCTCAATAGAATCGACGGTTTTCTTTTTTATTTTTTTAAGAATCTCTTGCTCCTTGCTTGAAAATTTACCGAGAACATGCGCAACCACGGCTTTTTCACCGCTCGGTTTTTTGATTTTCCCCATTCCGGTTGTCGGCGAAATACCGATCTTTATTCTCGGAAAAGCCTCGGTTTTGACGGCCCTGATGACCGATTCCACTCCCCGATGTCCGCCGCTGCTTTTATTGAAAACAATTTTTGACGAGCCTACTCCCATATCAAGCTCGTCGTGAATCACGACCATATCCAGAGCTTTTTTCTTATTATTTATAAATTTCTTGAGGGCTAGACCAGAATTGTTCATGTAAGTATCTGGCAAGATAAGCAGAACTTTTTCTCTGCCGATCTTCCCTTCTGAAAGACTGGCACAGACTTTCTTGTCATAAACAAAATCATCAAACTTAAATTTTTTAATTAAACTTCTGACAATGTCTCGCCCGATATTGTGACGAGTCTCTTCGTATCTTTCGCTAGGGTTTCCTAGACCAATAACAAATTTCATGAAAACGATTATAAATTTTGAAATAACTTGTGTCAAACGGTTTTATGGATTAAAATGACCAGCAAACAGATGAGCGACGATCCTAAAATCAAAACCAAAGCCTCCGGAATAAAAGATTTTATCAGCTTTATTGTCATAACGGCCATCGTGGTTTTACCGATCCGCATATTTGTGGCCCAACCTTTCGTAGTCAGCGGCTCATCCATGTCCCCAACTTTTGAGAATGGCGAGTACCTCATCGTGGATCAACTCTCTTATAATTTTTCCGAACCGGCGCGCGGAGACGTCATAATTTTCAGATACCCGATTAACCCTGAAAAATTTTTCATCAAACGAATAATCGGTCTGCCGGGCGATACCGTGAAAATAGATGGAAATGAAGTTCTTATTAAAAACGCGGCAAATCCAGAAGGAATTAGCCTGGATCAATCCTTCGTGGTTTTTTCTCAAGAAACTTCACTGGAGATCACGCTGGCGGACGATAATTATTTCGTCATGGGAGATAATCGAGCGGCCAGTCTTGATTCACGGTCCTGGGGACCGTTGAAAAGAGATTTAATCGTCGGCAGGGCTTTTATCAGATTGTGGCCATTTAATAAAATTGATTATTTGCCGGGTGGATTTTTATATTAAAAACATGAAAAGCAGAAAAAATAAAACGCAAAAACGAGCAAAAAAGATACTGGAAGCGGAGGTGGTGGCTAGATATTTTGGCTTCGTCAGAGAAGCGCCGGGGGCCGTAACAAAAGAAGATGTCAGATCCGTCGACGGAAATTGTAGGGAAAAAAACTATCTTGATGACAACCTCTTCTCTGCCGAGGAAATCTTGGCTCAGGTAAGAAAATATCGTGATGACGAGAAAGAAACAATAGAGCCAAAATTACTTTATTTCACCGGCTCAGTCACGGGCCCACATCGCAAACACAGAAAATCTGGCAATAACGAAATAATCA
Source organism: Patescibacteria group bacterium (assembly GCA_022711495.1). GTDB lineage: Bacteria > Patescibacteriota > Minisyncoccia > Phycocordibacterales > JAACPR01 > JAKLEX01. The sequence continues at coordinate 423,823 of JAKLEX010000001.1, forward strand.
ATTTGCACATGATTAATGTCTCCGAAAGTATCGCCGAAGCGACATTGATTAAAACCGCGCAAGCGATTTTGGCCGATGCCGGCATCAAAAAAATTCTAGTGAAAATAAACGATGTCGGCGATAAAGACTCTCAGGGCGCCTTTATCCGCGAAGCCACGAGTTATTACAGAAAAAACAGCGATGAGTTAAACACGCATTGCCGACAACTTTTCAAAGAAAGTCTGTATTCATTAATGAGTCGCGGAAAAAATCAATGTCTGGAACTTCATAAATCCGCGCCGAAACCGATGGATTATCTTGACGAAGACGCTAGAAAAAAATTCGGTGAGACCTTGGAGTTTCTGGAAACCCTGGATATATTTTACGAAATAGATCCGATGCTAATCGGCGATCCAAATTATTCCACACACACAGTTTTTGAAATCATCAATCAAGAAGACGGTAGCGTTGTGGCCGCTGGATCAAGATACGATTCTCTGGCCAGAAAATACGGGCTAAAGAAAGATATCCCGTCTGTCGGCATGGTTATATATCTGCCAAAACCTAAAATGTCGTCAGAAAAAATACTCAAAAAAGTTGATAAGGCACGGTTTTTCTTTTTGCAGATAAGTTATGAGGCCAAATTGAAATGTCTTTCAATCATAGACGAATTGCGACATGCTCATTTGCCCGTTCTGCATAAAATTTACCGAGACAAACTGTCTGTTCAGATTGCCGCGGCCAAAAAGACCAATGTTGATTATCTGATCATCATGGGACAAAAAGAGGCTCTGGATGATGAGTTGATTTTAAGAGATAAAGAAAACCGCTCACAGCAGATTGTCAGGCGAGCCGATTTGATTGGCCGGCTGAAAAAACTTAAATAAAATCCACGGCGTGTATTGCCACTTTTAAGGCTCTGTGGTAGTCTTATTCCCACTATGGCGACCAACGTAGAACTGCAAAAAGGTAAAAATGAAAGCAATTTAAACCTGCTTAAAAGATTCGGACGAAAAGTCCAAGAAGCTGGCGTCCTCCAATATAAGAGAAGCATCCGCTACGCCGAGAGAGAACAATCGCCTTACACCAGAAAGAAAAAGAGATTAAGCTCAATCAAGAGAAAGGTTGAGGTAGAAAAATTGATCAAGCTCGGAAAAATCACTCCTCGCGTCAAAGGCCGACGATAAATGTTCCAGATTAAGAAACTTTTCAAGAAACCGCTCCCAAAGCCCTTTTCTCACTATAGAAAAATCGCTGAAGCAATATTGGGCAAAGCTTTTGAGCTATCTCTGGTCTTTATTTCGAAAAAAGAGTCAAAAAAACTTAATAAAAAATTTCGTCACAAAAATAAAGTAGCGAACGTTTTGAGTTTCCAATTAGGCAAAAATTACGGGGAGATTTTTATAACTATTGAGCGTGCGGAAGACGAAGCAAAAAAGTTTGAAATGAGCACGGCGGTTTACATTGACTATTTACTGATCCACGGAGCTTTACATCTTCTGGGACTGGATCATGGAAAAAAAATGGAAAGAGCCGAAAACAAGTTTTTGACGACTTATTCACATACAAAATAAACGATTTTGGAGTATAATACAGGAACTACATTAATATTTTATGAGCAGAAAGAGCATCGTTGGATTAGATATTGGTACATATCAAGTAAAGGTCGTGGTGGCCGAACAAAATGACGATGCTCATTCGTTGCCAAAAATAATTGGGGTCGGTCACGCCGAATCTAAGGGACTTCGTCACGGTTACATTATCAATCAGACTGACGCCATTCGCAGTATCAGAAAAGCTATCAGACAAGCGGAAAAATCCAGCAATGTAAAAATAGAAAGGGCCTACGTTTCTATCGGCGGAATTGGACTTTCCAGTTACGTGTCCGAAGGATCGGTGATGATCTCACGTGCTGATAATGAAATAACTGAGCTTGATTTGGAAAAAGTCGGGCGAAATAGTCAGGACAATATTCCTAAGAATGTTATTCAGAATAAGCGCATAATTCATCAAATTCCGATTGAATACAAAATTGACGGCAAGGCTATTCTTGGGAAAAACCCAGTCGGATTAAAGGCCGTTAAACTTGAAGTGAAGACTTTGTTTATCACCTCTTTGATTCATCATTTTCAGGAAATAATTCAGACGGTGGGAAATGCCGGAATAGAAATAAGTGATGTTATGGCCGCACCATTAGCCGCCGGGTTAGTAACACTATCAAAGGCAGAAAAGATCGCCGGCTGTGTTTTGGCGAACATCGGTTCGGAAACCGTGTCTATTATCGTTTATGAGGATGATTTGCCGATATCTATGGAAGTTTTCCCTATCGGTTCCAACGATATCACCAACGACATCGCCCTCGGATTAAAAATTTCTCTTGAAGACGCCGAAAAAATCAAAAAAGAACATAATGACAGTTTCGCTTATCCGGATCTGCCGAAGAAAAAATTACAGGAAATAATCTCCGCCAGATTTTCTGACATCTTTGAATTGATTGACGCACATTTAAAAAAGAATGGTAAAAGCGGTTTACTACCAGCAGGCATTGTCATCACTGGTGGCGGCGCCGGCATAGTCAATATCGCCGATTTGGCCAAAATCACCATGAAGCTCCCCTCAAAGGTGGCGGATCTTAAAGAAGACAACGAAGATTTTAAAAAAATTGTTGGCAATCAGAACATCAAAGTAAAAGATGCAACCTGGTCAGTGGCTTACGGCTTGTGCGTTTTCGGACTTTATGCTGACAACGAAGGCAGTATTGGCAATGTCGGCGGCATAAAATTAATCAAAAAGATCATACAAAAAATTAGCCAATGGTTTAGGAAGTTTTTGCCATAGATTCGGCTGCCACTTGCTACTGCTTTCTGGACTTGCCTGTTTTGGACTTTAAGTCTAATATGTAGGGCACTTATTGTATTGAGGAAATAAGGGGAATTATTAGGTATTTTATTGATTAATATATTAGAAATATGCCGCAAGTTAAACCAGAAATTGAGACTATCGCCCGAATTAAAGTTATCGGAGTTGGGGGCTCGGGAAAGAACGCCATTGAGCACATGTATAACTCAAAGATCCGGGGAGTTGAGTTCGTTGTCGTAAACACCGACGCTCAAGACCTGCACAGTTCTCAGGCCAAGAAAAAAATTCACATTGGCAAAAACTTAACCAAAGGATTGGGAACGGGAATGAATCCAGAGTTGGGTCGTCGCGCCGTAGAAGAAACCAAAGAAGAGGTTCAGGAAACGCTTAAAAACTCTGACATGATTTTCATCACCGGAGGTTTGGGTGGTGGAACTTGTTCTGGAGCCAGTCCGGTTATCGCTCAAATGGCCAAAGAATCCGGCGCCTTGACTGTCGCCGTCGTAACTAAACCTTTCTTCTTTGAAGGACGACAAAGAATGAGAATCGCCGAAGATTCCCTGGAGGAATTAAGAAAAGAAGTTGACGCGATTATCGTCATTCCAAACGATCGCCTTCTAAGCAACATCTCCAAAGAGACAACGATTTACAACGCGTTCGCCATGTGCGACGACGTTCTCAAACAATCGGTTGAGGGCATCTCTGATTTGATCACAACTCCGGGCTTGATTAATACAGACTTTGCCGATATCAAGGCAATCTTGAAAGACGCCGGTTCGGCTCTTATGGGCATTGGTATCGCTAGCGGAGAAAAGCGCGCGGAAGAAGCGGCTAAAATGGCCATCAATTCCCCTCTATTGGACATCTCCATCAATGGCGCTCGAGGAATTCTATTCTCTATCGCCGGTGGCGAAGACTTGACCATGTTTGAAGTTCAAGAAGCGGCTAAAATAATCACCGAATCAATGGATCCGGACGCGAAAGTCATTTTCGGTACAGTTAAAGACGATAAACTAAAGAAGGGTGATATCAAGATAACGATCATTGCTTCTGGTTTTCCGGAGAATTCTCCAAAAAAATCTTTATTTGGCGGAAGTAAAGAAGAATCAAGAAAAGAACCAAAAATCGCTGAGGTTGATTCAGACAAAGAAAAGAAAAGTAAGAAAGAAGACGATGACGATGAGTGGGGCGCGATTCCGGCTTTCTTGAGAAGAAGTAAAGTTAAGTAGAACACGGGAAAGACATGTATGATTTAATTATCCTCGGCGGCGGACCGGCAGGAACAGCAGCTGCCGTTTATGCCGCGCGGAAACAATTAAAAACCGCGCTAATTACCAAAAGTTTTGGTGGCCAAAGCATTAATTCTCTTCAAATTGAAAACTGGATCGGTGAAATTAAAATCAGCGGACTGGAGCTGGCAAAGAAATTTGAGAAACACATTGAATCGTGCGCTGGAAAAACTTTGGAGATTAAAAAGAGTGAAGAAGTAAAAGATCTCAAAAAGTCAGCCGATGGGTTTGAGGTTAAAACGCAGAAACACAGCTATTCAACAAAAACTATTTTGATCGCTTCCGGAGCTAATCGCAGGAAGTTGCCGGCGAAAAACGCCGACAAATTTGAAAATCTGGGGCTAACTTATTGTGCTACTTGCGACGGTCCATTATTTAAAAATCAAGTTGTAGCCGTTGTCGGAGGCGGCAATTCGGCGGTTGAGACAGCGATGCAGCTTCTTTCCTACACACAGAAAGTGTATCTATTTCACCGAGAAAAAGTTTTGAAAGCCGACCCGATTTCCGTGGAAGCCATAAAACATGACCCTAAACTAGAAATTATTCATCGTTCTGAAGTCACAGAAGTTTTGGGTGACAAAATGGTCAGCGGAATTAAAATCAAAAATCTAGACGATAATTCTGAAAAAGAAATCGCAGTAAACGGGATCTTTGTTGAGATTGGATCAGTGCCGGCAATAGACTTCGCTGGAAATTTAATAAAATTAGCGGCTGAAAATACCATAGAAATTGATCCTTGGACACAACAGACTTCCGTACCGGGAATTTGGGCGGCCGGAGACGTAACTAACGCCAAATATCACCAAAACAACATCGCCGCCGGTGATGCCATAAAAGCGATTGAGGACATTTTTAATTACGTTAAGAAAAAGCAGTAAAGACTACTTGGCGTTTAAAATTTTATTAATTCTAGCAACAGCCAAGGGCTGATTCATTCTGCCGTGTCCAACCGGATAATGCGTCGGATATACACGATATTTGGAGGAACCGATCTCTAAAATTTCAAAATTGTTTTTATGCTGACCAACTGAAATTGATTTTCCTAGAATAATTGAACTTACTTGGTTGCCAAAAGTAACGATGTGTTTAGGTCTAATGACGGCGATTTCCTCTTTCATAAGAGATAAATATTCTTTAAAAATCTGATCCTTCAGCGGACGCGCGTCAATTTGCGTACACTTGGCTAGATTCGTGACGTAGATTTTACGATCAGCCAAATAACAATAAAGATTTTCCGAAAATTCCGGCGTCCACTGTCTTGGCGACGCGGATTGGATCAAACCAAGCAGCTTTTTTGGTATTAGTCCCAGTTCAAAAAACAGCGCCCAAATGTTTTTAGTTCCAAGCCACGGAGCTCGAATTCCTCGCCAACTTTTAACTGACGAAACGTTCCGGCCGGTTGGGTTCATAAAAATGAACATTATTTTTGGTCGTTTTATACAGCCAGCGCCATAAATAGAACAAAGAGAGCTGTGGCCGTGGATTTTGTGAAGCCGATCAAATTTTTTGTTTAATTTAGTTATCTGCATCAAAAAAATCTTTTAACGAAATCACTTGGATTCCCTTTTCTTCTATTTCTTTTTTAGACCAAAAAACTGATAGATCATCAATTTTCCACTTTCCGACAAAACCGACCGTCTTTTTCATCTCACGACCGGTATATTTTTTAGTTTTCGGATCCCATTCTTTTAAGATAAGCATGTCCCCTTCCTCTATCTCAAAATCATTTAGACGCAATTCAAATGTCTTATCGCCATTTAAAATCTTTTCAAAATATTCCGGCCAAGTTTTCTTTTCAATAATTCGCATGCGGAAATTATAGCAAGAAAAAACCCGAGCCGTTTTGCGGTTCGGGTTATACATAATCATGCCTCCCTTTCCACCCTGGTTCTATACTGCTGGGTATTTGTCAGGATCTCGGCGGTCGTATCGGCATAACGAAGCAGAATTTGAGCGGCTTCGCGAAATATCTGTTCCATGGCTGTCGTAGCCGGTCTTTTGTGCTTTTGGAAGTAACGATATATCGTCGGGGTCAGCTGGAAATCCTCGAGTTTCATAACGAGAGCGCGAACTCGAGGAACCAAAGCCCGGAACGATTTATCATCATCGGAGGCTTTTTTCTCCCGCGGCGGTTTCTTCCCCCTCAACGACAGCCGCAAGAATTTCCCCTCGGAAATTAACCGGCGGAGCATCTCGTTGAGAACAACCGGGCTTGTCCCCTGCGCCCTCTCTTTCTCAATCTGCTGGAAAAGTTTCAACTGCTCGACCTCGGTCTTAAGCGTTGATAAACGCAAGGCCGCGGAAAAACTGATCCGATCCCTTTCAGGAGTCGGCGGATCAAGTTTCGCCAAAATGTCTGGGTGAAGTCTGGCCAGAGAAGTATAGTTGAGAACCCAACTTATCTTCTTGCCCACCGCCACGGCAATTTGATCGGCGGACATTAAGTTGGCCCGCAGAGCAATAACTGCTTTGATCTTTTCCTGGTGAGTGTGGTCAATCCGATTGAAGTTGGATATCAAAGACAGCAGATGTTGCTGATTGAAGTCCTTTACCTGACAGATGATTATACGAATCGTCTTCAGGCCAGCCTGTTTAATGGCTCGCCAGCGCCTTTCACCGTCAATGAGTTCGTACTTCGCCCCATTGAGAGACTGCTGGAACTTTATGACCAAAACCGGCTGGGCTTGACCATTAGTTTTAATGCTTCCGGCCAAAGCCGTAAGTTCGTCCGGATCAAAATACATCCGCGGCTGATCCTTGAGCGGCGTAATTTCATCAACCGGCACCGTTAAAACCCGATTCTCCTCAACAACGAACCCGGCGTCAATCAACTGTTTCCGCGTCGCTTCCGACTTGTCCATCTGATTGCTATTTTTCACCTTAATTCTCCTCTTTGTTTTTCAAGAACTTCCTGCGCTATAAATTACACTTTTAATCGGAAAAAGCAACCAAGAAAAAACACCATCGCCGCGATGGTGTTTGCAACATAAGACTGTTCAAATCGTTTTGACTACCGCTGCCCTGGCAGTTTTGGCGGCCGTGGCGGTTTCCCTTGCCGCATCCAGATCCGCTTGAGCGCGGGCCATCAGATAAGCAGAGATAAGTTCGCGATGAGCCCAGATAGTATCCTCAAACGCCCGGAGAAAGTGGCAGGGACAATTAATGACAGTTTGCTTGCCATCAACAGTTCCCCAGGAAACATACCCATCGGAATGGCAGATGTATTTGTCGGGATTGACTGCCCGTTTCCTTTCCAGGTCGTCAAGCTCTCCCGGTTCCATATCCGGGCTGTCGTCGTAGTAATGAATTCTTCCGCACTGCTGACAATCAACCACCAAACTGCCCGATTCAGGAACCAATTCCTTGATCGTATCCGACGGTTGCCTTTTTGAAAAGACCTTCATCCTCATCTCCTTTGGTTAGAGTTTCACTGAAAGATCCTGCTAGGTTCTTATTATCAAATAAGAGTGGTGGTGTCAAATAAGTTTTTTAAGTTTTAAAAGCGGAATTTTTACAAGTTTAGACACTCCTTCTCTGACAACTATCGGTAATACGATCTTATCACCAACGAGCTTCTTGTCCTTTAGAACTGCTTTCCAATCAGCTTTATATTTATCAGTAAAACCTATTCCGAGTATTCCATAAAGATTCAATAGATTTTCCCGAACGTAAGGCTTTGTCAATTTAAGTCGTTCCGCAATTTCTAATTCCTTCACCATACCGATCAAGACGGCTCTGCCGTGACTAATTTTGTATTTGAGTTCAATGGCATGGCCGATCGTATGACCGAAATTTAATACTTGCCTTACTCCTTTATCTTTTTCGTCTTTGGATACATAAAAATACTTAGCCTTGATAGATTTTTTAATAATTTTATGTAATTTTTTACTTCTACTTAAAGTAGAGACAGACTCTTTTCTCAAGAGAGATAGGATTGATTTGTCCTTTATCAAACCCACCTTAATGATTTCACCTAGTCCACCGATTATCTGTTCTAAACCATTAGAATTAATGGCCTCCCCATCAATAATAGTGGCAATGGCTGGGTAAAATGAACCAATCTGATTCTTTGCATTTTCAAAGTCAATTCCTGTTTTCCCGCCATGCGAACTGTCTACTTGAGCGAGAAGCGTAGTTGGAACATTTATGTATTTAATTCCTCGAAGATAAATTGACGCGGCAAAGCCAGCAGAATCTCCTACGGTACCACCGCCGACGGCGATCACAAGAGCCTGTCTGTCCAAGCCTAAGTGTAAAAATTTTTTCAGTAACTTTTCTATTGATCGCCAACTCTTGGCCTTTTCTCCATCGGGAATAATGATCACGGGCATATTTTTAAAGAAACGATCAAAAATATCCCTCAACCTTAATTGAACATTTGCCGAAGTTATAAGAACTACCTTAGACGGACCGTCTTTTTCAATTAATTTATTTATCGCCTTGAGGTTGTATAAAACACCATGATTCCTTTTTGGAACTTTTGATTTGGTCATATTTCGACTACTCAACTTTACTCCCATTTTGATTTTAAGTCGATATTTTTTCAGAACCCCAAGAAAGGCCTTACGACGAGGACTTTATTATAGAAAATAATTAAAAAGTAATTTTATCGATCTTTGTGAGCCTAATCGAGATGGGGCCCTAACTCACTAAGCCCCGTAATAACATTATGAGACTGCTAATGAAAACGATTCGACCCTTCTCTAGCACTAGAAAAAAACACTCACAATAATAGCGATTACCGCCAACAGCAAGGTTCTGAAATTCTGTATTCTTTCTCTTTTTCTATCTAAAGTTCTATCTATAATTTCAATATATTTAGAAGCTTCTTGTATGCTTTTTGATATGGCAGGTTGGAATTGAAAGTAACTAGCAATATCTTGTGGATTATTTTCTAATCCTTCAAATAGATCATCTGGTGTTTCAAGCTTTTTAACAATTGCATAAAAATTTTTGGATACCTCTTCATAACGATTCTCTAAAATAGATAAGTGTTTAGAAAAAATAGGAAATTTTATTCTATACTTCTGAACATCAATAAGTAACTCTTTGAGATTTTTGGAGACAGGAAAAAGTTCATCTTTTACAGCATCCAACATCCTTTTCGCACCTTCTGAGAGAGGTATTTTTCTTTGTTGATTTCTACTATTGTCCATAATACTTTTCGAGTGCTCGAACGGCGCTCGACACTGTGACCCTACGCGGAATCGGTCACAGGTTCTCAATAATTATAGTCGCTCGGTCTATTAAATCAAAGTCGCCCTCGCTCCTTAATTATTGGACCCGCGACCCCGCCTCACTCGCTTCGCTCGTTCCGGCTTTCGATCCCGCTGGACCCACACAAAAAACACCGCAGACAAGCTGCGGCATTTTTGTGCGTGTGACCCTACGCGGAATCGAACCGCGCTTCCAAGCTTGAAAAGCTTGTGTCCTAACCGATAGACGATAGGGCCGAGGTTTCAAAAATATATCAAGATTTTCAGAAAAAGGCAAAAATGCTATTGTTTAAAGTTACGGAGAGGTGGCAGAGTGGTTGAATGCACCGGTTTCGAAAACCGGCAAGTCCAAAAGGCTTCGGGAGTTCGAATCTCCCCCTCTCCGCCAAAATTGACACAAACTAGCTCAAGAGATAGGATTCCGAATGGAATAAGTAGTTTCAACAACGATTCAAACAAAAGGAGGAAGCCATGTCTCGCGCTGATATTCACGATTGGTTTCGCGCTAAAATGAAAGAGCACCGCTTTTTCGTCGGTTTCTGGATTGCTCTCTTCGCCTTGGGCATTATCGCGCTTATCGCGAATTTGTCCGTCGCGCTTGAGCTCCAGGCGATCTCGGAAATTGAAAGCTGGTCTCCCAAGACTGTTCAGATGTATTGTAACGCTCTTCTGTGGATCACGCTGATATCGTTGGTTTATCATGCCAAATATCGCGACAAGTATCGTGGGCCGGCGGCGGCGATTGATACGGCCTTTTTTGCCGTGATGTTGCTGGGCACGTTCATTGAAGTCCCGGGGCTTAGCTCAATCAATACCCTGTTATGCGTGGCCATTTCTGCCGGTTTAATCTGCTGTGGCTACCGCAAACTGCTGGAAGTTCGCGGGTCAAGACGAAAGTTCTCGGATCCGTGGCCGCAAAACGGATTTGATGACAACGGTCTATGATTTGGATCCGCCGCCACTTCTTCCCATCGCCCAAAGGAGCAATCCGTCCTTTGGGTGATTTTTATTTGTCCATAAATTATAAAGAGTTATAATAGCTCTGTTATTAATAGATTTAACAATTAACATTATGAAAGAAATAATAAACGCGCTTGACACTTATTTGGGGAAAAAGGCGCCTCAACTGCCAAAAGCGGCTAAAGAATGGATAGTTAAGTACGCCCCTTATTTGATTATAATCGGCCTGATTCTTTTGGCTTTATCAGTCTTGAGTTACATGAGGATCAGCTCTTACGCCAGATTTTTCTATTATAGTTACGGTCCAAGCATGAGCATTTCGGTTATCTTGGAAGTAATAGCCATCATTTTGTACGCCATTGCTTTGCCCGGATTATTCAAGAAAAGCGCTAGCGGCTGGAATTTTTCCTTCTATGGCGCGATTGTAAGTTCAATCTCATCGTTTGAACCGATTTCAATCATAATTTCTTTGTTGGTCAGTCTATACGTCTTGTTCCAAATCCGACCTTATTACTTTGGCGGAGCGATAATGGCCAATTCATCGGCTGAAGAAAAACCAATGGCAGGATCGGCAACGGGATCAGCCCCAACAAATACCGCGCAGGGAGCAGGAAAAAGCTCCGGAGGCCCGGTCGCAAATTAAGATAAGTTTAAAACAAGCTTAAGAGAAGTTATCAGAGGAGTTCTCTTATAGACAAAGCCGGCTCATTTATGGGTCGGCTTTTGTTTTGGACAGATTTTTGGCTATGGCGCTTTATGATTTTTTTTGATAGATTTTATATCGTTGTGCTATGGGCGGTTAGCTCAGTTGGTAGAGCGCGTCATTGACGTTGACGATGCCAGGGGTTCGAGTCCCTTACCGCCCACCAAGAGAAGTTTTCCAAGTTCCGGCGAAATCAACATGAAAATATTATCCATTGAGACCAGTTGCGATGAGACGGCCTTGGCCGTTATTGAAGGAAGCGGAGATTTAAAGTCTCCGAGCTTTAAAATCCTTGGCACAGCTTTGTATTCTCAAATAGAAATTCATCGGCAATTTGGCGGAGTTTTTCCGGCCGTAGCCAAAAGAGAACACGCCAAACGATTAGTTCCGCTGTTAACTTCCCTTTTCCAAAAAACCCCACTGGAATTTGAAAAGATCAAAAAAGAAAACGCCGTATCGCCCATTCAGGAAAAAAAGATAAAAGACTTGCTTCAAAGAGAGATCGGCTTAGCCGAAGAACTTTTGGAATTTGTTAGAAAAAATCCAAAACCGAAAATAGACATGATCGCCGTTACCGTCGGACCCGGATTGGAACCGGCCTTGTGGGTTGGAATAAATTTCGCCAAAGCGCTTTCCCTTTTCTGGGATATCCCTGTCATGCCGATCAATCACATGGAAGGACACATTGTTTCGGTCTTAACCTCAGCGGAAAATCTATCGGCGGAAACTGATGTCCGTTTCCCGGCCGTCGCCCTGTTAATCTCCGGCGGACATACGGAAATCGTATTAGTTGAGAATTGGGGCAAATACCAAATTCTTGGTAGCACGCAAGACGACGCCGTCGGCGAAGCTTTTGATAAGACCGCCAGACTTTTAGATTTGCCCTATCCTGGCGGACCAGAAATTTCCAAATTGGCCGAAAAGTTGCGAGAATCGGAAACGGACCCAGAAATCAAATCCGCATTAGAAATAAAATTGCCTCGACCGATGATAAATTCCGGAAATTACAATTTCTCTTTTTCCGGATTGAAAACCGCCGTCTTGTATTTGATAAAAAAACTTAACGAGCAAAATAAATTAACAGAAAAGATAAAAGCGGAAATCGCTTTAGAATTTGAAAACGCCGCCAGCGAAGTTCTGCTGAACAAAACTCAAAAAGCCGCGCAAGAATATAATGCCAAAACCATAATTCTGGGTGGTGGCGTTACTGCCAACAAACATATCAGAAGAGTTTTTTCCGAACTGGTCGGACCGAATTTGAAAGTTCTGATGCCCCAAAGAGATCTCTCAACAGATAACGCCGTGATGATCGGCATGGCCGGATTCTTGAAAAGTTTCTCCGAAAAACCAACGGTTGATCCGGAACTAACCGCCGCTGGAAATCTTAGATTGTAATGTGTCTGGCCATCGGACAATGCGATTGAGACAGAATCCGCTCCCTGATGACGTGATCGTCTGGCGCTTTATTCGCGTCATTTTTGCTGTTAAAATTAAAGCATGAACTTAACCGAAACGATTCTTCTGCTGTTCATCGGCGGGATCTTACCTCCGATTTTTTGGTTATTCTATTGGTTAAGAGAAGATTCGGAGAAGCCAGAACCGCGAGGGTTGATTTTTCTAACTTTTGTTTTGGGAATGATTTTCGTGCCAATTGCCGGAGCGCTGGAAAAATTCATAAATTACTTGATCGCCGGCAATTCAAATGTTGTTCCGGCGGAAATATTCTTTGGATCGTATGTTATCGCCATAACAATCCTGATTCTCTGGTCGGTCATTGAAGAAGCTTTGAAATTTTTGGCTGCCTATTTCGGTGGACTCAAAAGAAAAGCCAACGACGAGGCCATTGACCCGATAATTTACATGATTACCGCGGCCCTGGGTTTCGCCGCCTGCGAAAACGCCTTGTATATGTTTAAGGAGATAAGCGACGTCGGCTATTTCACCAGTTCAATCGTCCTGACCGGCAATTTCCGATTTATTGGATCAACTCTACTTCACACCGCCTCATCGGCCCTGGTTGGAGTTTTTCTGGCCTTCGCTTATTATAAAAATTGGCAAGTTCATAGATTTTGCTTATTTTACGGATTTGCCGGCGCCATCGCTTTGCATACGATCTTTAATTCTTTTATAATTAGGCAAGGAAATTTCACGTTAGTAGGATTTTCTGTCGTATGGGTGGCAATAATAGTCATCATTTTATTATTTGAGAAAGTTAAAAAAATTAAGTCTTAAAACCATGAGAAAAAAGAGATCGTTTTTTGAAAGATTAACTGGCACCGTTCGCGCCGATGATTTTGATGATGAAAATGACAGTAACGATTTTGAAGGAGAACGACCACAACGAAGCGCTTCTGATTCAAGTGAAATTGAGTCAGCCTCAAATACCGGGCAGCTGGCTATTGATGTCATAAACACTCCGGCCGAAATAGTCATCCGCGCCATGATTGCTGGCGTTAAACCTCAAGATTTGGATGTTCAAATAACTCGAGACATGGTAACGATCAACGGTTCAAGAGAAGAAGAGATTGAGGTCAATGAAGAAGACTATTACCACCGAGAGCTTTTTTGGGGATCATTTTCACGAAACATTTTGCTACCAGAAGAAGTTGATGTGGAATTGGCCGAAGCCAAGGAAAAACACGGCCTCCTAGAAATTCACCTGCCAAAGATAGACAGAAATCGCAAAACAAAACTTAGCGTAAAGAGCAACTAATTTATCTCACACAGGATACGAGAATATTGACAATATCTCTATATTTGTTATAATATAACAAGGATTTGAGTGAACGTTAGGTAAAATCACCAAAAAGGAGATCAGAATGAGGAGATGGATTCGGTTCTTTTTCGGAAGTCCGAGGCGCGCGGTGGCAACATTGAGCGTGGTCGCCATCCTATGGTTGGTCAATTGGACCAACCCCGGGCTTATCGCCGGAGTGGCGATGCGGACAATGCACGAGCTTCAACCGCTGATTGAGGGGGGCATCATCCTCCTTATAATGTACGGCGGATTCCGAATGATTATCTACGGCCTGAAGAAATAACGGCCGGATAATCGCTGGCCCATGGCCATAGCGACGGTGCGAACAAAAACCGAAAAACCGCTACGCAGAGATTGCTTAGCGGTTTTTTATTTTGATGTCACGCTTATCGGCACGGGCAATGATTTTGATACTAAGTGTGTCAAGAGGCGGGTTCGAACCGCCGACCCCCCGCTCTTCAGGCGGATGCTCTACCAACTGAGCTATCTTGACATAAAAACATCAATCTCCTCTTTTAGTTTCTGTTCAACAAACTTTTGAAATCAAAATCGGGAACCTTGTCCTTAACTTCCTGTATCTGGCCGACACCTTCCATCACCGCGTCGTAAGACGACATAATGGCGCTTATTACTGGTTGGACGAAGGTGTAGGCGCCAAAAATAACAAGGGCGATGATAACCCACTTAACGAGTGTAAACAAGGTCCCGATTCTGGACTTGCGCCGTAGCCCGTGCAGAATTTTATTATTTTCGGCTACCAGTCTTTTCAGTTCTGTGATTTCTTTTTCGGTGTCCATCGCCATGGGAAAATATTATCATAATTTCCGGGGAAATCAAAAACCAGATCTTGGTGCCCCCGGCAGGAATCGAACCTACATCCCCTCCTTAGGACGGAGGTGTTCTGTCCATTGAACTACGCGGGCTCCAGATAAATTTAGCACAATTTTTATGGATTGGTCTAATTGGCCCGGCCAGTAATTCTATAAACCTAATAGTTTTGAGATGCGCTCTTCCTGGAAACCGACAATTACTTCTTCGCCCGAGTCCGTGACAATAATGATCACTGGCACTCCCATTTGACCAGATTTATCAACCATCTCTTTTCTCTTTTTCAAATCTTCGGAGACGTCAAAATTCTCATATTTAATTTTATGAGCGTCAAAAAATTCTTTGGCTAAATTACAATAGATACAAGTCGGTGTTGAATAAATTTTTACAGTTGACATATCAATTAAATTACCAATAACAATCTTAAAATTGTATCAAAACTTAGAAAGTAATCCAAGAGAGAATCTTGTCCCAGATTGACTCAATAAAAGATGTCTCTTCGGCCGGCGGAGCTGGTTCTTCTTTATCAATGATCATGATCGCCTTTTCATCTTCTTTAGCCAGAGAAAAACGACTCCGCGCCTCTTCTTCCTGGCCAACCGGGCTCTCCAGATCGCTTATTTTGTCCGCCAGTCTTTCTTTTTTCTCATCCAATTCTTCCAGCTTATTATTGACAAGCTCCAGCTGACGGCGACTTTCACGGGTTTTTTTATAAATCTGATACGTTTCGTGCAAGAGAAAAACCAAAACAATAGCCAGCAAAACGGCCGAGACTCTAGAATAGATTGTCTTCCGAATTAGTTTCCTTTGTTCAAACTCGCGCATGTAAAAATATGGATTATGTGCTATATTTTAGCATAATTAATATGTCGTTTTTATTTCACAAAAAAGGACGAAAAATCATGAGCAATATCTGGAAGATCATTGCCCTTTTGGTTGCTATCAGCATGATCCTGTTATACGCACCAGGACTAGTGAGAATATTTATCGGCTAATTGCCAACCAATCGGCCGGTTAGCCGTTTCTCATCATTTTTAAAAAGACATCTTGGCTGATATTGACCCGGCCCAGAGATTGCATTTTCTTCTTCCCCTTTTTCTGTTTCTCTCGCAATTTCATCTTGCGCGTAATATCACCACCATACATGTGTTGAGTAACATTTTTTCTCATGGCAGAAAGGGTTCTCGAAGAAATTATTCGACCTAGGGCCTTGGCTTGAATTTTTGTGGTAAACATCTGTCTCGGCAAAAGACCATAAAGTTTTTCTACCGATTTTTCCGCTTCTTCCTGAATTCTTTGTCTGGAGACAATTTTGGCAAAAGCCGGCACTTCTTCTTCGGCTACCAACATTTCAAGCTTCACCACGTCGGCCAATCGATAATCTAACAATTCATAAGAAAGCGAAGCGTAACCGGAAGAAGCACTTTTCAATTCATCAAAGAAATTTCTCATCAATTCGCGGAGCGGCATTTCCGCATGAACGGAACTGCGATTATTGCTTAAATTATCCACCTCGCCAGTTAAGGCTTCATGACTATACAAAATTCCCATGATTTCTCCCAAATATTGATTGGGCAAGATAATTTTTATCGCCACCCACGGTTCTTCAACTTTTTCAATGTCACCGTAATCCGGAAAAGCAATAGAAGAGTAAGCGATCAAACTTTCGCCTTTTTTAGTAATTATCTTATAAGTGATGCTCGGCAAGGTCACAATCAAATCCAGGTCAAACTCTCGGCGAAGACGTTCCGTGATAATTTCCAAATGGAGCATTCCGAGAAAGCCGCAACGGAAGCCGCGGCCGGCCGTCCCAGAAGTTTCCTCTTCAAAAGTTAAAGAACTGTCTGACAATTTCAACTTGGCCAACGCGGATTTCAAATCGGTGAAATCATCTTGGCTTTCCGGAAAGATGCTGGCCCAAACAACTGGTTTCGGTTCTTTGTAACCACCCAACGGAGCCAGCGTTGATTTGTTTAAAAGCAACGTATCGCCGACTTTGGCGACGCCCGGTTCTTTTATGCCGGTAACAATATAGCCGATTTCTCCGGCGGAAAGACGCTCGGTTTTCTTTTCCTGTGGCGTGAAAATTCCCACTTCGCCCGGAGTAAAAACCTTATCTGAAGCGACAAATCGCGTCGGCCGGGCCGTATCAATTTGACCGTCAAAAACCCGAGCATAAACAATGACGCCTCGGTGGTTTGAATATGAAAAATCAAAAATCAACGCGCGAAAATCTTTGTCATTGTCAAATTGGCTGCGCGGACACGGTACGCGCTCAACGATGGTGACTAGCAATTCCGGAACCCCTTGCCCGGTTTTACCGGAAACTTCTAGAATATCTTCGCGGCGACAGCCCAGCAAAGTTACGATTTCGCTTTTAACTTCGTCAATCCGCGCAATCGGCGAATCTATTTTTGAGATGACCGGGACAATCGCCAGTTTCAGTTCTTTGGCCATTTCCAGCGTCGTCAGAGTTTGAGCCTGCACCCCTTGGGTGGCATCAACCAAAAGAATCGTCCCTTCAACGGCCTTCAGCGCCCTGGAAACTTCATAAGCGAAATCAATGTGCCCGGGCGTATCAATTAAATTCAAAACGTACTTTTCTCCTTTATGCGAGAAATTCATGCGAACCGGGCGCATTTTGATGGTAATGCCGCGCTCACGCTCTAATTCCATGTCATCCAAAATCTGTTCGCGCATCAATCTTTTTTCCACCGTGCCAGTAATTTCAAGCAAGCGATCAGCCAAAGTAGACTTGCCGTGATCAATGTGGGCGATTATGGAAAAATTACGGATCCGATTAATCATAATTAAAGAGATATTAGCACGAGTCTAACCGGAAAGCTCCTCTTGGTCTATCAGGACATTTCTGGTGCGCCAGACTTTATTTTTTATTGATTTGGCAACTTCCAAGATTTCCTCGTTTCGCAATAAAATCAGAATCAGCGCGCCAACAACTAATCCGACGACGCCCGACAAAAATCCTTGCAAAAATATTCCGACTAATCGTGATTGATCCAGAATAACAGCAAAAAACTGTAGAGAAACATAAGACACCACGCCGGCGATTAAAGAAGCAAACATTGTTTGAACCAGAGTCCGCCAAATAGTTAAAGAAAATCCACGGAAATCTTTTTCAAAAATAACCCACAATAAAACTACATTGATGATAGACCCGACAGAAAAAGCCAGCGGCAGCATCAAAACAACCGAACCGGGCAAAGAAGAAACTCGCAACAGACTTTCAAAGAAATGACGAAAGCCAACTGACGAATTAAAGATTTCGGCAAAAACAAAAGTCAGGGCGATGGTAATAATCATTGAAAAAAGATTTATCAAAAGCGGTTTCTTGGTCTGGCCGGCGGAATAATATCCCCGGACAAACAGCAAAACTAGGCTCTGGGCCAGAGCCGAGATCGAGAAAATAGCTAGTGCTGCGGCCGTTAATTTGGTATCGGCCCAGTCAAATTCGCCCGTTCCCAGAACAGTTCTGACGATCTGAGCACGCAAGACGATAAACATGACAATGATCGGTGTAGACCAAAAAATAATATGTCGGGCGGCAGCGATTAAATGGCCGAGAAAATCTTGGTGGTTTCCATCAGAAAAAAGTCTTGATAAGGTCGGGAAGGCCGCCATGGAGTAACTTACACCAATTATGGCCAAAGGAACGGCTTGTAAGTTATAAGAAAAATTAAAAATGGCAATAGAACCAGAAATCAGGGTGCCAGCAACCGCCACGAAAACAAATAAAATCAATTGCGTTGAGCCGAGAGTGATGGCTCGCGGCAAAGAAACCAAAACAACTTCCCTAACTACTGGCCAATTAATTTTCAAAGTTAATTTTGGAATAAGACGATTTCTAGCCACTGAAGGAAGCTGAATGATGACATGAAGTAATAATCCAACGACAACGCCGTAAATTAGACCGATAGTGCCAAAAACTGGATAAAAGAAAACAATTCCAACGATAATACCAAGATTATAGACAACCGGGCTCATGGCATAAACAAAAAATCGGCGATAGGTTTGCACGATACTGCCAAAAAGTTGCGAGATGCCAAGTAGGATTGGCGATAAAAGCAGGATTCTGGTAAACAAAATTAGATCTCCGCCATACTGCCCCTTAACCAAAAGCGGCATAAAAGTTTTCAAGATAGTTGGAATAAAAATAAAAACCAGAACAGATGTGGCCAAAACGGCAATCATGAATATTGAAAATAAGCTGTCAATCATTTCTTTCATTTTAGACTTGTCTAAAATAGTTCTAGACAAAAAAGGAATTAGTACAGAAGCAGAAATAAAAGAAGTTACCAAGACAAACAGAAAATCTGGAATTCTAAAAGAGGCGTAGTAAATATCAACAATTTCCGAGGCACCGAAAGTATGAGCCAGCAATCTGTCCCTGATGACACCAAGAATTTGCGAAAAAAAAGTGAAAAAAGCCAACAAATAAGCGGCTTCGTGGAGACCCTTGATTTCCCTATTAAAAAAGCGGAGGATTCGCTCGACCATAATTTCTAAAATTATACTACAAAAAACTCAAACAAAAAACCGGCGCGAAGCCGGATTTTTGCGAACGTATCTATAAGCCGAATTCTGTTGAAAGTAATAATTTATCTGGGCTCAAGGTCGCCCTTGAGCTCTAGCGGCACTCTGACACGCGGCCCTTGCGGAACCACCATCAGCACGGCCTTGCACGCAAGTAAGGATTTTGCCGTTTCACCCCGACAATTACTTGTCGGACTCATCCAAATCATTTTCCTCGAGGGGTAAATGATTTGGAAGCTCTTTCCTTTCGGAAAAAAGCGTCTCTGCTCGCACCTCTTCGGAAAAGAATCTGTTACCAGAAACTTTTCTTTAGGCGGGTGTTACCCGCTACCGTTTTGCTGTCACTTGCGCGACAGCGCGTGTTCGGACTTTCCTCTCCTCACGTAAAACGCGAGGAGTAATTACTCGGTACGTCCGAAATAATAATACAATAAAATTAGGAGAAAGTAAATGATGATAAATAAAAAGTTGGGTTACCCACGATGTGAGTAACCCAACGGCGAGACAAGACGACTTTTTCCCCTCAAGCGCCTCGAGTGATAGCAAAGGCAACTTCGGCGCCGACCACATCCTCAAGATTTGAGGCGCTCAACTTGAGCCAACCGCCACGCCTCTCCACTTGTACCACCCACAAATCCCCGTTACGTTCACGAAGAATCGTACCGCCGAAGATTATGACCCTGGCGGCGAACCGGTGTTCCTCAAGAACCATGTCCCAGAGGTTTTTGTTTCCCCTGCCCGTCGTGATAAATGCTTTCGCGAATCGAGCATCGAGAGGAATAAAACCGTAGCTTTTTATTCGCTCAAGCTTCCTCTTGATCGACGTCTCCCCGACTATCCCCCTCTTGGATGCATCGTCGCAGACCATTGCGGTTGTGTTCAGTGTTAAAAGGGCTTCGCTTCTCTTGTCCTGACAAAAGACCGAAAAATCGTCACCGAAAACCTGAACTGGATCAAATGGCGGCAAAGTCATTTGGCTTTCCCCCAAATACGGACCGGTCAAAACGACGGGCTTAGATGATAATCCTTTCGACATTGTCAATCTCCTCTTGGTAAGTTTGTTTTACTCGTTCACCCCACACTCCGTGACCTATTATACAGATACTTTATACTTTGTCAACTCTTTATTTATCGCCTATTTTTGCGGCTTTATATCATCAATCTCACACACCCCGCTGGCACAAGCCAACTCTTGCTTCAAATTAGTCTCATCTTTCTGTTCATAAACCAGAATTTTTGAGAAATCAATGTGGTCCACCGTTTGCAACATCTTTTCATATCTTTCTTTACTGATTTCTTCATACGGCGCCAACTGATAGACATAATCAAACCTCGGCAAAAAAGAAAGGCCGCCGATGTACTCCCAGTTTTCATAAACCCAGTTGCCAACTCGAATCCATTCCTCCGGTCCGATCGAAATCGTGGTGGAAGGATTATGCTCGGTGTAATTTTTCTTGACCATTTTCCAGTGTTCCAGCTGGCCGATGGCATCAAGCGAATCTTTGGTGACCGCCCCGTCCGGAGCTTTTACCGGAAACTCAATAACAAAAGTTGAGGCGTTACCTTCAGTAAAACCGACTTCAGGATAGAAAGGCACGGCTTGATCTTTCAGCATTCGGAAAAGAGAATCGGTTTTGCCGATGCGGACACGTCGAATATAGTACGGAGCATGGCGTGGATGCATTCCGGACGAACTGTCAACGACTTGAGAGACGGTTCCAGATGGTTTCGTCGTCGTCACGCAAGTAGAAGGTTTTATGCCAAATTTTTTGGCGTAAATTTTATTAATGCGAATAGCTTCGTCGCGTAATTTTGCCAGAACTTTTTCGTCGCGAACTGTTGGACAATCCCATTGACCAGTCAGCGAAACACCGAGAAGCGCTTCTTTCTGGCAATTTTGCTTCCACTCTTTTCCGAGATAGCCGAAATTTGTCAAAGTTGCCTGATAAGTACCAAGGATCGTGGCTAAGCGTACCTTTTCAAGCAAAGTTTTCTCGGTGTCCTCTGCTCGGCAAACAACTTCTGACAAATTACAAAACTGCTTTGATTTCAAGACAATTTCTCCGCAAGGGTTAGTTCCATACGGATAATTTTCTCCATTCATTTTTACACGACGCGCCGGTAATTGCTTATTCAAAGAACCGCGATTAAAAATTCCTCTTTCACCAGAACCGGATTTTACCAAGGCCAGCCACTCATCCATAAATTCTTCGGCTTTGGGTTTTTGCTCGTAAATGGCGGAGTTATTAGCCATCGTTCTCTGCGGCGCATTAACCCAAAATTGGCCATTTTTAGCGTTGCGCATCTCCATATCGTCCAAATCCGACAAAGAAATCATGGCGCTACGACGAACTCCGCCGACAACGACAATCTGCCCGATCATGCAACACAAATCGTGCACATCAATATTAGAAAGTCTTCGGCCTTGTTTTTCCAGAATTCGTCCGCGGGCAAAATCCAGTAATTGTTTCAGCGGACCCGGACCCGAAGCTTTTCCGCCCATGATTTTCAGTCGCGCGCCTTCCGGACGAACTTGAGAATAATCAAAAGTGATATCTTTGCCGCCAAACCAAGCTTTTAATCCGGTCGTCAGCGCGTTGCACCAACCTTCTTTGCTGTCGCCGATAACGTGGACCGGCAACTTAACGCCGGTTTGTTTTTGAATTTGCGGAAGTTTTTGCACACTTTGACTTTCAACAGAAAAACCGACGCCCGTGCCACACATAGAGACATACATGATTTCAGCAAAGTCAGTCAATTTTTCCGGCGCGATATAAGAACAATTGTAAGCGCAGACATTGGTTTTGCGCGCGGCCACGCCGGCGAATTGCATCAAGCGCATTGAAGGCATAACTCTTTGTTCCAAAATAGCTTGGCGTAATTCTTCGTATTCAGAATCTTTTAATTTGCTTTTAAGATTCTCTTTCATGAAAGAAATGTAGCGACCGACCGTTTCAATCCAGGTCTCGCGGCGATTTTCTTCTTCAATCCAGCGTGCGTAAGTTCGGTAATAAACAAATTCGGCCAAAGGATTGCGGAAATATTTTTTGCTTTCTTCGGCTAGCTGACGAATATTGGCCGGAATCTCCGTGATTCGCGCGGCGCGAATTTTTGAACGTTCTTCGCGGTATAAAATATAGTGCTTGGCCGTCCGAATATAACCGCTTAAAATGAGTTGTTGCTCAACAATGTCCTGAACTCCTTCAACCGTCGGCAAAAAATCCTTGATGGTCTTGGTTACAGTGACCAATTCGTCGTAAACCTTGCCGGCGACGAACTCGGCTTCTTTTCTCTCTCCTTCGTTGGTCTTGGCAAAAGCTTTGGAAATGGCAATGGTAATCTTTTCCAGATTAAATGGCACAATTGTTCCGTCTCTTTTCTTAATTTTTGGGATTAGCGAGGGCGCGATGACAGGACTTTGGCTTTTCTTTGAAGAACGAGGCATGTTTTAAATGTTAAAAATGATAATGTGAATATTCTATCGCCGCCGGACCAAAAATCCTTGTGGATAAGTGAGAAAAAAATGGATATGAAATGAAAAAAAAGTTTTGTAAAGAAGTCGGCGTAAAAAAACAGGTTGTTAGCGGTGGTTAAGAAGCAATTTAGAGGATAACAGCCAAATCACCAATTTTGATTCCGGTTTTTTTAACAAATCCGGCGTTAACTTCCAAAATATAGAGAGCTTTTCGCGACGGCGAGAAAATTTCCGGATAAGTTTTTGGAGTGATTCCCTGTTCTATGTGAATGACTTCTTTACTTTCGCTTAGCCAAATGACATCAATGGCAAAATTCATGTCTTTCATCCAAATACCGTGATAATCTGGCGCGTCAAAAATAAAAAACATGCCCCGTTGAGCAGCCAACGAATCTGTGCCGCTTAATCCAAGCTCGCGAGTCTCTTCGGTATCGGCGACAATCGCGGCAATTGAGGTTTCGGCGATGACAATTCTGGCTTCTGGCGGACGATTTAATTTTTCGGTCAAAAGAGCTTTGGCTTCCTTGTAAGCTGGAATGGCGAAAAAGGACAAAAGAAAAACCATGTAGCCCAAAATAGTTTTGGTGCTAAGAATGGCCAGTTTATTTATAGTAAGCTTGGCGTCAGACATGATCGGTTATATTTTAGCACAATTCGCATTTAAAACTTTTCTACATCAAAATTTACCAGCGAGATATTTTTTGCGCGTCGCGGCGGAGAAACGCTCAATAGAATAACGGAGCGTGGTGCGAGACATCTTGAAATAATTTTCTCTTAAAAACTTTTTTAGAATTGCTTCGTTTCTCTTGCCGATCTCTCGTAACATCCAACCGACAGCTTTATGAATCAAATCCTCGTTATCTTTGAGTAAAATTTTAGCAATTTTTAAAGTATCTGAAAATTTTTCGCGATCAATGAAATAAAAAGTTGAAATGATGGCGATGCGGCGATCCCAAAGAGATTTTGATTTTGCTAATTTATATAAGATATTTTTAAAAGTTTCATTTTTAGATTGCGGCTCAGAAAGTGGTCGCGCTGAAAAAAGATACGCGCCAACAATTTTTGGCGCGGAAAGGTCAACTAAGTCCCAATTGTTGACGCATGAGCGATTTTTAAGATAGAAATCAAAAATTCTTTTTTGACCAAGCGCGGATTTTTCTTTTTCAAAATTAAAAACAAGAATTCGAAGGGCGACTAGACGATCTTCGTGAATTGGGCTGGATAAAAGTTTTTTTATTTCCGCCCAGGAAATATTTTTGGACTTCTTGGCAATTTCCCGCAATTGAGGAGCGGTTCCGCCAACAAAGATATCTCCTTCGCCATATTGGCCCTTACCAGTCTTAAAAAACCTCTGCGACGTCCGCGCCCTTTGTTTATTGGCGTTTTTGCGGATCAGTTTTTGAGTGGGGGTGAGCATAAAAGTAACCCAAATTGGAGTCACGCAAACCTAGAAAGAACAAAAAGAGACAATATTGCCAAAATTATAGCTAAGATTTCAGCAAGAAAAAGTTTTTCTTTAAAAAATAAAGTACTAATTAAAGCTAATAAAATTATGCAGCTAACTCCATACAAGACCCCGAGAGTTGAAAGTTTTATTTTTCGCATCACGAAAAACCAACCGAGCGCCGTTAATGCGTAAATAAAAGCTCCAAGGACAAGCAGTCTCCAACCAGAAAAAGCTTTCTGTAAAGACGCCTGTTTTATCAACATATCAGCAAAAACGGTTATGGCACTAAGCCCGATACCTATTACAAAAGCAATTAATGTTGAGTTCATAAAAATTAACTCTTTACAAATTCAAGTAAGTTACGGTTAATTGTAATACGGTGGCAAAAGATACCCAAATCAGATAAGGAACATTGACGAGAGCAATCCAGCGAACGCGGGGGTAAATAATTTTCAGTGCCCAGATCAAGGTAAAAAGGACAAGCAAGATATTAATAGCGGCCAGAAAATTATTTTGTAAACCAAATTGAATTGATGAAAATGCAAAATTGAAAATTAGATTAAGAATAAATGGCACGGTTACTATTTTTGGTAATTTTCCAGTTAGAACTTTATAGAAAACAGTGGCGAAGCTGATGGCGATAATAATATAGAGAAAAGTCCAGACTGGTCCGAAAATCCAGCTCGGTGGTGCCCAAGTTGGCTTTATTAGTGTTGTGTACCATTCGGTTGTTGGGGTCATGATGATTTTGTTTTAGGACTAAACACCTATGGGTTCAAAAATTTAAACCTCTGTTTCTCTTCTCCGTTCACATTCACCGTATCGAAAAACATTTTTTTCGGACGAGCCCACAAAGCATTCGGGCCGAATTCTTCCGAATCATAAAGAGCGCGATAGATTACCAGTTCTTCGAGCGTCTCACTGTGCCGAGCAACGCCAAGCATTTCGTACTGCTTGCCTTTGTAGTGTTCGTATTTTCCGAGTTTTAGTGAGGGCATGATTAGTGATTATTTTATTGCCAATCCGGACATAGTGTCCTTATTCTCTCTCTGACGGCTCGGATTATGGGCCCGGCCGCAGGAAATCCCTTCGCCCTCTTCTCAAAAATATAACGCCAATTAACAAACGCTTCGGACATTTCCTCTAGAACAGTTTCTAACTCAAGATCCACATCCGGGCGGCTTTTCTTTATATTACAAGTAATCGGATCTTTTGTAATGTGCTCATCATAGGATATTTTAATAAATTTTTGGCTATCCCCTCCTAACAAGCCATAAAGTTTACGCAGGTTATGTTTTCTAGGCACCGCAATTCCGGTCCCCTTTTCAATTAGATAGAGAGTTTTTAAATACAACTCTATAGCAAGAGAAGTCACTGTAATATATGGACTGATATAAGTATTGAGGTCATGGGACAGCAATAGTTTTTCCGATAGCACAGAAGAAGCCTTTAAAAAATTGTTTGCTTGATTATAAACATCCCCCGCCGTGTAATCAACTCTCGGCCCTGAATTCTTCCGTAAAAGCGAGGTTATAATCTTTACTGTTTCTTTGAAAAAATTTATTAATCGCACGATTTTGTTTTGTTAGTATTATTAATTGTCTCACTAAAAGTTGGGCTCGCGATCCCAACGCAATAATGATGCTGCGTGCGGTCATGTTCCCGTGCGGAGAGAGCGAGATTCGAACTCGCGATACCCTTTCGGATATACCACCTTTCCAGGGTGGCCCATTCAACCGCTCTGGCATCTCTCCATTATATTTAAATCCGCAAGCCTATTCCATCTTCAACCCGCGCAAGGCCACGACCCTCTCTTCAACTGGCGGATGCGTGCTGAAAATTTTATTCATGAGGCCAGCCTTCTTCCCTTCTTTGTAGTCAGGAATACCGTTTTTATCAAGATCACCGCCTAACGGCGAAGCAATGAACAAGTGCGCCGTGGCCCGATTCTGTGTCTGCAAACCAGCCCCATAACTGGAAATCTTTTCCAACGCGCTGGCCAACCCGTCCGGATAACGGGTAATTAGCGCACCGGTAGCATCAGCCAAATATTCCCTCTTGCGCGAAATCGCCAACTGAATGATTGTCGCTACGATCGGCGATAAAATCGCCAGAACGATTCCGATCAAAAGTATCACCGCTCCGGCCTTGCCGTCATCACGATTGCGACTGCCTCGGAATTTTGACCTTAGAAAAATATCCGACAGCAAAGTTACAAACCCAACCAAAACCACCACGACCGTCTGCAACAAAATATCGCGATTACCAATATGCGACAATTCATGCGCCAACACGCCTTCCAATTCCGAACGATCCAAAATTTTCAACAGACCGGTCGTCACAGCGATGGCGGCGTTCTCTTGATTGCGTCCGGTAGCAAAAGCATTCGGCGATTCATCGTCAATAATATAGAGTCGTGGTTTTTGAATGCCGGCGGTAATACAAAGATTTTCCAGCAGACGATGGAGTTCCCGATAAGTATTTTCATCAGCCGGCCGGGCGTGACTAACGGCCAGCGCGATTTTATCCGATTTGTAATAACTAACGATATTCAGAACTAGGCTGAAGATTAACGCGATATATAAGATAGTAGAATCGTTGTAGATATAGCTAAAAGTCCAGCCAATCAGAATTATCAGAACAAAAAACGCAATCATCAGAAACCATGTCCGAGTAACATTTTTCTCTTGTTCTGTATAAAGATTGGCCGCCATTTAGCGTTGAAAATTAATTACCCAAGTTTGCGCCGAACTAGAACTTAACTTGTACCGGTTCTCGAGCCGCTTCCTCGCCCAATTCAAAGAATTCCTTTTTGGCAAACTTAAACATATTGGCCACAATATTTTGTGGGAAAGAATCAACGCCAATATTCAAGTCGCGAACGTTAGTGTTGTAGAAGCGTCGTGAAGCCTGAATCTTATTTTCCGTGTCAGACAATTCTCTCTGCAATTCAAGAAAGTTCGTGTTAGCTTTCAAATCAGGATAAGACTCTGCTACCGCAAACAATGATTTCAAGGTCTGCGACAAAGCATTTTCAGCTTTGGCATGATCGGCCACCGTTTGTGCGCTCATAGCTGAAGTTCGCGCGTTCGTAACTTTCTGCAAAGTGTCTTTTTCGTGCGTGGCGTAACCGGAAACCGTGTTAACTAAATTCGGAATCAGGTCATATCGCCTTTTCAATTGCACATCAATATCCGACCAGGCCTCATCGGCTCGCGTTCGGAGTCTGATAAATCGATTGTAGATTGCCGCCACCCAAAGGGCAATCGCCACCAAAATCGCCAATATTATATATACCGCTGTCATAATTATTACTTATCTTTTAATGGAGATATTATACACCAAAACCGACCATTAATTTAGCAATTCGCCGTTCAAATAGACTTGAACTGATTTAACGTTGCCAAATTGTTTGCCGGCCGCGACGATTTGAGAAATCAGCCGATCTGAAGCGCAATCATCTTCCGTGTCCAATTTCAATTCGCCGTTCAAGTAAGCTTTGGCGATGCCATTTTCAATCACCGCTTTTTCTATCGCAGCGTTTTTCTGTTCCGCTAAAGGATTACCCGGCAAAAATCCCAAATTCATGTCGGCGTTCTTCATCGCCTCCAAAGTCGCCCGCCAAACAAATTGCGGTTGCGGCACACTGGTTCTAACCCAGACAATCTCGTCGCCGCAGGAATTTTGCTGACCAGAATAATCAAACATGTCCGGATCAGCCAAAACTGGATACTGAATTTTCGCCGCCAAAGCAGAAGCGGCCATAGCCGCAGAAACTTCCTCCGTGCTTGACGCGATGTCCAATACTTCCGAAACATTCGCTAATTGATTTTCACTATTTCCGGAAAATCCTCCCTTACCCAAAAGAACTGCCAAAATTATTACTAATACCACCGTTCCGGCCACAATCCCTATAGTAGCCTTATTTTCAACGATTTTTTGCTTTATATCTTGCATATTCCTGCATTATCAATATTTTCAAACAGAATGCAAGTAAATATCACACTCCCCCTTGCCTTTATTTTTATATCTGCTATTATCAACCTCGCTACGTTATGGCAACTATTTTGCCGATAATCCAAATAGTCATTTCAGTATTGTTGATTGCTGGAATCTTACTACAACTAAACTCCGCCGGAATGGGTGGCGCTTTAGGTGGTTCTGACAACGTTGACGCCGGGTATCATACTCGTCGCGGTGCTGAAAAGTGGTTCTTTAACGGGACAATAATTCTTGCTATACTATTCGTTATAGTTTCAATTATTTCCTTCGTTACTGCCTAGTTTCCAAGATATTTGGACATAGCTTTTTGTGAAAACAGAAATTGATTCTACAGAAAATAATAAGCTTTCTCGTTTTTGCTTGATCAAAAAAATCGGGCGAATCGTTAGAACTTTTTCATTGACCGAAAAAACGATTTTCGGGGTGCTTTTGGGAATTTTTGTCATCTCTGGCGCCGGAATTTTATTAAAAGTTAATAATTCTTTTCTGGTTGACGTACCTCGGGGCGGCGGAACTTTGCGTGAAGGCATCATCGGCACACCAAGATTTATCAATCCTCTGATCGCTGTTTCTACCGCTGATAAAGATTTAACTTCTCTGGTTTTTGCCGGTCTAACCCGCAAAGACGCTGACGGCAACATCGTTCCCGATCTAGCTGAGAGATACGAGATTTCCGAAGATCAATTGGAATATCGGTTCTTCTTGAGAGACGATTTAAAATTTCACGACGGCGAAAAATTGACGACTGACGATGTCGTTTTCACCGTCTTGAAAGCGCAGGATCCGGAAATTGCCAGCCCGAAACGTTCCGAATGGGTCGGTGTCTCAATGGAAAAAATCAGCGACACGGAAATCGTTTTTCATCTTAAGCAACCTTACGGACCTTTCTTGGAAAACACCACGGTTGGAATTTTGCCAAGACACCTTTGGGAAAAGATCATGACTGGTGGCTTCAGTTTGAGCAAATACAACACCGAACCAATCGGCGCCGGCCCTTACAAATTAGACGACATTAAAAGAGACAAGACTGATATCCCAGAATCTTATACTCTATCAGCGTTTAAAAATTACTCTCTCGGGCGACCTTTTATAGATAAAATTGTCTTATCATTCGTCAAAAACGAAGAGGAGTTAATCGGGCTATTCGGCGCCGGAGAGATTGATTCTTTCGGTGGTATCAATCCGGCTACGGCTAAAATTCTGGAACAAGCCAGTGCCAACATCTTAACTTCACCGCTTCCAAGAATTTTTGGTCTTTTCTTCAATCAAAACGAGGCTCGAATTTTGGCTGAAAGCGCAGTAAGAAGAGCTCTGGAAGTCGCCACGCCAAAGGAGCAGATCATAACGGACGTTTTATCGGGCTTTGCCAGATCCGTCAACGGCTCCATCCCTTCAAGATTGGTGACAGACGAAAATTTGAGCAATGAAGACGCAGACGAGAGTGACACGCCAGAAGAGAGCGAAGAGACAGAGGGGGGCGCCGAAACAGAAGAAGGCGCTGAATCAGATGAAAGCGCCGAGGATTACGACGAGGCCATCGCTACCGCTCAATCTATTTTAGAAAAGAGCGGCTGGGAAAAAAATGACGATGGTATTTATGAAAAAGAAAAGGACAAACAGATTTCTTTGCTTTCGTTAAGCATCTCAACTAACGATGTTCCGGAATTGGTTGAAACGGCAAATCTGGTGGCAGATTCCTGGAAAAAAATTGGGGCCGATGTGTCAGTTAAAGTTTTTGAACCCGGCGACCTAAGCCAGACAATTATTCGTCCGAGAAATTTTGAGGTTCTTCTCTTCGGCATGGTTATTCACAATTACCCGGATCTCTACGCTTTCTGGCACTCTTCTCAAAGAATAGACCCGGGCTTAAATATCACCAATTACGCCAATATCACAGTTGATAAATTATTAGATAATTTAAGAAATCTAACTGATAAAACTGAAATACGAGCTACTATCAAAAAGTTCAATGAAAATATTGCCGAAGATCGACCGGCCATATTCTTGTATTCGCCAGAATTTATTTATGTTCTTCCGGCGGAAATTCAAGGGGTAAAGTTTAATAATATTACTAGTGGCGAAGATCGCTTCACCAATATCTACGAGTGGTTTATTGAAACCGATAGAGTTTGGGGAATCTTTAATTAAAAAATTATGACAGATGATAATGTACAACAAGGTGCGGCGGATAGATTAGGTAGTTGGAGCAGTTCAACCAATAAAAACCGACCAAGCTTCCATCGGCACGACAATGGCAGACGCCATGATTCTCAACACCGACCTCATGACGGAAATCGTCCGAGAAGTTCCGGTCCAACCGGCCGACCGGGGAGCAATCCGCGCGGACGAAGCAAAAAACTTTCGCGATTCGCCCCTTCTCTCCGCACGACTTTGCGACAACAAAGAAGCAATAAAAATTTAGAGCGGCAAAAACCACAGTTACCGATCCCTTCCGTCGGCAATAATGTCAGAATCATTACGCTCGGCGGCGTGGAAGAAGTCGGCCGAAACATGTTAGCGGTAGAAATCGGCAACGATATTATCATCGTTGACGCTGGTTTTCAGTTCAAGGACGCTTCAACTCCCGGCATTGATTATATTCTCCCAAACACTACTTATCTTGAAGAAAGAAAAGATAAAATCCGCGGAGTTTTCATCACTCACGGTCACTTGGATCATATCGGAGCCATCCCTTACATCATGGAAAAATTAGGCAATCCGCCGATTTATTCCAGAAAGTTCGGCGCCATCATGATTCAAAAAAAGATGGAAGATTTCCCCCATCTACCAAAGGCCGATATCCGCATTATTGACAGTGATGAGGCCATTCGCGCCGGCTCCATAAAAGTCATAACTTTCCCTATTTCGCATACTATTCCGGATTCCATGGGACTAATTATTGACACGCCAATGGGAGACGTCGTTATCATAGAAGACGTTCGCGTTGACAACATTGACGGCATACCAACAGAAGAAGAAATTGAACATTATAAAAGATTCAAAGACCGAAACATTTTGCTTTTGACGATGGACTCAACTTCCATTGAAAAACCAGGCTTCTCTATCTCGGAAGACGTCGTCGTTAAAAATATAGAAAAAATCCTAAAAAATACCACGAACCGATTAATTATCGGCACCTTCGCTTCTCAGGTTGAAAGAATTCTAGCAATCATAGAAATGGCGGAGAAATATAACAAGAAAATTGTCGTAGAGGGCCGCTCCATGAAATCAAATCTTGATATCGTGAAATATCTCGGATTGATAAAAACTCACAACATCATTCCGGTCACAGAAATGGAACAATATCCGCCGGATAAAATCGTGATGTTGGTTACCGGCTCACAGGGAGAAGAATTTGCCGCGCTGATGAGGATGGCTAATAAATCCCACAAATACATTACCTTGAGAAAAACGGACACGATCTTGCTCTCGTCTTCAATTATTCCGACAAATTATATGTCCGTGGTAAAACTGAAAGACAGCTTATACCGATCAGAAGCCAAGGTCATCACTTATTTGGATTCCGACGTTCACGCTTCGGGTCACGGAAACCGCGATGAATTAAAGTGGATTCACCAACAGATTCCTTATAAATATTTCATCCCGGTTCACGGTTTTCATTACATGTTGAGACAACACGCCGAAATGGCCGAATCAATCGGAACCAAAGAAGAAAATATTGTCGTGCCGGAAAACGGATCAATCATTGAAATCCGTGCCGAGGATCAGAAAATCGTCAAACTGCCAATGAAAGCGCCCCGTGACCCGGTCACGGTTGACGGTCTGGCCGTCGGCACAATTCAGGACGTCGTCTTAGAAGATCGCCAATTATTGGCCGAAGCCGGAATTTTCGTCGTTGTCGCCAGCATCAACGTCAGAAACGGCAAACTTAAAAAATCGCCGGACATTATCTCTCGGGGGTTCGTCTATTTGAGAGAATCGCAAGAACTATTGAGAAAAGCGCGATTTATCACCCAAAGAACCGTGGAAAATCATTTGGCCCGCAACAAAGGCCCTGTGGATTTTGACCGTTTAAAAAAGATTCTGTCCGATGAATTGTCCAAATTTCTGTTTCAAGAGACGGCCAAACAGCCCTTGGTTATACCGGTTTTGATCGGCGTTTAGTGTTTAGGAGTTAAATATAACTCTTGTTATAATTCAGCTTAATGGAAAGGCAAGATTTTGATATCGGATCAGGGATACTCCGTCCAACGATCAAAAAAGGGGTTATTTACGTATTGGTTTTTTTATTGGCACTTCATGTCACCCCTTCCCTTTACGTCAATTCAAGTCTGCTAAGTAAATTCATCGGCGAAGAAAAAGTCGGCCTTATTTTCACCATCAGTTCCATCCTGGTTTTAGGCTCATATCTATTCATCAAGCGAGTCCTGAGAAAAATCGGCAATTATCGCGTATTCATGTCCATGCTGGCCGTTGATTTTCTGTCTTCGGCAGTTATGGCAGCAGTCTTACTGATAAATAGCGCGCATATCGAGGCTTTTTTCATTTCGGCTTTTGTTATCTGTTATGTCAGCCGAGTTTTGATGATTTTAAATCTTGATATCTTCTTGGAAAGTCAGTCAGCTGATGCCGAAACCGGCGGAATTCGCGGATTCTATCTGACTTCTTTAAATTTGGCTTATGTTATCGGACCTTTGTTCGGCGGACTTTTAATAATGGAACACCTCGGTCCAGTACCAGGAGTCACCGGCATTGCGCCCGTTTATATTTGGGCGAGTTTATTGTTAATACCGATGGCCCTGATCGCCAGAAAATATCTGAGGCCGTTTGTTGATGGAAATTATCAAAAAAGTGGCGTTTTTGAAACATTAAGAAAAATTTCCTATAACTTTGATTTGGTCAAAATCTGTGGATCAAGTTTTGTTTTAAACTTTTTCTACTCTTGGATGATTATTTATATGCCGATATTTTTGCATTCAATCGGTTTCAGCCTGAGCCAGGTCGTCTCAATCGTCGGTATCGCTCTGATTCCCTTTGTGCTTCTGCAAGCTCTGGCCGGAAAAGTCGCTGACAAAATACTTGGAGAAAAAGAGCTGATGACTGCCGGCTTTATTGTCGCCGGATTAGCAACTTTGGCGATCTCCTTTATCGGATCAGGTTCTTTCTGGGTCTGGGCCGGAATTTTGTTTACAACCAGAATCGGGGCCTGTGTTGTTGAGATCATGAACGAGACATATCTTTTCAAGAAAATTAATGCCAACGATGTGGATATCTTAAGTTTGTATCGCGCCATCGGCGAATCAGCTTATTTAATAGCGCCAGTTATAGCCTCTATTTTCTTAGTCTTTGTCATTGACATAAAATATCTTTTCGTAGCGTTGGGAATTATTACTTTATACGGAATTCGTTTTAGTTTAACTTTAAAAGACACCCGATAAAATAGGGCTAAAAACAAGGCTATAATAGCCAAAGTTAAATTTTAATCAAAGTTTAGCCAACATTTTTTTGACATAAGAAAGATTGACTACAAACAAAAGTTTGAAACAATACATCGTCAATGAAGATATTAATTGTTGAAGATAATATTTCAATCAGAAATGTCCTGCGGATGGGACTGGAAGAGCTGTCCTACGCGGTTGACGAGGCCGGAGATGGAGAAAGGGGTTCCTATCTGGCCAGAGTCAACAAGTACGACCTGATCATACTTGACGACATTCTGCCGAAGAAGCTGGGGAAGGTCGTTTGTGAAGAAATCAGACAAATCGGGGTTCACGCCCCGATTTTATTTTTATCAGACCGGGCGGATGTTAACACCAAAATTGACCTGCTCAATTGCGGAGCGGACGATTGCTTGTCAAAACCGTTTTCGTTCGCTGAATTGCACGCTCGGGTGAAAAGTTTGTTGCGCCGACCGCATAAGATACAAGATACAGTTATAAAAGAAGGCGTGGTTTCGTTGAACGTTGATACTCATGACGTCGTCCATCAGAACAAAAAGTTATACTTGACCCAAAAAGAATTTTCTCTACTGGAATTATTGATGAGAAATTCTGGGCGAATTGTAACTCGTTCAACGATTATGGAAAGTGTTTGGGATATAAATGCCGATCCTTTTTCCAACACCATTGAGACGCACATCAGAAATTTGAGATCAAAATTAAGGGACAGAAACAAAACGCTGATACGAAATATTCCAGGGCGAGGATATAAGTTTCATTCTCTGGAATTACAGAGATAGTTGCTTCTCAAGTTTCTCGGCTTTTTTGCGATCGTTATCGGTCAGATATTTCTTTCGCAAACGAATGTCTTTCGGTGTTATTTCCAGATATTCGTCTCCGCGCATCATGCCCAGGGCCTTTTCCAAAGTCAGATCAAATGGCGGCGCCAAAAGAACCAGGCCGTCGGAACTGTGCGATCTGACATTGGTCAGAGCTTTGCCCTTGGTCGGATTTACGTACATGTCTTCCCCTTTTACCGTATAGCCGACAACCATTCCTTCATAAATCATAGAGCCCGGCTTTATATATAAAACGCCACGTTCCTGCAAGTTTTCCAAGGCAAAAGCCAGAACTTTTCCGGTCGCCATAGATACCATTGAACCGTATTCGGTTTTCCTGATCTCGCCAGCCATCGGTTTAAAAGCGCTGAAAACACTGGTCATAATTCCCTCGCCTTTCGTATCAACGACAAATTCGTTTCTGTAACCCAAAAGCCCGCGAGTTGGCACTTCAAAAGATAATTTGACTTGGTGATGAACAGTCTCCATGTGAGTTAAAAGACCTTTTCTGTTTCCCAATTTCTCAATGATAATTCCCGAGAATTCTTCTGGTGACAAAACAGAAACTTCTTCAAAAGGTTCGTATTTTTCGCCGTTGATATTTTTTATAATAACTTCCGGTTGAGAGACAGCCAATTCAAAACCCTCTCGGCGCATATTTTCAATTAAAACACCTAAATGAAGTTCCCCGCGGCCGTAGACTTTGAATCGAGAGCCCTCGGTAAAATCAACGCGCAAACCGACATTAACTTCCAGTTCTTTTTCTAGTCTCTCGCGAATCTGACGAGAAGTTAGAAATCTTCCGACTTTTCCGGCAAACGGCGAATCGTTGATAAACATGTAAACAGACAAGGTCGGCTCGTCAACGGTAATGGCCGGCAAAACTGGCGAAGTTTCATCTTCAGCGATGGTTTGGCCAATATAGATTTCGGGCAAACCGGCGATCATGACAATATCTCCGGTCGTGGCCTCATCTTCTTCCTTCTTGTTCATACCTTCAAAGGTGAAAAGCTTGGCGATTTTCCCGGAAAAAATTTTGCCGGAGTTGTCTTTGGCAAATATCTGCTGTCCGTTTTTTATTTTTCCGCTATAAATTCTACAAATACCCATTCGACCTAAAAAATTATCGTAGGCCAAATTAAAGACCTGGGCTTTTAACTTGTTTTTGGCCTTAATCTCGTCCGATGCCGGTGGAACTTTTTTCAAAACCATATCAAGTATAGGCATCAGATCGGCAGATTCGTCCTTCAAGTTGTTTTTGGCGATTCCTTGTCGACCAACGGCATAAAGCGTCTCAAAATTCAGCTGTTCTTTCGTCGCGCCCAAATCAAAAAATAGCTCGTAGACCTGATCGTGGGACTTTTTGACGTTGGCGGCCGGTTTATCAATTTTATTTAAAATTAAAATCGGTTTTAGCCCCAATTCAAGAGATTTCTTGAGAACAAATTTAGTCTGTGGCATTGGCCCCTCGGCCGCGTCAACCACAAGCAAAACCGAATCAACGCTACGCAAAACACGCTCTACCTCGGAACCAAAATCGGCGTGGCCGGGAGTGTCAAGAATATTAATCTTCGTCCCCTTATAAAAAGTTGAGGTATTTTTAGAGTAAATGGTTATGCCCCGTTCTTTTTCAAGAGCGTTTGAATCCATGGAAACGCCCTCTTCAATCATGCCGGTTTGACGCAAAATCATATCAGTCAAGGTCGTCTTGCCGTGATCAACGTGAGCTATTATCGCGATATTTCTAATCTCCATAATTTTAATTGAGGCTTGGTCTATAAATCTATCAGTTTATTCCCCATTCGACAAATACAAATCTTTGCTTATTTTGGATTTAAAAGAAGTCTCCTTAGCGACAAAACAAAAACGCCCCAGTTGGGGGCGGTTCTGCCTACCATCGGCACCCGTCTTTTATGAAAGGTGCTTGGAAACTAGTTTGGTCATTTCAAACATAGAAACAGTTTCTTTTCCGCCGAAAACAGCTTTAAGCTTGGCGTCAGCATTGATGTTTCTCTTGTTTGTAGCGTCCTGAAGGTTGTTCTGCTTGATATAAACCCACAAAGCCTTTACCACTTCTGAACGAGGCATTGGTCCTTTACCAACCACAGCCGCCAATTCAGAGCTGATATTCATAGGTTTCATAAATGCAGAATTTGATTTTGCCATGTCTTTAAAATTACTTTATAAACTACCGTGAGCCATATTATACAGGATATCCGGGTAAAGACAAATAAATAACCCCCTAGGAATTCTTGCGAATTTCTAGGGGGTTTTGAGTGGCCGCTTCCTTAGTTCGGACAGAGCTGCCCCTCGATGAGCAGGCAGTCGTGAGTCTCGATCGCCCGAGGCGATCGACGAACCACGCGCGGACGCGCGAAGCGCTGTGCCCGCCAGTTGGGGTCGGCACGGTGGGTAACCAAGACACGTACCCGTCCCGACCGGTCCACACCCAGGGTCCGGCCGAAACAGCGCCGATGGCGCCGACTCGGGAAACTGATATCAATCGGTTGTTTGAGCGCGGGCGGTTTGGGCATCTCGGCCATTTCCACCGGCTCATCCTTGATGCCTGCCGCTAAGCGGGCATTTTTCATCAGGCGCCGATATCGGAACTGCGAACGCGCATAGATGCCGGCCAAAAAATCCAGGACTATAAACACGGCGATTAAACCAGCGGAAGTTGCCGCAGAGATCCACGACCCTTCGCCGTCTGGAATGCCGGACACCACCCATCCAAAGATGGCCGCCACGAGAACCGCCAGAACAGATTCTACTAGACTTATTGAACCCTTCACAAAGACCTCCCTTTTTGTTTTTACGATGCCGAACCATTCGGCATCTCTAGCTTAGAATGATAGCATAGAAGCAATAACTAGTCAAGAGCGGCGTAATGTATCCTGCTCTCATTTACTCTCTCCCTCTAGTACCCGCCAAATTTCCACCATCGCTAAGGTATCCTGCCCACAATAGTCCAAAAGAGCCCTAATTTCGCATTCTTTCTCTTCGGCGCCGTATTCCCCGCTTACGATCCGATTCCAAGTATCCGAGGCCGTTCCGCCTTCCTGAATATGCAAATTTTTATAAGAAAGTTCTGGCACCAGCGCTGGCAAAACATATTTAATTGAGGCGCTGCCATAAAATTTTGGATGATCGTAAACCAGAGTCTTTCCATAAAAAGGAATCATCAGATCAACGACTCGGTCGTTTACTTCTTTCAAGAATTTGGCAAACTTTGGCTGTCGCTCGGCAATCTGCGCGTTAATTCCCTTTTCAAATTTCATGTTCCAAACCAAAATACTGCCGAATTTTGGTAAATCTTTTTGCAGAGAAGAGACAAAAGCTTCATCGGGGCAAGTGTCTTCGGCATGAATAAAATCGTAATGAAGTAATTCCCCACCAGGTTTTTCCATGACATGCAACGAAAACTGAAACGGAATTTGTTGGTACGGGCGATAACCGTCAAATCTTGGCAAGGCCGATGGATAGGTCTCATAATCAAGAAATGCCACTGGGTATTTTATCGTCGCTAAAAATTCTGAGATCCCAGCGCGGTCAATATAAGTTCGACCAGATTGCGCCGTATCAACTTGCCGCCGTTGAATTTCTGATAATTCAAAATCTTGTGGGATATCGGCGATATTTAAAATCGAGCTGTCAACCAATTCTTTTAACTTTTTTTTACTATTACCGATCCGAGCAATGTCGTGAACAGAATATTCAGGAATATCCGCATTGGAATATTCCGAAGTTGTACAGTGCGAACCCCGTCCTTTTAAAATACAGCCACAATGGCCTGGCGGTTCTTTTTCTGAAGATAAAACCTCAAAAGCCGAATCCATTTCCGCGCCAATTTCTTTTAAAATCTCATCAACCTCTTTAGTTAAATTCTCAACCTTAAACAAACCAAAAACATTCAACTCACCTCTTCTGATGTATTCTTTATTCAAACGAACTAGATAAGTTTGGCCAAGGGAAATTTCGCCACTCATAATTCCGGTTTCTAGGATGACTCTCTTTTGAAAAGCCATATCAACCAGGTAGTCTTCGGTTTTCCGACCGCCGTCTTCTTCCGAAACAGTTGAGGACTTAACTTCATATAAATCATATTTCTCTGTTTCTTTATTCCAGACCAAGATATCCGAGACGGCCAAAAATTTTTCGGAAGCAAAAACCGGCTGATAAATCACGGAAGTCCTCTCTGCTATTAATTTTTGCGTAGATTTAGAATCT
Organism: Patescibacteria group bacterium; assembly: GCA_022711495.1. Classification (GTDB taxonomy): domain Bacteria; phylum Patescibacteriota; class Minisyncoccia; order Phycocordibacterales; family JAACPR01; genus JAKLEX01. The sequence continues at coordinate 462,355 of JAKLEX010000001.1, forward strand.
TCACGAGATTTCACTAGAACGCCGCCCGGAAACAACTGCCGAGCCATTTCGTCTATCTCATTACCAGTTTCAATAATATTTTTTTCAAAAGCCGATAACGGATATTTAAAATAAATATCTGGGCGATGAATTTTAAGCCAGGCATTTTTTTGACATTCTTTGAAAATCAGGAAATCGGTTTTAGAAAGTTTCATCGGAATTATTTCTTATTTTTCGGCGCACCTTTTGCCGAGGTTTTCAGAGAAATTTTTGGCACATAATATTTTTTGCCCTTTAACTTCTCCGGCAAAAGACTTTCTTTGAGATAAAGTTCGTAATCTTTTCCATAATTTAATTTCTTCATCAATTTTGTCACGGGATTCCTAACGATTAACGGAATCGGCAAATTGCCGAGATTTTTAGCGTCGGCCAGGGCCGATAAATAGGCCTCATAAGCCGAGCGATCCTTCGGCGCCAATGCCAAATAAACAATTCCGTGAGCCAAATTGATAGCTGCCTCCGGTAAACCGACGGTCTCTACCGCCCTAAAAACTTCATTAGCCACGACTAAAGCCGTCGGTTGAGCCATGCCAATATCTTCCGAAGCAAAAATAACCATGCGCCGAGCGATAAACTTTGGATCTTCACCGGCTTCCAACATTCGCGAAAAATAATACAAAGCGGCGTCCGGTTGTGAAGCGCGCAAGCTTTTTATAAAAGCCGAAATAGTGTTGTAGTGCTCATCGCCTTTTTTGTCATAACGTAAAAATTTTGATTGCAAAGCGTTTTTCAGATTTTCTAGAGAAAGTTCCTTGTACAAACCAATCGTATTTTCGATTAAAGCAATCGCCTGTCGAGCATCACCTTGCGCGACGCGCAGTAGCCATTCCAGCGCCTCTTTTTTAATTTTAGCGCCAGTACGCTTTATAATTTTCTTCATGTCCTCATCGGAAAGTTCTTCCAGAACAAAAACTCGGCAACGAGACAAAAGTGGCGGAATGACTTCAAAACTTGGATTTTCCGTGGTCGCGCCGATTAAAACTAATTTTCCTGATTCGACGTGAGGCAAGAGAAAATCCTGTTGAGCTTTGTTAAAGCGATGAATTTCGTCTAAAAACAAAATGCGCGGTCCGAACAATTCTCCACGAGTTTCAACAATTTTCTTGATGTCGTCTTTGCCGGCAGAAACGGCCGAGAGTTCATGATATTCGGCGTTCAGCGCTTTGGCATAAATTCGCGCCAGAGTCGTCTTGCCAACCCCCGGTGGTCCCCACAAAATAAAAGAAAAGACGTGCTTTTTCTCAATAGCTTCGTAAAGAGGTTTGCCCTTACCGACTAAATGGCTTTGGCCGACAAAATCGGGGAGCTTAGTCGGGCGAATTTTTGAAGCTAGTGGTTCCATGAGAAGCATTATAGCATTTGCTCAAGGGTATTTTCTTTCTCCCGAGATAATGCTAATAATAGTCATTATGAAAAGCCGCAAACCCGAACTTCTTTCTCCGATACAGGACTACACTTCCCTGACGGCAGCGATTGATAACGGCGCTGACGCAGTATTTTTCGGCATCAAGGGATTCAACATGCGCGCCGGGGCGAAAAATTTCGGCGTAGAAGATTTGCCTAAGATCGTGAAAATCGCGCACAACAAAAATGTCAAAGTTTACTTGGCCATAAACACGATTATCTACGAAGAAGAACTTGGCCAGATTAGTAAAATTCTGAAAAAAGTACGTGAAGCCAAGGTAGACGCCATTATTTGCTGGGATTTAGCCGTAGTGGAAATCGCTCAAAAACTCGGTTTGGAGATTCATTTAAGCACTCAAGCCAGCGTCGCTAATTCAGCTTCGGCAAAATTTTATAAAAAACTTGGCATCAAAAGAATCGTTCTGGCCCGCGAATGTTCACTGGAACAAATTCGTGAAATAAAAAAGACCGTCGGTATGGAAGTTGAAGTTTTTATCCACGGCGCCATGTGCGTTTCAATTTCCGGGCGATGTTTCATGTCTCAATATTTATATGGCAAATCAGCCAATCGTGGCGAATGCCGACAGCCGTGCCGAAAAAAATATTTAATTAAAGAAGTTGAGGAAGGAAAAGAGTTGGAATTGGGCGAGAATTATGTCTTAAGTCCGAATGATTTGTGCACCATAGATTTTATAGAAAAAATACTTGATACCGGCGCGGATTGCCTGAAGATTGAGGGCCGAAACCGCAGTCCAGAATATGTCGCCACAGTAACAAGAGCTTACCGAACAATCATTGACTTTATTTGGACAGAGAAAGGAAAAGCCTGGGGCAAAGCCGGCGCCAAGCAAGAAAATAAAGAATATCTAAAGAAACTGGCGGCGTTAAAACAGAAACTCAATAAAGATTTAGAGAAAGTTTATCATCGCGGAAAAAGCAGCGGATTTTATTTGGGTAAACCAATAAATGAGTGGACAAAAACCGATGGCAACGAGGCCGCTCAAACCAAAGCTTTCGTAGGCAAAGTCTGGACCTATTATCCAAAAATCGGCGTGGCGGAAATAATCATCCAGGCTGTGCCCAAGATTCAGAATGGAGACACTTTAATTTTCCAAGGACCAACAACTGGCAACCGAGAGGAAAAAATAACTTCCATGGAAAAAAATCACAAGAAAATAAAATCCGCCGGGCAAGGAGAAAAAGTCGCCATAAAATTAAGCGGACCAGTCAGAAGAAATGACGAAGTATATCTGGTAGAACAACTAAAAGCTTAAATCAAAATCCATCAGGTTTTCATTATTAGCACATACAAAACACCCGCCAGATGTGGCGGGTGTTTTGTAAAAGACCAAGTCAGTCTACATTATCATTAGTGACTGGCTATATAAGCTCTGGTGATAGGACCAAAGTATCCAGCGGCTGGTGCAATGCCACTAGCAGCTTGGTATGAAGCCAAGGCAGCTTGTGTCAAAGAACCAAAGTATCCCATTGATACGCCGGCTGGCATAACAAGGTAACCCTTTGATACTAAGAAAGCTTGCAATTCAGCTACATCAGATCCAGTTGATCCGATAGTTAGGTCTCTAACAAATAGACTTGTGTTAACCGTAGTTGTCGTAGTTGTCGTAGCCTGACAAATTGCGTTTATCGCAGCTCTGGTGATAGGACCAAAGTATCCAGCGGCTGGTGCAATGCCGTTAGCAGCTTGGTATGAAGCCAAGGCGGCTTGTGTCAAAGAACCAAAGTATCCCATTGATACGCCGGCTGGCATAACAAGGTAACCCTTTGATACTAAGAAAGCTTGCAATTCAGCTACGTCAGATCCAGTTGATCCAACCGTTAGATCTCGAGTAATAGACAGACAGGCTGGAGCGGCGCCTTGAGCGGCTGAAGCTCCGGTATCGCTACGTCTGCCAGAATGACGAGAACCACCGTCATCGTCATCGTCATCATCATCGTCACCTTCTTCACCAACAACGAAATCAGACAAGTGAGTAGTGGTGAAAGTACATGTGCCGTCGGCGACAAGACAACTATCTCCAGTATCTGCCCAATCACCATCGGCATCTTTTCTGTAGATGTTCAATGTTACACCGTTGTATTCTTCTCCGACCTCAACTGAAATAGTAATTGCCGGATCAACCGTCAGTCCCAAATCAGGTATACCGAAAGACAACGTTCCTACGGCATCAACATTATCAATGTCAAAGACCGAAAGAATTGTATCGGATGCAGCCAACGCAGAGAAGTCACCGGCTTCTTCAGCAGTGAAAGTCGTGCCGGCAGGAATCGTAACGACGATACCGTCAGCAATCGTCAAAGTCGTAGTCGCATTGAAGGTAACCATAGTTGTGTCTTCAATGTCGCCGCCATTTGGGATCATGACTCCCATCTGTACGAGACTTTCAATGTCTTCAGCGGTAATTTGGTATCCGAGGTCGTCGTCGTACTCAACTCCTTCTGCCAAATAACCATAACCGTAGCCGTAGCCGTATTGCGAGAGGTTTCCTCCGCCAGTTCGGTATCCGGAGAATGTGCCGCCATCAAACCCGTAGCCATAGCCGTAACCATAGCCGTAGCCGTAACCCCAGCCTTCAGCGCCATCTCTTCTGGCGAATTCAGCTTGAGCGATTCCGGCTAAAACAAAAAGGGACAGGGTCAGCACCACAACTGCCTCTCTTGTTGTCAAGATCTTGCGCAAGATCGTTTTAACTTTTAACATCATCTCAATAATTTTACTTGATAAACACAAAGAAAAGGGTTAATCTAAACCTTAGTCTTTTCTTTACTTCTAAAGTATATCACGCATGTTTATATGGACAACGATTTTCCCATTAGTTATGCACAGGCGATTTGGAAACGCAAAAAGCTGTTAATCGGATTATTTATAGGCATATTTTTAGCCGTCGGATTTTCCCTGCGAGCTTATCATCTGGGCTCACAATCTCTCTGGATTGACGAGGGTTACACCATAAATGCAAGCTTAGCCATAGAGGAACACGGCTATCCGCTGCTCGGTTCTGGTGAATTTTACAATCAAGGACTGGGCCTGGGTTATCTGACTGCCGGATTTATGGGAATCTTCGGCTTTGATCAATTTTCGCCTTGGAGTGCTCGAGTTCCCTCGGTAATTTTTGGAGTACTCACGATAATCGCCGGATTTTTATTGGCCAGAAAACTTTTCCCCGAAACGGCCGTACCGTGGATAACTGGAGTTCTTCTCACCTTTTCAACTTGGGAAATCGCCTGGTCCAGACAGGCCCGTGGATATGTCGCTTTGCAATTTTTTATTATCCTTTCACTTTACTTCTTCCAGAAATGGCTGGAGAGCAAATCAAAAAAATATCTGGCTTATTTTGTTCTGCTCTTTTTAGGCGCGTATCTGTCGCACACAATTGCGCCACTTTTCGTACCGGCATATATTGTAATTTTTATCTTATACACGATACTTCATCCGGAAAATCGACCGACCAGAAAACAAATGGCAACCGCCGGAATTATCGGTGTCATTCTGGTGATTGGTTATCTGTGGATCAGTGAAATAGATCTAATTGGTTACAATTACTCAAAAATTTATTTGGATTATCTTCTGAAAGAACTTTGGCTGTTTGTGTTTTTATCCGCCATCGCCGTGATCGCGATGATCTTTGACAAAAAACGTTTCTGGCCAATTATCTTTTTGCTCTCCGTGATATTGATACCTCTAACCATAATTATGGAATACGGACAGGTCGCGCAAATCCGATATTTGTTTCCGCTATTCCCTTTTATGATTATGCTATCGGCCTACCCGGTTAGTCTGTTGATACAACAAGTCGGTAAAAAAATATTTAGGAGTTTCAACGGAAGTCGGCTGACTATAAATTTATTCTCCGTGTTGCTTAGCGTAATTATTTTCGGAAGTCATTTAACTTTTGCCACAAAAACCACGTATAATTTAGAGTGGGATTCCCCTCAACCAAATTTTAAATCTGCCTATTCCTTGATCGCCAAAATAAAGGGTCAGAATGACTTGATCGTATCTCCTTACGCCATGATGACTAAAATTTATCTCGGCGGTGAAGGTCTTTGGTTACCAGTGAGTCTTACGGGTAGGAAAGATGATCTTGAAATACTCATCGTCGATGGCAAAGATTATTATACTGGAGCAGAAATGGTGGCAAATATAGAACAATTAGATGAAATTTTAACGAAACAAACGGGCTTTGTTGTTTTAGATGGAATGGCTTGTAATCGACTCATAAAAGGCTGCGATTCCATTGCAAAATATCCGACAGTAAAACAGATATATGGATCTGGCACAGGATTAAGTGGAATTGGAATATTTCATTTTGAGACGAAAAAGACAAAATAAAAAGATGAATAAGGAAATGTTGATAACGAGAATACTACTTTTAATCGGAACTATTGGTGCGGCAATTTTATTCTTTGTTTCCACATTTATTCTGGTCAAAACCCTGACGATTTTAATAATTATTTCCATAACTTATTATTTCAAAAAGTTTGATCACGAATGGGCGATCTCGCTATTAAGGAAAGTGGCGGAGATAAAATTTAACTGGTCGTGGCTAAATTCCATAATCAAAAAAATAAGAGGGGTAAGGGTAAGTAAGGGGAAATTATTAAGGATAGTTTCTTGGTTATTTTTGTTTTGTTTGGTTATCTTAACTCTTTCTCAATTTGATCTTTTCAAAAAGATCGGCTTCCGATTAGATGAGAATGGAAATATAACTTTGATTATCTTGGCGATTATTTTGGGGTTTATCACTTTTTATGTAAACAGAAAAAAGATTGGGGCCGAAATAGATAAAGAACAAGATGAAGAGGTGCTGGCAGAACAAAAAAGATCGGGCGAATTTTCTGAAAAATTTCCGGGAATAAACAGGATTCCGATTTTGAGAGGCCTTGTAAGATGGCTGTATAAAGAGGGGTGGTGGTCTAGTATTTGCGTTCTTGTCGTCTTGGTTTTTGCTTCTTCACTAATTTATCCGAATCTTGGAGGGGCAGATCTTTATCATGATGAAAGTTGGCATATTAATGTTATAGACAGCCTGATTAGGGGCGATGGTTTTTATTTGAGAAACTATATTACAGATGAGCCCACAACGAGTTACGATCATGGATACTTAACTAATTTAGGTAGTTATTTTTTTTATTCTCTTTTCCCGGGATCCATATTTTGGATAAGATTTTTTGTCGCAACGATAAGTTTATTAAACCTTCTCCTCATTTATCTAATTTTCAAATCTTATGTTCCGAAATTAATCAGCTTATTAATAAGCTTCTTCACCTCATATAATATTATATTCCTATACATGGCCAGATTCTTAAGGCCATATCCATTGTTTTTGACCTTTTATCTTTTAGTTTTTTATTTTTTAATCCGATTACCCGGGCACACAGAAAAAGAAGATAAAAAATCTCTTTACCTATCATTGGCAGGCATACTAGTTTTCTCTATCGGGGCTCTCATTGAAAGAGAAATGGCCAAGATACTATTCCTGCTACTGCCGTTATGCTCGGTTCCCCTAATAATTAATCACCGAGAGGTTGTGTTCGGATTATTTAAAAAAATAAATAAAAAGATAATCTTTATAATTATTTTTTTAATAATCATCTTGCTCCTATTTTTAGATTCTTTCAACATCATACACTTATCAATCGTGATTAAACAAATTCCCGAGCAACTTTCACTACAAACCCTTTTAAATCCAAACTACGACTATTACTATTATTTATTAGGTGCTCAGATGAGAGGAATTATATTATCTGCTCTTTTATTCATATTTGGGACGGCATACTTAGTTTATTCCAGTGTAGTTAAAAATAAATTTTATACTTTTTGTCTACTCATTTTTGCTCTTGTTCCCTTCATAATAAGCGTATACTTTTTGAAAACGTCTGAGGATTTTAGATATATTTACCACCTGATTCCGTTCTTCGCGGCCATAATTATTATAGGAATCTATATAATATCTATTTTTATGTTCAATAGAAAAAATATGAGATTTATTTTTTGTATTTTCTTTCTCTTGTTTATGACCTCAAAGCCCCTGGTTCCCTTCTTGGAAAATTCGAACCCACTATTCATCAAGTCTATAACGAAATGGGAAAATGATGATGGCAAGACCTATCTACATAGACGAGCAGTTGCCCCGGATTATACTAGGGCCTACGATTATCTTAATGAGAATCAGGAGCCAAGAGACGTCGTAATAATTAACGAGGCGTCTTGGAATCTTAAACCCCAAAAAGATGTGAGTTATTATTCAGTTGATAGTCTGTGGAATTATAGTAAAAATTACATAAATTCTCGAGATGGAACTATCATTGATTTTTTTGATCTGGTAAAAGAAAATGATGGCGGCAAAATGTGGTTTTTAGGTGCTTATGTTCACATGCTTGATAATAATGTAAATGAGTATCTTTTGAAAAACTGCAAAAATGTGGCGGGGGGGTTAAATATAAAGATGTATAATTATACTTCATATTATGAGAATCGCTTTTATTGGCCGAATCTATTCTTGTGTGACTAATTTTGTAAAATAAGAACAAATAATGCCGTTGGCAACGGTAGGTGGCCAAAAATAAAAATCAAACTAGAACTTTTTTGACTTCAATCCAATTTAGAAATAGATAAGGTACATACGAGATTGAAGTTGCAATTGCCGCTCCGCTGGCGCCATACCGCGGGATCAAAACAAAATTTAGAATTATATTTAAAATAATAGAGATTGATAAATTGACCGCTCTTTTCTTTGCTAATCCTCTATAGTCCAGAAGTGAGCTCAGGAATATAGAGTACGAGAACATTATTAAATACGGCATCAATAGCCGCAGCGGAAGGACAGATTCTGCATAATTTTCCCCATAAATCAACGGAATAAAAAACCGAGAAAAGAAAATAATCAGAGATGTTATCGACCCAAATACAACCGTATTTATCTTTAATAATTTATAAAACAGCTTTTTCAAAGTTTCTTTATTTTCCATATTCATATTCGCAAAGAGAGGCATTACTCCCATAGAAATAGCTATGGCAATATGTGGAATATTCGTTATAAGTTCTTTGGCTACTGAATAAATCCCAACTTCGTAGTCCCCCCTAAGGAATCCAATCATAACGGTATCTAATGACGTGGCTATCCAAAAACCCACGCTCACAAAAAACAAAGGAACACTATACCGAAAAATTTCTTTATCAAAATTTTCATTAGAAGGTCCTGCTCCACGATAGAAGTTAAAGTAAAGCAAACAAAATCCGACCGTGGCGGTAATAAGCAGAGCCAAAGAATATGAATTCACCACGGAGGCTAGGCTGGCCGAAAACATTAAAAACAAAATCGCGAATATCAGTTTTAATCCGTATTCAATAAAATTGATGATGAGATTATATTTATTTCTGTGCAGACCAATGAAGACGGCTTTTAGATATTCAGATAGCCCGGATAAAAATATAAGCGGAACGGCCAAGAGAAATAAGTTCTCCATCTCTGGCCTATCAATTAACATGGCCAAAGGTTTATATAGAATCAACAATACGATAGAAAAAACAAGGCTCAGTAAAATTCTTAACTTAACGGAAGATTTTAAGACTGAACTAAGTTTTTCTGTCTTATTGTGTTCCGCGACATATTTCATCGCAGAAGTGTTAATTCCCCAATAAGAAAAAAGCAAAATGATTGACAGGGTTGAGAAAAAGAAAGACCACAGACCGAACTTTTCAACCCCCAGGAATCTGGCCAAAAAGATATTAATTGCGTACACCAGAAGAAAAGTTGTCCCCTTAGCGAGAAAGGACCAGATTGTTTCCTTGACCATCTTTCCTCTATTTATTCTTTCTAACGAATTTCCAAGTATCATTTACTTGATAATCTCAAAAACCTCATCGATTGATTTGCGATGAGACTGACATATCTTTACTTTATCTGGATAATGACCGACGGCGACAATCATAATAACTGATTCGCTTTTATTTAATTTTAAGATTTTTCTCAATTTAATATCCTTAGTAAAATCCACAGACCAGTTTAAGCAACATGACCCGATGCCGAGAGCGTGTAAAGAATATACCACGCTCATTGAAAACATCCCGCCATCAATAAATACTTGGTTTCTTTCATTACTACCACTAAAATGATTTATATCTCCCGCAATGACAAGTATTTTTGAAATTGTGTGATCAAATCCCCTAATTCCCCCATGCACGGCCAGAATGGATTTGATTAACTTCTCATCAATAACATAATACGCTTTCCACCCTTGCCTATTACACACAGACGGAGTTTTTGTTGAAAGCCACACGGCCCTCTTAATTAAATCCGGGTCAATTGTCTCTGGAGAAAAATTTCTGATACTATAGCGGGACAAAAAAAATCTTTCCGGGTCTATCCATCTCGTGACAGACGCCAGCTGCTCTTTAGACTTTTCAATAACTCCCCCGGTCCTCCAATCAGATAAATTGTGGCCCTTTTCTAAGGCAGAAACTTTCTTGTCTAGGTTTTCAATATGTAGGTTATATCGGCCTATCTTCTTATGGAATTCAACATATTCTCGCAATGTGTGTATCGCATTTTTTACAGGGACATCAAACCCATATCTTGGTGAAAATAATTTTATGTTTGTCAAAATCTTCGATATAGTATCCTTTCCCGAAAAAGGCTTGAATTCATCGACGGAAAGAGATTTTTCTAGCTTATGGCAATCACGATTCATTAAGGCGTGATACTGCGTTTTATTCCTCGGGTGCCCCCCCATAATAGAATACTTTATATAGCGAGAAAAGTCATAAAGATAACTAAGCGGAAGAAAAAATAGATTTCGAACTTTGTTAATATTTCTTTTAAGACGGATGATTATTACATTCATAAAAGCTTTTTCATTATTAGATTATTAAAATCTTCTAAATCCTTACTTATCCTGACCAGTCCTCTTTCTATTATTGGGAGATATTTTGACTTCCAGTTAAATAATATCTCCTCTTTTTTATTTATGATAACACCTAGATTATTTTTTTGCTCTTTCATATCAACATACAAATCCTCAAGGCCAATATAGGATAAAAATAAAAACTTTTTGCTTTTATCTCTGGGACAATCCGTCGTCTCAATGGACAAAAAAGGAGTCCTGTTTCTAATGCTAAAGATGGTCCCGTGAAAAGAATCCGTGACATTGAAACTTAATTCGCCAAATATTTTTGCCCACTGAAATGTGTTAATTACGTGATCAACGTTCAGATCTGTATTAAAGTTATTCGTCAATCCAAGTACTCCGCGATCAGAACTGGTCACCAGATATCTTTTTATGTGGTCAGGATAATTATCGTGATATATCTGGAGGCCGCAGGGCTTGGGATGTTTTTTAAAAAAAGATAATATCGTGTCTGGATATGAGACATCTCCATTAATTGGAACAAAAAAGGATGGGTCAGGGGTTATGGTCGCATCATCTCTATTGATAATATTTTTTGTGAACTTATCACGAACAGAAACAATCGAAAAATCAGAGATTAAATCATGAATTTTTTCTTTATTTGATTCAAGTAAAGAAACGTCGGTTCCAAACGCGGATGTAGAAAATGAAATCTTTCTGGCATCAGTTTTATAAGGTAACCAGTATTGATTGGGAAACGGCGGAAAAGGAAATTTTTTGGTTATTCTCCAAATGCAATCACTTCCGGAGACCAGAATATCTTCCTTTGACAAAAGCCTTGAAACTTTTTTCAAACTCATTTTTTCTAAGGAAAGAGTCCTGTTGGCATCTTTATTAATCAACTTATACCGACGCCACTTTTGCAAACCGCCCCTATTTTGGGGAATGGCACGTAATAACTCATAAACAGAAAAAGAAAGGGGTAATTTATCAATGATCTTAACATCTGAATCGGGAAACAAAGTCTTGAAATTTAACTGTAGTCCATATGCCTGCAATAATGCTCCCCTGTTTATAACCTTATGATATGTGACAATTCTTATCTTCATTTTACTGAATTCCTCGTGGCCTTTATTTTCATAATATTTCACTGGCCATTAATGTCTCCCTGACGCATTTACGCCATGAAAATCTCTTGATATTTTCATGGCCATTGTTGATAATATTATGTCTTAATTTATCATCTTTTAGGGACTTTTCCATGGCGCTTGCTATTTCACCAATATTATATGGATTGACAGACACACCCCCTTCTCCAATAATTTCCGGACAAGATGTCACATTTGAAGTGAGAACCGGACAACCACAAGCTTGGGCCTCAAGTATTGGTAAACCAAAGCCCTCATATAGAGACAGGTACAAATATAAATCAGCGGCCGAGTATAGGCAAATTAATTCCTCATCTGACACCCTTCTAATAAGAAAGGCTCTGCCCGATAAATTATCCTTTATATATTTTTTTATGTCTTCAATCTCCCACAATAAGTTATTCGTTAAATAAATATTGTGCGGTATACGATTTTTTATCTGGTTAAATGCCATCAACATTCTCAATATATTTTTTCTCGGACTTAGTGAGCCGCAATAGAATAAAAATGGTTTATCAACATCCAATCTTGACAGGGTTCTTTGTATTAAGTCATGGTCGGCTTGTTTTTTAAAATAGTCTTCAGCCGCCAAATAGACGACCTTTATTTTTTCAGGATTAATACCCAGACGATCTATAATATCTTGCTTCGTGTACTCTGAGATTGCGACCGTCTTGCTGGCAAGCCGACAGGATAGTTTCATGAAAACCCTCATATACAATGTATCCCAAAAACGATAAGCTTTTATTTCCCTATTAAAATAAGCCAAATCTAAAATAATATTTATCTTTTTAAATCTAAAAAATAAATGCGTAAAAGGGATAATATTCTTTGGGTATATAACGGCATCTAATTTTATTTTAAATAAATAGGGCAGAATTTTTATATAATCCCAAAATATTTTATTGCTCTTTTTAAGATAAACAACCTTAATATTTTTATAAGCCGTTTTAAAATCTTCCTTATCTGTAAATAAAACTAGAGAATTTTCTTTGGAAAAAAAGGCATCAAAAGTCATTAAAAAATTTTCTATATATCTAGTAACGCCCCCTTTTGTCAGTCCTCTTGCGATAAAACCGATTGTCATATGGTTGTTTTTCTTACCACAATCAGATAACTCAGCGGAAAGATTTTTTTCATCCCAAAAAATTTATCCAGAGTAAGGAGGCATCTTTGAATTACAAAATTAATCCAAAATGTTAGCTTGTTGATACCAGGAATATTATATGTTAGACCCAGAAATATCGTCTGAAATATATAACCCTTAAAAGCCAGCAGTCCCCCCAACTCTTTTATCTCTACAACTTCGAGACGGTTTTCTTCTATAATTTTTTTAAGGGAATATTTAGTAAATCGCCAATAATCATGTGGCTCATTGTGGAGGTACCCAAGATACGGCACAGTTATAACGGCGTACCCCCCATCCTTTAAAACTCTACTGATTTCGCTCACGGCTTTAGTTGGGTTCGGCACATGCTCTAGGACATTCCTAGAAAATACAAAATCATAACGGCCCGAATTGATTTCTAACATATTTTGTATATCTGCAACATACGTCAAGCCGGGGTGTGTCCTTTCAAAATCCATGCTTTCATAGTCGGCCGTATATTTAGTAAGCACTTTTTTATACAATAAATTACCGGCGCCAGCGTCTAAAACTTTGCCCTTGCAATACTTTGGCAATAAGGCTCCCAATTCTTTAAAAAGAATCATGTTGCCGGCGGATGTTTTCCAGTAGTGCCAATTATCTCGAAGCCCATAATTCATTTTTTTGATATTATTCTTTATCAAATCTTTTATCATAATGTCCATTTTATCTGGAATCTTACTTTAAGTGCCATAATAAAAGCATATAATAGATGCTGAGTCTGCGCTAATTTATAGATATTTTTGTTTGTATTTATTTGCCGCATTTGCCCAATCTATTTTGGCAGCTAGAAAAAGTGAGGCTGATGATTGACGCTTTAGTAGTTCAGCGTCTTTATTATACATTTCAATGGCGCCCTTTAATTCTTCGGCAGATCTCATGCTAACGACAAAACCATTATCCTTGACCAGTTCGGCCGAACCACCAGTATTAGTAGCAATGATCGGCAAACCAACCGCCATGGCTTCCAAAATTGAATTAGACATGCCCTCGTTTAGAGACGGCAAAACAAAGACATCTGATTGTTGCAATAATGAAACAATTTCAGAGTGTTCTTTTTTACCAACAAAATTAACGTTTGAATTACATTCTTTCGCTAAAGATTTTAGTCTGGGTGCCAGATTCCCATCTCCAACTAGGGTTAAAACGACATTTTTCATCCCAGAGATCGCCCTAATTGAATATTCATACCCTTTTCTTTCAATTAACCTGCCGGTAGAGATTAATCGTAAATTTTTACTTTGAACTTTTGCCGCCGTAGGTTTAAATTCTTCTAAATCAACACCATTATAAATGACCCCGATATCTTGCTTCAGTGCGGTTTTGAACGCCAAATTTTTTAAATCTTCAGAATTTGCAATTACAGATTTTGCTCTTTTCCAAACTTTTTTGCTCAAAGATTTAAAAATAAGCTTGTCTAGCCAATAAAATCTCTTGTTATAAAAAGGCACATCGCTACCGCGCAAACTCACAATGTATGGCAAACCAAGTTTCATGGCAATATACCCGCAAGGAATTCCAAAGAAAGCGTGGCAAAGATCAAACTTGTTTTGCTTCATTAATTTTTTGGCATAGCGGTAGGCTCTCCAAGAATAGAACAAAAGATCTTTATTACTTTGATAATGTAAATTCCCCCTTTTACCGATATCTAAAAAATGGATTTTTATATTTTTCGAAAATTGCTCAACTTTAAATTCATTTACCGACGAAGTCACCAAATCAATTTCGAGATCAGGATCTTTGGCAAATTCCTTCAACAAATAATATGTCGCGTTCCCCGCTCCACCTCCCAGTGGCGGAAATTCGTAATTTAACATGAGAATTTTTTTCATAGGGATCTAAATTTTGAAATATTCTTTATACCAATCAATAAACAAATTGACGGCTTTTTCAACGGAAGTTTTTGGTTTCCAGCCAAGATTTTTCTCCGTGTATTCAATGTCAGCATAAGTCTCTAAAACATCGCCGGGCTGAATTTCAGTATATTTTTTCATAGCCTTCTTGCCGAGTTCTTTTTCAAGACATGAAATAAAGTATTCCAATCCGACTGGCTTATTATTCCCCAGATTGAAAATATGATAACCGCCGACCATTTCCAAAGATAAGATGACTCCTTCAGCGACATCCTCAACATAAGTAAAATCGCGGCGCATCTTACCGAAATTGAAAACCTTGATCTCTTTGCCTTTGCCGATTGAGTCGGCAAAAATCATTGGAGCCATATCTGGCCGACCCCACGGACCGATAACCGTGAAAAAGCGCAAGCCCGTGGTATTGATACCAAAAAGATGATGATAAGTATAGGCCATCAATTCGTCAGCTTTCTTTGTCGCCGCATAAAGAGATATCGGCTCATTGACCTGATCGTCCACAGAAAACGGAACTTTCTTATTGTTCCCGTAAACCGAACTTGATGAGGCATAAACAAAGTCTTTAATATTATTATTCCGAACCGCCTCTAAAATATTTACAAAAGCAACGATGTTTGATTTTACATACGATTGCGGATTTATAAGACTGTAACGAACGCCGGCCTGAGCTGCCAAATGACAGATTTTATCAAACTTATTTTCTGTGAAGATCTTTTCGACAAATTTTGGATCGCTTAAATCGCCTCGATAAATTTTATAATTGGGATAGCCTTCCAAAATTTTATTTCTGGCCTCCTTAAGACCGGGGTCGTAGTAATCATTAAAATTATCCGCACCAACAACGATTGCGCCATCGTCTAAAAGTTTCTTAGCAGTATGGAAACCGACAAACCCGGCGCTACCAGTTACTAATATTATTTTGCCCTTTAATCCCATAGCAAATTCGAAATTATTACTTTTCTATCACCTCCCTTATGTAATATCTTTTCTCATAATGAGAAAGACCGAGATGGATTTTGATGAGAAGATCAATAACGATACCGAAGCTAAACAAAACGATGGCTGACAACGTCAGAAAAGTTGTTATGTAAAACCAGCCGTTTCTATTCAAACTAATTCCTAAAAAGGTTTTATCATAAATTGTCCAAAGACCGGAGGCAATAGCCAAAACAAAAGAAATTAAACTCATGTAACCAAAAAAATGCAGCGGTCGTTGAGAAAACTTATAGATGAAGCAGACATAAAGTAAATCAAGAAGACCGCGAATAGCTTTCGTGTAATTGTATTTACTTTTTCCGTGTTCTCGTAATCGGTCATTAACGATTACTTCCCCGATTTTAAAACCTTTCCAGCGCAAAAGGGTTACAACGTAACGATGCATCTCTCCACCAATATCCAATGACTTTACCGCCTCTTTTTTATAAGCTCGCAAAGTACAGCCAGAATCATTTACCGCGTCTTTAATGAAAAACCTTCTGACGGCCTTGCCAATCAGGGTTAGCAGACAAATTCCCTTTTTATCCTTTCGATCCTTTCTCCAACCGGCGACGACATCCAGATTCCCCTCGCGCATTTTTTGAAGCAATTTGGCAAAATCGGCCGGATCGTTCTGGCCGTCGCCGTCTATGGAAATGACAATTTCACCAGTGGCCATTTTGAAGCCCGCGTCTAGAGCCGTGGCCTGGCCATAATTACGATTCAGGTCAATAATCTTTACATTTGTCAGAGTTTTTAATTCTTCAAGCGATCCGTCGTTGCTACCATCATTTATATAAATAATCTCAAAACTGTCAGAAATGGCCGACATTGCGGCTCTTATTTCTTGATCAAGCTTTGTGATGTTCCCTTTTTCGTTATAAACCGGAACAACAATAGAATAATCCAAATTCTTCATATCTTAACTAATTTACCATTAACACGGCTTCATGTTAAATGATTGGCGCACTTCAAAAAAGTTTTCCAAAAATAAAGGCCCCGAAGCGTATAACGCTCGGGGCCTTGTTGTGTTGAAGCGGCTAACTTTCGTCGGCGGTAATGGCAGCACCGGCCCGACCAGCCAGAGCGGACGGATGTGCCCGTCGGTCGCGTTGTTCCTGACATTTGGCGATCAGGTGTTGGCGCGTGGACCACAGATGAGCCAAGTTGCATCGAGCAACAAATTCCTGCGCCGTAAGCGCCAGGCTTTTGTGCTGACACAATTCAAACTCGATGGTAATGCCCCGTGCCATATCGATCTGCTGATCGATTTCCGCGATCTGCTTGCGCAGAGCGCGAATGCCGAGAGCGCCCTTTTCGCCGGTATCGTGACGCTGAACCGAAGGCGAGACCAAGACCGCGCCAGGTTCAACAGAAGTCATGGCGTAAAAGTATTCACCGCCGTAGCAGACTGTCGTCGGCAGAATTCCTGCCACCAACATCACCAGCACCAACATTCCGATCACCTTCATTTCCCCCTTCTCCTTTTGTTTCTGTTTGGTTAACCTATTTAACTTCAATACTCTCAATGTGCAAAGTCTAGCGAGAAATTCTACAAGATCAGCTGAAAGCGTCAACTCCAACTGTTAAAGAAAAGTGGATAAGCTAAAAATAGCGCTAATTTCGGGTATATTTTAAAGAAAATAAAAGCCCCACAAGCCCGTGCTTGTGGGGGTTACAACATTTTGACCCTACTTAGAGAGGGTTCAGACCAGGATGTGTCAGCTCTACGCCTGAGAGGCGCAGAGCCTGCGTCTGACCCCGGCCATGTGTCGCCGGTGGCAGGGTTTCGCGTGATGGGCTCCCAAGGCGCCGATTTCGCTGGCCGCGTCGTCAATCGTCATCAGAACGCCGCGACCGCCACTGTCAAACCACTTCCTGTGCATCTTCCACCTCGCTTCCTTCCTGCACCATCTGGTGCTTTCCTTGGTCCGCCAACGGTCTCTTAGACCTTGGATCGGCGAACTTCCGCGATTGACTCTACCACATCTTTCTTAACTGAAGCAACTTAAATTGTGGATAAAGAAAACGGAGAAAATAAAAAGGCGGAGAGATAGCAAGCTATTTCTCCGCCAGACGACTCTTTAATTTTCTCCATTTTCCATGCTCAACCCTGGAGAGGGGGTGTCTTCCTGGCTGATCCGGTTACCGACCAGGCTCCCGCCGCGCATTTATAAGGATGCCAGGCTAGACGGCCGCTTCGGCAGCAGCATACAGCGCCTCCCTTTCATGGGCCCAATGCTGGGGTTTCCGGGTGACCAGTTATCGTGGCCCCCACACACGTCAGCCGCCTTTATAAGGGGCCAAGATTCAAACGGTCTCAAGTAACATCTATTCGCTATGGTAGCACAGTGGCTAAAAATGTCAATAGGGAGTTGGGGGTATAGCTTGATCCGGCTTATTTAGCTAGAAAACAAGGGCACAGCTTCTTTTTCAGGAGAATTTTCTGCCTTTTAATAGAATCAACAAAGATATTTTGTCGCGCCTTACCATCGGCTAATTTTTTATTTAGAGGAGTCAGGTGCCGATATCCGCGGCGACGAAATTCTTTTACCAACGCCTCGTGACGAAGATAAAGCGCCTTCTTTTTTCCAGCCCAACGCAGAGTTTCTGGATGATACGAGTAACCACCCTTCCCTTTGTGCTTAGTCAAAATATTCCAAAGACCATGAAGCTCACGGTGCTCGGCCAGTAAGTGTTTTCGGCATAAATATTTTGGTGGGATGTCCCAGATACGCATATTGATTTGCGGCCATTCTACCACAATCACGTGTTTGCATATTTGCGTATTTGTTGTAATATCGTAAACGGATTAAATAGTTCTCAACAAAAGAAAGGGTTGTTTCATTATGCCAACATTCACAGTTGACATGCACCAGCCAAGCATGAAAATCCTGGAAGCAATGCGCGGTTATTTGCAGGGCCTCATTGACAATTTGTCAAGAGCGATGTCCTGGCTGGAACGGCTGATTTCAGCCGAAAATCAATGGAAAAAAGAGGCCGCGCTGGATCAAGATCAGCAACGGATCAGAGAACTGCGTCTCTGGGCCGAAGAAGCGGCTTGCAATCTTAAGTTTTATTACAATGAGATTGCCAGACATTTGTCCTCCTTTCCCGAACTGATGCTGGCGTTAAATATCCCCATCCAGAGGGTCAACGCCGATTACGGCATGCTTCTAAGGAATAAGGGACTAGCCGACGGAAGTCTCATCAAGATATCGGGAAGCGTCAGTGACCCAAAATGCCAAACGGCTTAGCCGAATAATTTGGCCGAATCATCTGGCCGTAGTCCCACCAAAGGACTTCATTACGCCGCCGAGAAGAAATTCGCGGCGGTTTTTATTTTTGATCGTCTGTGGACTAAATAAATCGGCGGGCAACGATAAGTGGTATAATTATGTGGGTTTACAAGCTAAACCTTATAAAATTATGAAAGCAGTAAAAGCTATAGCCTTTATTTTAGTTATTATTGGAGGTTTAAATTGGTTACTAGTTGGCGCCTTTGGTTACGACTTGGTTGCTTCTCTACTAGGAGAAATGTCAGCTCTATCAAGAGTTGTTTATGTCCTAGTCGGTATTTCAGCAATCATTGAGCTTTTGACTATCAAGAAGAAAGCGGCCCCAGTTCAGGTCCAATAGGAACCTACTCGCAAAAACGCTCCCGAAATGGGAGCGTTTTTGATTATTTAAGAAAAATTATAATAAATAATAAAAAGCCCCGTCTGTTTTGATGTCATCGCAACAGATAGGGCTTCAACATTATTTGAATGTGGCTCCGACTCGGTAATAGCGCTGGGTAACTGCCTCCGAATCGGAAAAAACAAACTCCTCCCCCGTCCCAGAGACATTATTAGTCAGAAGCGTCCACTCCGACGCCAGAGAAAGGTCCTCTGTGTAATACACCGCATACAGACGGCTTGTGGTTGTCTGTATTGAGAAAGAATACCCATTCGTATCCCAGCCCTCATCAAGACAGACGGGGTGCGAGATCACTTCGCCAGTTCCCGACGTCGTAGCAAGATTAAATATCACATGCCACCCGATGGCGCCAATAGCGTCCCCGAAACTGGCACTGCCGTCTACTAAACCAGGATCAAATAGCAGGTCAAGAACTAGTGTGTCACCGTTCAGTTGGACATTGGTTACGGTACCCCACGCATAGCTGGCCACTGGACGGCAATTTCGACTCGTCCGTCCGTAATCCGTCTCTCGCGGACCTCTTGATTCGTAATACGACAACGTCCATTCAGCATCGCCACGATCCACATCAAATTCAAAGTTGGTCCCTGTGGGATCTTTGAAAAATGGGCTCATGATGTCTACCAGACTAGCATTGTTGATATTCAACCCATACGCCTCCGGGTCATTGAACTCATCGCCATATAATCTAAAACTGGACGCCACTGCCACGTGCCGTGCCGTGACAATCACATCTGAATTAGCGATTTGAGTTGACCAATTAGTCTTTTCCGCCGGTGTGGCGCCAGAATAGAGAATCGCTGAAGTAAAAAAAATATCAGTAATTAATTCCGACGCGGTCCCATGTTGATATGGCATGATTACTGATGCCATAACTAGCCATGAAAAGATTCGACTATTCATTTTATCCCCTTCCCGTATTGGTTTTACTGAACTCTTGTAAATGAACAAAACCCTCTTACACACTACAAAATATTTAAGAGATTATCAACGCTCAAGGATTCCAAAAATCCGCGGGCGATTTATTCTGCTGCCAGACCTGGATTCGAACCAAGATACTCGCCTCCAGAGGGCGATGTCCTACCATTAGACGATCTGGCAATTACTCGTGGCTACTCGGAGATGCACGGCTGAAACTCGGTATTCAAAACAACCGGTAATAGTCGCGACTCCGCTTCACCATTATTTTTTAACACAATTTCCACCGCGCCGCCATTTTTAACGGCTTCTGACCAATATTGATCAAAAATAAAATTACCAAGCGAATAAAAAATCTGACCGGTACCGAATTTCCCCTCATACTCCTCCCTTTCCTGCAAAATATGCGGATGAGTTCCGACGACCAGATCGGCTCCGGCATCAATAAAATCGTGAGCAATTTTTCTGATTCTCTTTGAGACCGGCAAATATTCGTCGCCCCAATGAGCGAAAATTATTTTGAAGTCGGCTGAAGTTTCCTTGTCACTACCAGAAAAGTCTTTAAGATTTTTGATTGTTTTACTGGCCGAAACGGCGTCTGAAAATTCATTAAAAGGAATCAGAGTAAAAGTTACGTCATTTTTCGTCAAAGTCAAAATCCCGTTATTCTCATCTGTCAGATCGCCAAAATAATTCAGTCCGGATTTTAAAATATTTTCTTTGGTTTGGCGAAGACCCTCTAGACCAAAATCGGAGGCATGATTATTAGCAATGCTCACAATATTTATCCCCGAATTTTTCATGGCCGATAAAGTCTCCGGCGACATGGTGAATTTAAAAAGATTTGGATCTTTTTCAGTTTTTACTCGGCTAACCGAAGCAAAATTCGTTACCGGACCTTCCAAATTCCCAATAACAAAATCGTAATGAGAAAAGGTCGGCATGGCGCATTCAAAATAAAAATCATATCCTTTCTTCTCGGCTACCGTGCGGATATTTCTGTCCATCATGATATCGCCAACGAATAACAATCGGATTTCCGAAACCGGATTTTTCTCTGCCCTTCTTTGGACCGAAGCTTCGGCAACAGAAGCCAAGTTTGAGGAAATGGAATGAGATAAAGCCTTTATTGGCGCGTAGAAATAACGGCTTAAACCTAAAAATACAACAAAAGTACTGACAACTAGGACGATTGTAAAATTCCTCAACATCTTTAAAAATCAATTTGAATTACAACTTGAGTTACAAAATATTTTTCAAATAAGCGAAACCGCCGAAAATTCCGCCGATCGATCCGAGAGTCGCTAAACGGATCTCCGGAATTTCCGGATGAATTTTCATAAGCTTGGAAATTTCTTCTTTCAACCGATCGGCGTTCAAGTCTTTGGCCATGGAACCACCAACCACCACGACATCCGGCGACCAATGCAAAATAGAATTATGAATGCCGATGGCGACATTGCGTTCAATTTTTTGCCAATGAGCCGTCTTGGCCACTTCTTTCGGATGCTTTTTATATTTCTTTTCAACCGCCGTGCCGCTGGCTAAGTCCTCCCAATTCTCTCCCGTCTCATTGTTTAAAATTTGATAACCGGGTTCAAAACCGAATTTGTTTTTCTCAAATTTTCCTCGAACAATTTTAGCGCCGCCGATACCAGTTGAAACGGTTATGTAAACAACGGAATCAAAACCCTTCCCCGCGCCGGCCAGAGCCTCGCCCAGACCGACCATGGCCGAATCGTTCTCAATAAAAACTTTGGCTCCGAATTCTTTTTCAAAAAATTCTTTGATGGGCACACGCTCCCAGGCTTTTAAATGATTAGACTTCAACAAAAATTCATGAGTCGGATTGATGATGCCGGCAATGCCGAAAATAATCGCTTCAACCTTCTCTTTCTTGACCAGATTTCTGATGGTCGTAGCGATAAGTTTTAAGCCCTCCTTCGGATTAGTGGGCGTCTCTTCAATTATCGGTTCGTCAAATTCAACCAAATCTTCGGATTTGGCAACCCGAAACTGTGTTCCTCCAATATCGCAAGCAATATACATGATGAGCAAATTATATCATGAAATCCGCTTCCACTTGCCGGTCTTCGGCGATCGTTTTGTAAACATAAGCTGAATCGCGCACCGTTCGCTCCTGCGTTTTTGGATCTACTTTCACCAAGCCAAAGCGCGGCCAGAATCCCTTATCCCATTCAAAATTATCTAGAAGTGACCAATAGAAATATCCGCGGACATCAACTCCGTCTTTAATCGCGTTGGAAACCGAAGCCAGCGCACGAACGATAAATTTTTCCCGTATCGTGTCAAAAGCATCAGCTAGGCCGTTTTCCGTAATGTAAATCGGCCGATGATATTTTTTAAGCTCAATGAGCGCCTGATGGATTGACTCGGGATGAAATTCCCAGCCAAAATCTGTTTGCTCAATGTTGGGGTTTTTACCAAAACCGTTGTTAATAACGTTTCTATTATAATGATTGAGACCGATAAAATCCTGGTGTTTTCGTATTCGTCGTAAAAACATACTATTAACAAACCAGTCTGCGATTTTTTTCAAAAGTTTATTAACGAGAGTTGGTCGCAACGTTTGAAACGCCACCTGATGGCTGGCTATACCGACTTGCGCGTCAACCAGATTTCGTCTGATTGCTTCATATGCTAATTTATGAGCTTTAATCAAACTTTTTATCGCGCGAAAATACAGAAAAAGGCTTTTCTTCTGCGGAGGCCAAAATCCATACAAATAAGCATGCGAGGCCAATATTGTCGGCTCATTTAAGGTAATCCAAAACTTAACATCTCGGCCCAGCGCTCGAGAGACTTTCTCCGCGTATAAACGGAATTTTTCCGGGAAATCGCGGGCCAGTATTCCGCCCCTTTCCGCCAACCAATTTGGCAGAGTCCAGTGCCAAATGGTCATAAACGGCTCAATTTTCCGTGAACGCAAAGACCGAATCATCCCGCGATAGCGTGAAATGGCCGATTCATCAAACTTCCCTTCCACCGGCTCCACCCGCGACCATTCAATAGAAAAACGATAGGCACTCAAGCCGAGAAAATTTATCAGATTAAAATCTTCTTCGTACCGATTCCACGAATCGCAGGCTTTTCCTGAAACATAATTCTTGGGGTCGGTCGCTTCGTTTTTGAACTTTGACCAATGAGGATTCCACCTGAAAGCTTCTTCAGATTCTCGTGCCAGTCTTTGAGCATTCGCCTTTTCCCATTTCGTCCAGTCGTTATTCTGGCCGCCCTCAATTTGATGAGACGCCGTCGCGGCCCCGAAGTAAAAGCCCGGAGGAAATGGAAAAATCTTTTTCATGATTAAATTATCGGTCTTTAAGGTAACGCTTGATGGCTACAAAACTGGAGACACTGCCAATAAATATTCCGGCGGCGACAATGACTAACAAAATCTGGCCGAAATTCTGCAAATAATACTCAAACAAATCCAGTCCGAAGAAGAGTTCGGCGGTGTCTTTGCCGACATATAAAGTTATCGGGTACAGCAGAATCATCACCAAAATAGATGAGACTAAGCCATAAATGGCGCCAGCAACAATAAACGGCCCGGTGATGTAACTGTGGTCGGCACCAACCAAATTCATCACTCGAATCTCATCGCGCGAAATATACATAGCCAGACGAATCGTGTTCAAAGTAATCAAAATGGAAAGAATGATAAAGATAATCGTAATGATCGCACCGAATTTTTCACCGGCATCAATGATGTTGCTAAGTTTTTCTATGACCTCATGTTTCTTCGTTGAATTGACACTATCAATGACGGAATTAACCGTGCCGACTTCATAGTTATCCTCTAGAAATTTATTGATCGCCTCGTATTGAGACAAATCAACAGCTTTAATTTTAAGAGAGGCGCCAAACGGATTGTCCTGTAATAATTCCAAAGCGTCCAAAGTTATCTGTTCGTCTGAATTGTCTGTGATGAATTCTTGCAGAACTTCGTCGCGAGACAACAATTGAACCGACTCAATCTGCGGCAAAGTACTCAAGTCTTCGCGCATTTTCTCAATGGTGGCTTCTGCCGCATCTGGCAAAAGATTAATGTTGATATCAACTTTCTGTTCAAGAGAAGTCAAAGTATGCTCCAGAAGCACGCTAGAAAATATCGCACCAGTCAAAATCAGAAGCGTAATAACCATGACAAAAATCGCCGACAGAGAAACCACCCCATTCCGCCAGAAATCAATGAACCCCGTTTTTAATATTCTTTTAAAGCTTAACCAAAACATAATGATTTATTATAAAACATATCGTCCGGTTGGGTCATCTCGAACAATCCGGCCGCCTTCCAAAGTAATAACCCTCTTCCCCAATTCATCAATCACGCCCTTGTTGTGAGTCGTCAAAATTACCGTAGTTCCTAGATCGTTGATTTTTTTCAGGATCTGAACGATTTCGTAAGTATTTATCGGATCCAAGTTACCAGTCGGCTCATCGGCCACAATAACGTCCGGCTGATTAACAATGGCCCGGGCGATAGCGACGCGTTGTCTCTCACCGCCGGATAATTCTGTTGGAAAATTAAGTTCTTTATCAGCCAAATCAACCAACTCCAAAACATAAGGCACATCGGCGACAATTTCTTCATCTGTCCGGCCAGCCGCTTCCATGGCAAAGGCGATATTTTCATAAACAGTTTTATTCGGAAGGAGACGATAGTCCTGGAAAATCGTGCCAATTCGCCGACGCAACTTGTTAACCTCAGACTTTTTAAGGGCATTGATATTGGTAGACTCAAAAAATATTTTGCCCTCGGTCGGCTTTTCTTCAGCCAGAAGCATCTTGATCAGAGTGGTTTTGCCGGCGCCCGAGTGGCCGACAATTGAGACGAATTCCTTCGGTTCAATCTTTAAAGTGACATCACACAAGGCCTTGGTGCTGTCATCGTAAACTTTTGTGACTTTATCAAAGTAAATCATACTTAAAATAAACCCGAAAAAATTACCCACCTTTCCTATTTTTTCATAGCTTCTATAAACAAGTCAATTCCGCCGCCAAGAACAGCTTCAACATCGGACGTTTCCGTCTTGGTGCGGTGATCTTTAACCATTTTGTACGGATGCAAAACGTAAGATCGAATCTGACTGCCCCAGGACGCTTCGGTATTTTTTGAGACAGATAACTCCGCGATGTCGTCTTTTTTCTGTTCTTCCAGAAGCTTATATATTTTACCACAAATTAACTCAAGGGCCTTCTCTTTATTTTGGGCCTGGCTTCTCTCATTTGAGACAAAGGCTGAAAGACCGGTCGGTTTGTGGACAATACGAACGGCCGTTTCTCGTTTGTTGACATTTTGTCCGCCTGGTCCGCTGGATTTAGTATAAGAAATCTCCAACTCATCATCTTTGATTTTAAGTCCGTCGTCGTCGGCAAACTCCGGCAAAACTTCAACCAGAGCGAAAGAAGTCTGTCGTTTCCCGGCTGAATTAAATGGCGATTTTCTAACAAGCCGGTGAACGCCGGATTCGGATTTCAGTGTGCCATAAACGTTTTTACCAATTATTTCAAAAGTGGCCGAACGAAACCCGCCATTGTCGTTTTTATTCTCATCCAGAAAATTAATCTGCCACTGACGCCGGCCGACAAACTTCATATACATTTCCAAAAGCATTCGCGTCCAATCTTCAGCGTCTTCCCCGCCGACACCGGCAAAAATATTAATGATGGCGTTATTTTTGTCGTGTTTTTCTCTGCCGGCCAGAGAATTTTTTAAATCGTCCAGTTCGCGAAGGGTTTTCTGCGCCAAGTCCTTGTTTTGCCAAAAGTCATTCTGAAGCATAAGTTGCTCAATCTCGGAGATGCGCTTTTCAATGGCAGATTTGTCCTTTTTATCCATATCACGTCTTATCTTAACAGAAGATTGGAATTTGAAAAACAAACTCGCTTTTCAGACGAATTTCACATAAAATAGCTAACAGTTTTAAATTCACTCAAAATGCTGGGCAACGATAAAAAAGAAATCCTCCGAAATTTGGCCGGTTTAATTGTTATCTTTCTTATAATTTTCGTCTCGTTTCGGTTTTTCAATATGGATCAAGTCAGAGATTACATAGAACGCGCCGGGCTTTGGGCGCCGGTAATTTTTATTCTGGCCAAAGCTTCTACTATTGTCTTTGCTCCCCTTTCCGGCTCACCGCTCTATCCGTTAGCCGGAGTTCTCTTTGATCCGATCTTCGGATTTATTTACATTGTTCTCGGCGACGCTCTCGGAGCGACGGTTTCCTTTTATATCAGCCGATTATTTGGACGTAGTTTTATTGAAAAGTTTGTTCGTGGAGACATTCAATCCGTTGATAAAGTCCTGGGCTTCATAGAAAAGAAACGTGGCTTTTTGATCGCCAGAATTTGTTTCGCCGCGTTGCCGGAAGCCATAAGTTACGCCGCCGGACTGACCAGAATTAGGTTTCTAACTTTTTTTATGATTCACAACGCAGTTGGATTAATTCCGTCAGCAATTTTGGTCTGGTCTGGGGCATTTTTGACGACACTTACGGGCAATCCGCTTGTCATACTGGCCATCGTGATTATCGGATTTGTCGCCGCCGGAGCGGGAGCTTTCTTGCTAACAAGATTTGCCAATGAAAAAAGCGACCCAGCCGACCATCATGGGATGATAAACTGAGTCGCTTTGAATTATTACTACACTAACCACCGGGTTATGGGCGCACGATAAGCGTCCACCGACGCGCTGGTCGAAGCCAGCGAAGGATATCGCGAATATCGTCCATAGTTACACGGTTCACAGCTTCGCAATATTCCGCAAGCGTTATAACCCTTTGATATACGTCCAGATCGGCAATTGCGTCGTCGCAGAGCTCTCGAGCTGTCAGATCTAACATTGTGATGCGAGAGGTTTTCATCTCCTTGACCTTTTCCAACAGGTCCTCACGATCAGAGAGAGAGGATATGCAATCCTCAATAGTCCCTTCTATTCTATCAAGCGCACTAAGAACAAACGCGTCGCAGTTGATAGAAAACTCATAGAAGTTTCTATAATTACACCAATCACCGCTTATGGCATAAGTCCAGGCGCGCTTTTCCCGGATTTCCTCTCCCAGTAATTTATCAACCATCTCCTCCAGAATCGCAATTGCGCGATTATTTACCCTTCCAGGAACTTGAGCGACGCTTCTGTACGCGCCACTTGTAACCTGAATCCCCATGGATTTAGTCGTCTCAAACACGTGACGATTCTCCGCGGGCAGAGTGGCACCAGTTGTTGGTGTTGATAGGGGGACTCGAGCCCCAACCTTATCCACCAAAAATGCACTTTTGGAAAGGAGCTCAACGAGTTCAGATATCTGCAACCCGCCGACACCGACAATACTTATGTTGGCGGGAGTGTAATAATTATCGTAGTGCTTTTGCAGATCTGCCTGAGTTATACGCCGAATTGAATCTGGATCACCAAGCGTTCGAACAAATCTACCCAACCACTTATCTGGGTATAACATCTTGCGTTCTCGCCACTTCAGATCGAGCTTGTCCCTGGTCGGATAGCGACGATTAAACTCTTCCAGGATAACCGATCGCTCGCGCTCAATAAGTTTATCAAGTCGCGCTGAAAGCAACATGTGGCCAAACATTGAAAACGCCCGGACAATAGTTGCGGGGTCGATTGGAAGGAAGAAACTATATTTAACGTTTGAATAGCCGGTCCGACCCAGGCCGATTTTTCCACCCCTGGCCCCAAAGAAACTCCGCATTTCATCCTTTGTAACAATGGTATTTTCTGATACCAGATGTTCAACAAAATGCGATAACCCCTCTAGACCAATCGGATCGTTTTCAGCTCCACTATGGACAATAAAGCCCATTGCCTCCCACGGCCGACCAGGCCAGTGAGCGGCATAGACAGTCAATCCATTCCATAGAACTGCTGATTCAAACTCTGCATATGGATCCCACATCGTAAACCTACCTTTCTGTGTTAGTTTTTGTAATTATGAAAGAGCAAATCCGCTGCCTAAAATTATATTATATCAAGATAACAATGTCAAATATCCTTCAAAAAGTCTGGGGTTCAAAAATCAAGACGTCTAATATTAGAGCCAATGGCCGGGATTGAACCGGCGACCCCGTCCTTACCATGGACGTGCTCTACCAACTGAGCTACATTGGCGGTTAAAGTCTAGTTAAATTTAATATAAAATCGCCAGAAATTCAATAAGAAGCGGTTTTAAAGCGCGACGGAAAAAATTCAAACTTGAGCATCTGCGACTTGAGCCACCTCGCAGAATCGAACTGCGGACCTCTGCTTTACGAAAGCATTGCTCTACCGGCTGAGCTAAGGTGGCAAACCTCAATCAGATTCTTCTACTAAATTATCACCCTTTTTAGATTTGGCCAAACGCGAGTCACGATTTCGTAATTAATCGTGCCGATTCTGGCGGCCAGTTCTTCGGCGGAAATTTCTTCTTTTCCTTGACGACCGAGTAAAACTACTTCGGCTTTAGAAATTTTATCAAGAAAAGATTTTGTCGGATGTCCTTTCGCCAGCCCAGTAACATCGGCAACAATCATATTCATGGCCACTCGACCAATTATCGGACATCTTCGGTCGAGAACCAAAACTTCGGAATTATTGGAAAAGCCGCGATCATAACCGTCGCTATAACCCTGTGGAAGTACGGCGACAGTCGTCGGCGTCTTGGTAATAAAAGTACAACCATAGCCAACCGGGAAATTCTTTGGAATCTTTTTAATCTGTGCGATTCTTGTAACCCAGCGCATGACCGGTTTCAGAATTATCCTCTCTGACTTATCGGCTCCCGATTTTTTACTACCGCCAAAACGGCGTCGCAGACTTTCTGATGGCCATAAACCATAAAGGCCAATTCCCAGTCGCACGATTTTTCCGCCCCAATTGTTTTTTTGATCCGTCAGAAAACCGGAAGTGGCCGAAATGTGGTGAAAGATATTTTTAAAACCGGCTTTGGTGGCGATTTTTTTCACCGCCAACAATTCTTGATGTTGTAACTTAGCTTGAGAAAGATTGCTGACGTCTTCAATGTTCGAAAAATGCGAATAAACCGCCTCAACCGAGAGATTTTTACATCTGCTCAGTTCGGCAAAAAATTTTTGAGCGTCTCTTCTCAATATTCCCTGCCGACCGAGAAACGCATCAACCTTAACATGAACAGGAATAATTTTATTTCTCTTTTTAGCGGCGGCATTTAATTTTCGCGCCACCTCAAGATCATAAATTCCCAAAATCGCGTTCAGGCGAACGCATTCGTTCAAATCAGCCACGCTGACAAAACCAAAAACCAAAACAGGCTTTTTCGTGTATTGGCGGATTTCTTTCAGTTCAGCGAAGTCATCAACTTGAAAATAATCAATGTATTTTTCGGCAATGGAGACGATTTCTTTCATCCCGTGACCATACGCGTTGGCCTTTACGACCGCGGCGATCTTGTTACCGGCCGGAAGTTTCTCGCGAATTTGACGGATATTAGAGATTAAATTCTTTCTAAAGATTTGGATTTCAGCTACGGAATTCATAAAAAATAATTTAAATCTAATTTAAACTTACCTTTTGTACCCCTATTTTTCGCCCCATTAACCGTCCGCCGATACGTCGGAACTTTTCCGTTAAATCGGTAGTATAAAAATCTCTTTTGGAGTTTTTGGCTAAAAGTCTTTCTATCTCGGGATGGCGGCGCAAATAATCAGCCAACTTTTTAGCGACAATTTTCCCTTCGCTGACAATCAGAATTTTCCGGTTGGATTTCGCTAAAATTTTCCGAATATTATTCAGTAGTAATCCGTAATGAGTGCAACCAAGAATTAAAGTATCAACATTTTTAGCTACCAACGGCTTCAAATAATTCTCAATGGAGAGATTGACAATTCTTTGATCTTTTTCGCCGGCCTCAACAATCGGAACAAGCAAAGGACAGGCTTTTTGGAAAGCTCTGATTCTGGAATCTTTTTTCTTTAATTCGGCAACGAAAGCTTCTGATTGAATAGTGCTTTCCGTTCCAAGTATGCCAATTTTACGATTCTTAGTTTTTTGAACGGCTTCCTCAATCGCCGGAATAATCACGCCCAAAACTCGTCGAGTCGGATATTTTTTAGGCAGATATGCCTGTTGAACTTTCCTCAAAGCTTCGGCTGACGCCGTGTTGCAGGCCAAAATAACCAATTGACAACCTCGAGAAAAAAGAAAATCCAGCGACTCGGTAACATATTGATATATCGTTTCTTGCGACCTTGAACCGTATGGCGCCCGCGCGTTGTCGCCCAAATAGACAAAATCGTATTTCGGCAAAATCTTTTCAATTTGACGAAAAATATCAAGCCCGCCAAAGCCAGAATCAAACACCCCGATTTTCATAAGATTAGTATAGCAAAAGAAAGGCCCGATTGTATTACAACGCTTCAATCCAGGAGACAATACTAATTGGATTAAAAGATTCGGTCTGAATTTCTATTTCACGAATTTCGCCAGAAACTGCCGCGATCACAGAAATTTGCCGGCCATCATCACCTAAATCCGACACGGTAAATTCGCAAGTTCCACCGTTTAACGCAAATTCGTCTGTCCCCGTGTACAAGTCATCTTCTCGAATCGTCTCCAGAGCAATTTCAGCGCAAGAATTAGCCAAGGCTTGAGCGGAAATTAGATTTTTTAAGGCGTCAGCATCGCGCAAAGACAAAAAACCGCCAGTTGAGGCCCAAATTGATAAAGCCACGGCCATACTTCCCAGAACAATCACGATAATTAATGTGGAGAAACCTTTTTTCATAGAATTGCTTTTCATAAAATTATCTTATAGAGGCGCCGCCCCAAAAATCAACTGAATGTGAGACTTCTGTTGGAGAAGATGTCGCATTACCCACAGTAAAACTAATGGAAAGACTGCCACTGGTGCTAGACTTTGATAAATTATGGAAGATCAGGTCGCGAATATAGACATCGCCATATGTCAGAGGAGCCGCCGGGCCCGAACCGTCTGTTCGGTACAAAACACCGTTAGACAAAGAAAAAGTTACTGTTTCATCGGATGACAAAACTAGCATGTCACCAGAAGTGGAAGTCGCCGGCGAGATTATGGCGCTTGAATTACGAATGGCTTGCGTCAAAGTTTTCAAAGATTGAACCCCTTGTCTGTTAATTTCTGATATCACTTGCGCTCGCGCTGAAAAAGAACTGATCTTGCTGGAGAAAAAGACAAGGGCTATAACAAAAACGGCGAAAAGAGCGACATAAATCAGTGTCTCAATTAAGGACAGGCCGGCGTTTTTTCTTGAGTCATGAAATTTAAGTGTCATTTTTCTTTTTGTTTCTTAATTTTATCTTTTCTCCAATTGGTGAAAATAGAGCTTATTTCAAACTGATTGCCCGGCGAAGATGAATCCGCCCAAGTAATCAGAACGTCAACTTGTTTTTGATTTTCTTCAATATCAAGAATTTCAATTTGGCGATTAAAAGTACCTATCGGTGAAAAGCTTTCGGTGAAAGCCCATTCGCCCGTAGTTGAAGAGATGTCAAAAATACCGACGGCGAGATTATCAAAATTTTCGTCCCGGATATTTCTGACCGCTTCCAGAGTCTGATCGGCCAATAAAGCGGCCTGATTAATGTTTTCGGCGTGATTGTATTGTCGCGTTGAGTTTGAAGTAAGATTAAAGATGATATTGGCAAACAATGAAAAGATAGAAAAAGAGACAATAATCTCTATCAAAGAAAAACCCGAGTTTTTATTTCTGCGATAAAATCCGCTGTTCATATTTTCTTGAAGATATTATACACAAAAGAAGTTTTGAAAGATAAAAACACCAAGAGAAAATAAAAGGCGCCTCCCGAAGAAAGCGCCCTGAAAAATCTACCGTTCCTACCATTTGAAGTCCGGCCAGTCTACGGGGGTAGACTGAATCTCTTCGTCGTAGAAGACTACGCAGAGAACGAGCGTTCCGTTCCCGATTTTCCTGATTCGGAAGAAGAACGTGGAAGAATGAAAAGCTCTCTGATAGAACTCCTCGATCGCCTTTTCGTCCAGATTATCCCGGCCGTAGTAGAGCTCCTTTTCGCTAACCGCATCATAGAACTCCACACTGGCCGTGGCGTTGACGAACCCGACCGTATCCGGCGCAATAGCCCGCGCTAGAATCTTGCCAACATCGTCAAGCCGAAAATCAAAACTCCGGGTCTGACCGTCAACATCGGTAATCTGGACACCGAAGTCCTTTGGCTGATCACCGACAATCAGATAGTCACACAGCGAATCGTCTTCGTCCGGGTGGTACATGTAACCAACGACGGTTCCATCCACCGCGACGATCTGAATATACGGCTTCATTCCGATCTCCTTTTGTTTTCTTGTTCAAGAACTTATCGCCAAAACCTAACTGTCCGAACTATAGCAAAAAATCCTCTTAATGTCAAACAGACGGCGCGTTGCTACTTGAACAAAAAACAATTTAAAATAAATTTCAAATGGGCCTGGAACTACTATTTTAAAAATTTAATCGGATCAAAGGTGGAGAGTGCTATAACAAGTTTGAGGTAAAAAAGAAAAGAGCTCGTAAGTTGTTACACTAACGAGCCCTTGTGCAGATGCGACACGTGCCCCTAGTTCTGCATAACGCGTGCCGCTTCTTCCATCCTGACGATTTCCGCCGGAGAGAATGGGGTGTTCGTATATATCCAGCAAATTCCCAGTTTTCTCTCGATCTCCAGCTTGTGCACGGCGTCCGATTTCGATTCGTCTACCGAACCGGGCTTACCGCGCCCGCACTTAGAACAATATTCCCCCATGGCGCCCGAGCCAGCCGCCCCGCCGTGGACCATGCCATTTTTATACTCGTGCTGACACTTGCCGGCACAAACATTGCAAATGGCCCACTCGCACTCCCGCAGACCGATCATCGGAGATCGGCACTGCTGACAAAGACCAAGTGAGATGACAAAAGCATCTTTTCCCTCGATCTTCGCCGCGCCCATAAAAACCGGTTGACATCCGCCAAAATAGACGGCATCTCTGATTCCGCCAACTTCAGCCTTGTCATCATTGCTGGTCCCCTGAATCGTCACACGAATCCCGCCGACCAACTCAGTCGAGTGGACAGTGACGCAACCCTTTGTTCTCGTACGCTTCCGAGGCTTAGAGCCGAAGTGAAGGAATATCTTACAGTATTTCCCTTCGTCACCGTCGTCCTGACGACCGCCATATCTGAACGTATCGCCGGGTTTAATAGTCGACATAAGGCGAGAGAATGTCTCGCGCTCCACTTCCGTAAAAGGAACCAAAACGAAAACCCTCTTCGCGTCGTCGCGGATTATCTTCATAGAACTTTTCTCCTTTCTAAGAACTCTTTTTTACTTTACCCGCAAACATTGCGGATTTCTAATAAGGCATAATAACACAATACAAAATTATGTCAAATTGTGCGAGTTCGTGGAAATTGTTGGAACTAGTCTTCAATAAATTCGCCCAGCTTCCCTTCGTCAATTTTAGTCTTTTCCCAATCAACGAGTGTAATTTTTGTAATTTGAGGACCATCGGGATTTTCAAAATCAATATCGACAATCATATCTGCTAATTTAAATTTTCTTTCAAGACCGTGCTCCAAAAACACACTTTTAAGTTCCGCGACTTTTGATTCAACTTGCTGTCTCAAATTATTAATTTCTTCGTCAGAGAGCCTCTGCTTTAAATATTCTAAATCCTTGCCGACCAGCCGATAACCTTTTACTCTCTCCATGACAATCACGTGTCCTTCCTCAGATTCAACTTTTGCGATTGGTTCCGGCGCGAGTAAATTAAGTTTCCTCACAATTTGCATTACTTTATATTCATAGAAAGGATCTCTGGATTTAGAAATTTGACCTTTCTCAATATTTACTCTTTTAGCAACAACCTGTATTTGTTCGCCAGCTCCATTTACCCAAACAGGAAAATCAACGACCGCGGTTGGATCTTCTCTAACGCGACCAGCACCGTCGATCTCAACATTGCCTTCTTTTATCTGGACCCCCTTTTCTTCAAAGTATTTAATTGGGTCGTCAGAAAAATCTTCGGGTATAAAATCCTTATAGCGTTCAGAAGTTTCTATTTTGCTCTGTTTCTTTTCAAATTTTGGCATTCCTTCCATATTCAAGAACATTATCACATTTGTGTGAACCAGAAAACTTCTTATTTAAGCTGTGAATCAAAGGGCTTGATCGGAGCACTTTCGTGGACGGTGGCGGAATTGAAATTACAAACCAACAGCTTTTGAAATGAGAAAGAAGACAACGCCACCGATCCCCCAAATTGGGATGGTCAAGAGACTAGTATAACCAGAAATGCTGAATTCATCCTTGTGATATCTCCAAAGTTTGTAATTAATTGCTTTGTGATATGCGAGTCCTAATCCATACTCCAAAATAAAACCGATCAAAGAGCTAATGACATAAAACGTGAGTAACTTCGGACCAAAATATTTGGTCAGATAAATAGTCGATATTATGGGTATGATAATTAACGCAAAATACTCTCGCCAATAAAATTTCGTTGTTCTTCTGCCATATAGATAAGCAAGAAAAAAGCCCAAGAGTGATAAAAGAAAAAATCCTGAGGCTACAATAATTAAAAAATCTTGTGTCATATTACTTCAATATTATCATAACCGTCGTTTTCGTGGACAGTGTCGGGACCAGATTGAAAAAATGAAATAAAAAATCGTCCACACAGATTGCTCCATGTGGACGATTGTAAGGAATCTTGAATCAGTCAAGCTTGGCCAGTAAGCTCTTCCAGTCCTTGACCCGGATTTCGCCAGCGTATGTGATGTCCCGATTCGACAGAACCACCCGTGCCCCACCAATGTTGAAGGGTTGGGACCCAAAGGCATCGATACAAGCCGAAGCCGGATGGTCGTGGTGACCGGCGTCAGTCAGCAGGCCGATCTTCTCCGCCCCGTTCTTCAATGCCAGAAGCATCAGAAACGGAGTAATCGGCATTTCCTGCCCGACGAAACGCTGACCCTTCGGACCTTGTGCCTTATCACTGGCCAGCACAAACAAGTCCATAAGAACAATCTTGAAACGTCCTTGTTGAATAAGGGCTTCAGCTTGGTCGTAGGTTTGAACCGTCACAACGTTGAAGTTTTCTGACAACTGGTCACGCGCCGCTCGACGGTGAATCGCGCTGTCATCAAACACCAGAATGTCGGGATGGCTATCCTTTCCAACACAGGTCTTGATCGCCAAGACAACTTCCTGCGATGCATAGTCTTGGATTGGTTCTGCGTATTGATGAACGGCGACCTTGTAATGAGATTCCATCAATAAAGCAAAAGCCCTGGCTCCCGGATTGCGCTGAAGAACTCGGCGGACAATTTGAGCCATCGATTCCTGCGCGTCTTCACCAGACTCGCCCATTGGATAATTCCACGCATCAACGATGACGATCTCGGCATTTGAGCACTCTTCAATAAAGCGCTCTTCGGAATCCCCCTGAAGCGCGCCCTGACCAAAGGACACAAAATCAAGTTCAGCTCCGGACTCCCTCTGAAGTTCGTGAAAGATGACACCGCGATCTCCATAGAATGGATCCTCGGGACCCTTACCGACACAACAATACAACACGACCTTTACCTTACTCATCTGTCTATCCTTTCTTTTAAAGAGCTCACCTTCTCTAGACTACGCACAATATAACATAATACAAAATTATGTCAAACTGCGCGCTTCCGTGGACGAGATTGAAACTAGGATATTAAAGAGCGACAATGCCGTCGGTTTTATATGTTTCCCCTGACCGGTTCTTTAATTCTATTTAGTGCAAGTAAACTAATAAGTAATAAAACACCTAGAGAAAATACGCTAGACCTATAACCATTAACAGTTTCTCCTACCACAATTAGGACGGTACTCCATACTGCTGGTCCAATAAAAGTAGCAAATCTTTCAGCTAAAACTAGGTAGCTATATGATGTGGCTCTCAAATTTTCCGGGGACAATTGTCCAACGAGCGAACGAGAAATCGAAAAAATCGGTCCAAATAAAATTCCAGCAAATAAAAATATCGGAATGGCCGCACCGAAATTCGTCGTTGCGGCCATTGAAAACAACAAGAGACACCAAATAACAATTATTATTTTGAGGATTTTGACATTTCCAATTTTATCAGAGACCTTGCCCAAAATTAATGCGCCAAAAGCTGATAAAATTAATATACCTGCGGTTAAAAGAGATTTGGTTGTATCTGTGGCCTTGAATACCGTCTCTAAATACAACGGAAAATTATTTGCAAAAGTTAAGAGTGAGTCACTAAACAAAAAATATGCGATCAATATAAATGCAAGTGACTTGTGTGAGAAAACAGATTTAAATAAAGATAGCACTGTTGGTCTATCTTGGTTCTCTACGACTTCTATGACGACTTTTTCCTCGCGATATAAAAAGACCATCGGTATTGATAATAAACCAAACAAGATCGTCGCTGGTAACAAAGCCTGAGCACGTCCGGGGTCACCAAACAAAGTTATTCCACTAACAAAGGGAATGGTCAGTAAAATGCCCAAAACCTGACCTATACTATTAGCTCCAAAGCCAATGCCAGAAACCCATGAACAATTTTCTCTTGTCGATAAGTCATTTAATATTGGTGTGTAATAAAGGAAACTAACCAAATATGCATAAGTCGAAAAGATAAATAGCGTAGTTGCCAATATCTCTTGACCATTTGTTAACATCATCAATAAAGCCAGAATTATGAACCCAATAAAAGAAAGCGCGGTCCAGGTTCTTAGACCAACGATCTTTTTCTTCGATGTGTCTATTACTTTCCCTATGTATGGGGCGGTCAGAAAGAATAAAATGGAAGATAAAATAAGGGCCAGATTATACCACCATGCCGGTTTGCC
Organism: Patescibacteria group bacterium; assembly: GCA_022711495.1. Lineage (GTDB taxonomy): Bacteria > Patescibacteriota > Minisyncoccia > Phycocordibacterales > JAACPR01 > JAKLEX01. The sequence continues at coordinate 499,314 of JAKLEX010000001.1, forward strand.
CTGATCTATGACCAACCATTGAGAAAAGTAAAAAAGATAGGCCATCTGCACAAACGAATTCGCAAAATCGTACAGTGCCCAATATGCTATCTTCTTTTTCATGATGGAGATTTTATCACCCCATGCTACGTTAACAAAGTTCATTATGTTCATCTGCGCGCTTTCGTGGATGGGGTTGGAACTAATTTATGGAAGAAGAAGGTTCGTCTCGGTTTGTAATTTCTCAAAATTATCTGATTCTGTAAAATGTCCTTGCTCTTTCTCTATAAATACTTGCGCTCCTAATTTATCTTTAAAGAAATCTGCTTGGTCCAATGGAACATATGGGTCATTATCCGAAAATATAGTTATTACTTTCCCTACTCGCTTTTTTACTACATCAAAATCAATAGGAGTTTCCATCCAGGGTTTAGCAATTTCCACAACCTCTTCACCTTCCTCTTCAATAGTCTGCATATCTAATTTCATCCAAGGGGCAATGAGAATAACTTTTGAAATAATAATATTCGATTCCAGATTTTCTATAAAGCGAAGTACCCCCTGACAACCAATACTGTGGCCTATTATTAAATCAAAATCTTTATCAAAAACCGACTTTATTTTCTCAATCCAATCTGAAATTACAGGAACCGCGGGATTAGGCATTACTGGAATAGTTACTTCATGGCCAAGAGTTTCTAATTCTCTTTTTAGGTAATTATGAAGAGGCTCTTTAGGGTTGCCGTCCCAGCCGTGGATTATTAAAGCTTTTTTCATATACAAAATTCTACCACAGTTTTAAATCCCACATCGCTGTAAAACAAAAGTCGCCGACTCGTTCCGAGCCGACCCCTTTGTTTTATGCGCGAGTGATGGGACTTGAACCCACGACCTACCGCGTGACAGGCGGTCGCTCTAACCAGCTGAGCTACACCCGCATTTCGCTAAATGCGTAAGCTCTAATTTATCAAATCTGACGAAAAAGAAAAGGGCCGCCTCCTTGGACGACCCCTGGTTAAAGTGAACTGCATTGGTTAGGCACTGACGGCTTCCAGACTTCGGAAGAATTGGTTTTTCTTCCCTTTCTTCCCGGCCCGAATCTGGCGATCATGCTTGTCGCATACTTTTGTCGGATCGTTTGACGTCCGACAAATGCAGCATGGCTCCTTCTGCTTGGCCTTGGCGCCAGCGGTCTCGGATTTCTCCGTCTCCGGATCTCCGGGCAGAGCCATCGGCAATCGCCGTGTCCGAGCCTGAAGCGGCTTATGAAACAGCTTCCGGTTCTCTTCGCTGGACAGCTCGGCTCGGCATTCCGCACACAGACTTGGAGAGTTCCCGCCCCCGCATCGCCAACACTTCGCTTCCTCGCGCGGAGCCCATTGGCTCGGCGTGACGAGCGAAGTTTCCGGTTGCGGCGGCAAAGACTCTGTCTTCGCGGGTTCCACCGGTTGCTCGGAAATCTCGGCCAAACTTCTCGGAGCCTCGTCAACACAAAGCCCCAAATTCATCTGCCCGGCGGCATCATGATGATGCTTCATCGCATTCTCCTTTTTGAAATTCGCTTATTAGCTACACTGAAATAACTCCTGTTCGTATTCTATCACAAAGCACGAAAAAGTCAATGCGGCGCAGTGCAGAAAGTTGTATAAAATTTTTTCTTGTCCCGAGGGACGGAATTGAACCGTCGACCTTGGCTTTATGAGTGCCACGCTCTAACCAACTGAGCTACCCCGGGATAAATAAAACGACCTTAAAACTCACACTAATAGACCACTATAATATTTTTTTGAAAAATTCTCAAATAAGTTTGATGGGACAGCCCTTGCGATTATCTTAAAAATATGTAATACTGCTAAGCACTTAAATCGCGGGATAGAGGAGTAGTACCTCGAGAGGCTCATAACCTCTAGACCCCGGTGCAAATCCGGGTCCCGCAACATTAAATCGTCAAATGAAGTAAAACTCGCGGAAGACTTCTTCGTAGAGTTTTATGGCCCTTTCCGCTTCATCACGTGACAAAATATAATCCGAACCTTTGTGCGCGACTCGGTTCCGTATTTTGTGCGCTTCCCAGGCGGACTCAACCGTCAAGAAATCGCTTCTCTCAACTTTTTTCAACTTATCGCCGATTGACTCACCCTTGTAGCCCATCTTTTCTAACATCTCAAACAAAATAATGTCGGCTTCAATAATGGCTTGTTTCCAATCATTAACGCTGTGAGAATTTATGAGCGACTGAATGTGCGTCCAGCGTTTATCATTAACATTTTCGGTTCTCGGGGCGTCGTTTCCGGTCGGCAAAGCGGCGGCCAGAATATCAGCGTCGGTTTCATCTGCCACTGCCTCTACTGTTGTTTCATCAACAGATTGATTTTGACCCGCCGCCATTTTTTCCTTTTTCTCATTAAGTTTTCTCAAATCGTAATTCTTCAAGAAGACGATAAAAATCAAGATAATAAGAACGATTGAGAGAAAAACAAAAAGCGGACGCAAAAGACCAAGGGTGATCGGAACGATATTCAACAAACTGAAGAAAAATGTGTGAGCCGTCAGACCCTTGCCATCAACCCAGCCGTCCGGAGAGTTTTTATAATCCATTCGCCACCAAGTTCTGTCGTATTTTTCCACCGGACCAGCGAGAATTGTTCCCCGTTCTCGCGCCGGCTGTTTGCCGATAATCACACCGGCCGGCTCATTGCGAACAATCAATTCGCCTTTATTCATGGTCGTCTTGCCCACAGCCAAAGTTCCATTGGGAAAAAGCGCCGAGAAAAAAGATAGTTTGACATCGGAATTTTCCGCTCGCTGATTGAAAAAATCATTGGCTCTCTGTGAGATCCCCTGACCGATATAAGTCCCGCCAATAATCATAATGACCAAAACCAAAAACAGAACCTTCCACATTATCGTGTATCCAGTTTCGCCGCCATCAGACGAGCTTTTTTTGTCAGCCATATTTATCTTATTGTCTCAAATTTCGCGCCAACTTGAAATAGGCGCTTTTCACCCAGGTGAGGAGCAACCAACTGGATGCTTGTCGGTAAATCCGAGCCATCACGTCGAACAGTACCATCTGGTATAGAAATTGCCGGCACGCCAGCCAAGTTGGCAAAGACTGTAAAAATGTCAGCTAAATACATTTGTAGAGGATCGTTGGCTTTTTCGCCGATTTTAAAAGCCGATGTCGGAGAAGTTGGTAAAGCAATTAAATTCACTTTTTCAAAAGCTTTGGCGAAATCATTTTTAATTAGATTTCGCACCTGCCAGGCCTTATTGTAATATTCGTCGGCGTAACCGGCTGATAAAACGTAAGTTCCAAGAATAATTCTTCTTTTAACTTCTTGGCCCAATAATTCACCACGGGTTTTGAAATAACCGTCTATCAGATCTTTGCCGTCTATTTTTTGTCCAAACTTTATACCATCATAACGCGCCATGTTGGCGGAAACTTCCGCTGGCATAAGAATATAGTAAACCGCCAAAGTGTAATCTAGATTTGGTAGATTGATATCAATTATTTTATATCCGGCTTTTTCTAGTTTTCCAAGAGAATTTTCAAAATTTTGGAGAACGTCTGGATCTAAACCCTTTTTTAAATAAGCCCGCGGAACGCCGATGGTTTTGACTTTGTCTGGAATTTCTCCTTCAACCGTCGTGGAATCTTTTTCATCTTTGCCTTTGATGGCGTTAAAAATCAATTCGACATCTTCAACCGACTTGGCAATCGGACCGATAACATCAAGAGAACTGGCCATAGCCATCAAACCGTGTCGGGAAACAGAGCCGTAAGTCGGCTTTAAACCGACAATTCCGTTAAAACTGGCTGGCTGACGAATAGATCCGCCGGTATCTGAACCAAGCGCGGCCAAAGCGCAATCAGTCGCTACGGCCACGGTCGGCCCGCCAGAAGATCCCCCGGCGACTCTTTCCAAATCAAACGCGTTTCTGGTCACGCCGAAAGCCGAATTTTCCGTTGATCCGCCCATGGCGAACTCGTCCATATTGGCTCGGCCGATGAAAATAGCGCCTTGATCAATTAATTTCTGCGCCGCTGTGGCCGTATAAGTCGCTTTATAATTTTCCAAAATTTTTGAAGCAGCACTGGCGATTTTTCCTTCAATTAAGATATTATCTTTTATGGCGAAAGGAATTCCGGTTAATTCTGTTCCCTTTCCGGCATCAATCATCTTCTGTGCGCGAGAAATCTGCTCGGCGATATCGTCATAGATTTCAAGATAAATATTGTATTTTGAATTTTTGGATTGAGCGTTTTCCAAAAAATAGCCGACAAGCTCTTTAACCGTCACCTTTTTGTCGCGCAATAATTTTGAAGCTTTTGAGATTGTTAGATCTTTAAAATTCATATCACAATATTTTCTTAACTTTAATGTGGTCGCCCTTTCTCTCCGGCGCCGAGGTCAAGATTTTTTCCTTATTGGCGGCACGCGAAGAAGTTTCTTTGTCGGCCCGAAAAACATTGCGAACGCTGGCGCTTTCAAGGCGATTTTTAGTGCCGCTTTCGGCTTCGCCAACGGCGGACTTGTCATCGGAAATAGCATCTTTGATCTGCCCGACATATTTCAGGACTTCATCAATCTCCTTGGCGGTTTTTGCCAAATTTGATTCGAACATTTCTATCCGAGCCAAATCGGCGAATTTTTTAATATCTGCGGAGTTCATAAAAGCTATAATAACACGGGCGTTTTAAACTAAAAACATTCAGATTAGAAGTTCAAAAAACTCCTTTTCAGACAAAATCTTAATGCCAAATTTCTGGGCCTTCACAAGTTTGGACCCGGCGGCTTCGCCGACTACCACAAAATCAGTCTTTTTTGAAACCGAACTTGAAACGCTTCCGCCAGATTGTTTAATAGCGTTTTTGGCTTGATCTCTGGACATAGATAAAAGAGTTCCGGTCAAAACAACTGTTTTGCCAGCAAAAAATCCGCTGCCGGTTTTTTGGAGTTTCAGTATTTTAATTTCTTTCAACAGATCATTGAGAGCTTTAACTTTCTTTTTGTCGCGAAACCATTCAAAAATTGACTTTGCCACGACCGGACCGATTTCGTTAATTTTCTCCAAATCGGCCAACTCGGCCGAGCGAATTTTATCTATGTGACCAAAGGCGCGAGCAAGTAATTCGGCTGTCTCTTCCCCGACATTATTTATTGAAAGACTTGTAATCAATCTCGGTAAAGTAATTTCTCGCGATTTGTCTATGGACTGTAGCAAATTATTTATCGATTTTTCTCCAAATCTCGGCAAAGTTTCCAAATCGCCTTTTTTCAAAGTAAAAATGTCTGCCGTATCTTGAATTAAGTTATTTTCAATTAGCAGATCAATCATCTTCGGACCAAGACCGTCTATATTGAACGCCGGTTTTGAAACAAAATAGCAGAGTCTTCGGCGCTTAATGTTGTAAGAATCTTTATTGGCACAACGATAAGCCACCTGACCGGGAATTCTTTCTATTCGCCCATCGCCACCACACTCCGGAACACGACTTGGGAAACAAAAAATCTTGGCGCCAGCTGGACGAAGCTCTGTCAGAACTTTAACTATTTGCGGAATAACATCACCGGCCTTTTGCAAGACAACCGTGTCGCCGATTCTGACATCCAGGCGCTTGATTTCATCTTCATTATGCAAAGTCGCGCGGGAAACCGTGGATCCGGCGATTAATACTGGTCGCAAATGAGCTACCGGAGTGATAACTCCAGTTCGTCCAATCTGAAAAGTGATGTCCTCAACGACGGTTGTGACTTGCTCCGCTGGAAATTTAAAAGCTACGGCGAATCTTGGCGCTTTGCCGGTAAAACCCAGCGTCTCTTGATATTCTCGTTCGTTGATTTTAACAACGACTCCGTCCAATTGATAATCTTCGGAATCTTTTTTCTTCTGCCAAGTCTTCCAAAAATCAATAATCTCGTTTATGTCCCGACAAGGCCGGTAGTTTGGATTAACCTTAAAACCAAACTTTTCAAGTTTCTGCAGTTCTTCAATTTGAGTTCGCGGCAATTTATCTATTCGGGCGATATCGTAGATAAAAGATGATAAGTTTCTTTTGGCGACCACGGACGGATTCAGTTGGCGCAGAGTGCCGGCGGCCAGATTTCGTGGATTAGCGTAAGTTTCCTCACCGGCAACGGCCAATTCTTTGTTGATCTTATTGAAATCTTTTTTTGACAGATAAATCTCTCCTTCAACGATCAAGTCTATCGGCGCGGTCAATTTCAATGGGACGGATTTTATGGTTTTGACATTGGACGTGACGTCCTCGCCGATCTGACCGTCGCCACGAGTAGCGGCGGTTTTTAAAACGCCCTTTTCATACTCCAAAACGATTTTCAATCCGTCAATTTTTAATTCGCAATCGTATTGTGGAGAAACTTTTTTGCCCAACTTTTTCTCAAGCATTCTTTTAACCCGCTCGTCAAAATCTCTGGCCTCTTGTTCATCAAAAATATCATTGAATGACCATTGTGGGACTTTGTGAGCCACTTTTTCAAATTTATTCAGTGGCCTGCCCGACACTTTTTGACTGGGAGAATCGTCTGTCCGCAAATTCGGAAATTGATTTTCAATATTAATTAGTTCTTGCTCAAGAGAATCATAGGCTGTGTCTGAAATCTCCGGATCATCCAAAACATGATAACGATGGCGGTGATATTCAATCAATTCGCGCAGCTTCTTAAGGCGTTTTTCAGCGTCTTTTTTGTCCATATTCTTAACTGCTATTCTAAACCAAAAGACGGTCAGATACTACCAACTCGCAAACCTCTTTCCACTCGACGGGGGTTATCTGGATCGCAGGTATTATAGCCATAGGAGTCTATTTGAGTTTTTATGACGGGCGAATCGCCGGAATCATCATACTTTTTTTGGACAATAACGTGAGCGCAATAAGGCAAATCGACGTCAAAAGCCAGCCAAAATTCAGTTATGTAAATATCATCATCACCTTCCTCCGTCTCCATGCCCGGAAGATCAGCGTAGGCATAACCGTTAATTTCATTGAACTCATCGTAAAGGTTTCTCTCTACGGGACCAGTTCCACGATAGGCGCATTTTATACCCTCTCCAACCGGAGTAAGTCCCATGGAATCTTCATTGTAAGGAAAAACGACCTTCCCTTCCGGCGGATTCCAATCAAAATAATAGGCGCACTCAATTCCGGTGTTAGCAGCATAAAAAGCGTATTGCGATTCTCGTCCCGAACCAGAAAGAATAATTTGTTTGGTAGACAAATTTATAATTGAAATTCCGACCGATAAAATCAAAATTGAAACCAGAACGGCGAAAAGTAAAGTAAAACCTCGTGGTTTTAAACTTAATCTGTTTGCAACTTTTTTATATAAATTTTCAAACATATTTAATAAATTGGCGCCCAGCGGAAAATATTTTCTTTGGCCAAAACATCTCGCGGACTGCCATCTTCGGTTTTCCAGCCGACGGTTACGGTCACTTGAACCTCTTGATCGGGAACGACCGTATCAATGCTAATTTGGCGATAAAATTTTGAATCTTCACCGGTGAAACCGAACTGGTAGGTGCCGTCTTCTATCTTTAACGGCGACTCCTGGCTGCAACCGGTCGGATTCGTATCGCAGGAAAGAATCGTCTCCGTCGTGGTATCAATGGTACAGCTGTCGTCAACGCAGTTTTCTAGTCCATCCAGCCAATCGCTTCGGGCGATAAAGTTGTTGTCCCGCTTGTTTTTGATGAACTCCAGGGCATCTTGAGCCAAGTAATAAGCAATGGTTTGGTCGCGAGCGATAAATGCCGCCCGGAGGCCGCTCTGGGCAATAGCCAATGGACCAGTGACAGAAATAAGTAAGATAAAGATGGCTACTAATGTTTCTACCATCGTAAAACCTTTATTTTTTTGTCCTTTTAAATTAATCATAAAGGCCCAGGGCTCCGTTAAAGTTAACCGTTCTGGGCGAGATGGTTGTTTGAATACTAAATTCCGATTTTATTCTCGAAGTTATTTCAGCATAGCCGTCAACCACCAAGAGAAATCTCGGCTGGCCATTATCTTCGGTATTTATATCTCTTAAAAGGAAGCGCTCTATTTTGATCTGATCGGAAACTATCGGAAAATACTCGACGCAATCTTCGATATCTTCGTTACTAGATTCGCATTTTTCAATTATGTCTTTTTCATCATCGTGCCGGTAAGTCACGTAGTTAGTCACGTCGGCCCGCTGGTCCTTGAAACGATAAAGATTGTCATCTGTGCTTATCTTAGTGGCCGTCTTTACCGTTCTGGTAATGCTTTCCAGGGTAAAGTTTAAATCGTTCATAACCGTAGTAATGGTTTGTGACTTTCTGTTGACATCAACAGTCGTCATAATCGCTCCAAAAGTAATAATTATAACGATAGAGAAAAGCGCGACGGCCAAGAGAAGCTCAATCAAAGTAAAACCTTGTTTTGTTTTAAATTTCAGCGCCATTTAAATTTCTGACCGATATTTGTCCGGAACGTTTTATAATCACGACCCGACCAGATCCGGAATTTGATCGTAAAATAATACCGGCGTTTCTTTTTGGAATATCCACATCTTCATCGCCGAGACTCTTAACCTTAATTATGGCATCAGTATAAGGTCGCGCAAAAGTGATGTGAACCTGATTCACGTCTTCATCGGAACAGTTTCCGTTCTCATAATTCACCGGCTCAATATCCTCTTCCGAAACACAAATTTTTTCAAAAGCGATACCGTGGCTCAAGGAAGCCGTTTGTAAACATTCAAGAGACCCTTCCAAACAAGCGCCGACATCACATATCGTGCCCTCCTCGTCGTCATCGCAGAAGCCGTTGCCGGCTGGTTTATCAATATCGGTACCGACCTTCTCGGGATAAGTATCGGCAAATGAAACGAAGTTGGTGTCGCTGTTATCCAAATCAAAATAAATTCCATATCTGGTATCAAATTGGTCGCGACTCTCCAAACCAGTAGTGCTAGCGGCGCGGACACCCAAACTGTAGACTTGGGCTTGCCGAATTTCCATCGCCACCTCATAAGCCAGATTGGACATTATTATGTTGCTATTAAAATTTCCGTAATTATAGACGACAACCACTGTCAAAATTGAGAAAATGGCGACGACAAAAAGCAACTCCAGCAAAGTGAACCCTTTTTTTCTGTTTCTGTTTTGTTCTGACGATTTCACGTTTTTTAAAAGAATATACCTATCCCGATTACGTCTATCCTCAAGAAAAATTCAATGATAGTGCCGATGATCAGAAACGGCGCAAACGGTATTTCAGTCTTCATTGTAATATTTTTACGGCCGAGTCTCAATCTTTCTGTCAACATAAAGATGACCGCAAAGACCGCGCCGATCCAAAAAGCCAGAACAACAGCCGAGAGACCGGAAATAAATCCCAGGTACCAGCCAATTCCCAAAGCCAATTTGCCATCGCCCAGACCAATCCAGCGACCGGAAGAAATCAGCCACAACGCAAAAAACGGCAGAAACAAGATGGGGCCAGATAATAAATTCAAAATTGAAATAGTAGTGTGCGTCGGATAGATAGGATTAGTAATCAAAGCTTGTATCAAAGTCAGGCCAGCGAAAAAATAAGACAAGCCATCAGGAATAATTTTGTGTTTAAGATCATACACAAAAATTATGATCAGAGTGGCAAAAATTATGGCGTGCCAAACAAAATACGAAGCGGCGGCGACGGGCGAACCGATAAATTCCGACGACATCCAGAAAAGCGCCACGAAAAGAAGCCCGGTGAAAAACTCAACGAGCGGATATTGGATAGAAATTCGTGAGCCGCATTTACGACAGCGGCCGCGCAAGAAAAGCCAGCTCAAAATCGGAATTAGGTCGCGAGCTGATAGTGTTTGGCCACAGCTTAAACAGCCGGACCGACCATTAATAGAATGCCCTGTATTATAACGGAAAATCACCACATTCAAAAAACTACCTATGATGGTACCAAACAGAAACGAAAAGATCGGGCCAAAAGTCATTGCCGATAATTATAACAAATTTGCAAGATTTCCATAACAAAACACCGCGCAACCCGCGGTGTTTTGGAAACAAATAAACGCAATCAGCAATCTCACTATTTACGATGCCGTACAAACAGCCGCCGCATCATCTCCTCCCCCAGCCGTACCCTCAATCGCCGCACCAGCAGAATCAACACAGAAGCTAACTGTGTCATCAGATATCAGGGTCGCAGAGACTGCCCATGTGTTACCGCCCACGCCAATGGCACATGTAACCGTAGATCCCTTCTCTCCGATCTGAGCGATGGCTCTAACAACAGATGTCTCTTCAAAGATACTGGCGGCATCGTCACAGACACCCTCGGCGGCAGCTGCTGCTGTACCATACGAATCATTGTCGTCATAGTAAAGCTCAGCCGCAGTTCTTATGCCCGACAAATCAGCCTTAATGGCAGCATCATTTCCTTTGTTTCTCGCCGTATTCAAGCTGGCCAAGACAACCGAAGAAAGAATACCAATGATCGCGATAACGACCAAAAGTTCAATTAACGTAAAACCTCGTTTTTTCATAATTAATTAATTATTTTAATTTAAAATCAAACTTTAAAGCTTTTACCCTCATAGATTTTCTAGAATAATCTACTCGTAAGCTTGGGGTAATTATACCCTCTTGTGCCAAAAAAGAGAAGAAAGACTTGTCCACTACCAAATTAAGCCCCTATTCAATGACTGAAATCCGAATTTGTCTTAGAATCGCTCCAACTGAAGCTATAAATAAGAGTAAAATCACCCAGCCGCCAATCCAAGGGACAAATTGTAGGCCAGTCAAGATGATAACGCCAACCGCTGAGCCCTTAAAATCAACCGCCAAGGCGTTGTCCTTCTTAAAGCGGCGTTTAAGAAAATTTCCAATAAAAATTCCCGAGAGAACCGGCGCGATAATCATGACGAAAATCATGAATAAACCGAAGAGGAACCCAATCGGCAATGCGACCAGACTAATCAGGGCGACAATAACAATGATCGGCGACAAAAACAAAGCCAACAAACCGACGCCGATACTTTTCCAAAAAGAGCGCTCCATCAAATCCGCGACTTCTTGAGAGAAAACCTTGAACATATAAATCAGGAGAAAGGCCAGAATCAGATTTGTTAAAAATCGGAGCAGGTACCAGAAACTTACGAACTTCAGAAGAACTCGTTTAAGGAAACTGGACTCACGGATGGTGTTTATTTCATTAAACATGGTCTCACTAAGAAAAGTCGCCCCCTCCTCTTGGCTGAACCTCTGCGGAGCATAATAAGAAAATTGACCGAAAATTTTTGAATCTTTTCCAAAGTGCAAGTTTTGAGTGGTAACTTCGGTAGCGCCGGAGAGTTCGCCATTGATAGAAACTTTTCCGGCGATGACTTTCAACTCCGCCGGCGTGTTATTTTCCAGGGCGACTTTGCCACCGATAACAAGAATTTCTTTTTCAATCACGGCCGTGGACAAAATCTTAACTTCCCCGCCCAAGACAAGAACGTCGCCGGCGATTTGGCCGGAAATTAAGACGTCACCACCAATTATCCTCAAGTCACCGGAAACTTGCCCAGAAAAATCTATCCTGCCGCCCAACAAAAAAGTGTCACCGGAGATATTTCCGGTAATTTTGACTTCACCGCCGGCGACAACTAAATCCTCCAAAATATCGCCCTCCACGAGAGTTTTTACTGCGCCGATATACAAATTTTCTGAATACTCTCTTTCAATGCCGATGAGAACTTCCGAATTATTTAGAATTTCCGCCGAGAAAGAGAGCCGTGGCGCAACCAGTGGAATTAGAAGAAAGATTAATAGAAAAAATCGTTTCATACCTATAAAATAGCACAAATCAACCAAGACTGAAATCTATTTGATCTTCCAGCCGGTCGCCAGATATTCTTCGGCCTTTTTAAACTTCACCTGAATTTCTTTGCCATCTTTTATCAAAGTCACCTTGTCGTTTCTGCCGAATCTTGAATCAGCGCCGGCTGATACCTGTTTGCCTAGTGATTCAGCCCGAGCTCCGCTGGTAATTTGAGCGGCTTTAACATTTTCGCGTAATTTTTGCTCGGCTTTTAAGAAGGCGCCGGCGCCGAGGTTGGGTAAAATATTTATAATCTGTTCATAGATGGCCTCTCTCATGGATTTGAATAACCTAAGCGCCTCTTTTCTATATTCAACTAAAGGATCGCGTTGACCGTAAGCTCGAAGATTAACGCTTGATCTGGTGTAATCCATCGTCTCCAGATGATCCACCCAGAGCGTATCAATACTCTGCAAAACGACGCGCCTCAAAGTTTTGTACCACTCGTCTTCGCCGAGAGTTTGTTTTTTTTCTTCAATAATTTTTTCTATTTGCTCTCCGCCCCGCGCGATAATTTCCAAAATCTCCGCTTCCAACGTCTCACGATTGCCTAGCAAAACTTTACGGCGGCGCTCATAGACCGAAGCTCTTTGCGTGTTCAAAACGCTATCAAATTCAAGCAAATGTTTTCGGGCATCAAAATGAAAGCCCTCAATTTTTGTTTGCGCGTTTTCCAGAGCGCGAGAAATCATGCGATTCTGGATCGGTTCTTCTTCGGGCAAACCGAGCTTGCTCATGAGGGTCTTCATGGTCGGCGGAGCAAATATTCTCATTAGAGAGTCATCCAAAGAGACGAAAAATTGTGTCTCGCCCGGGTCGCCCTGTCGTCCGGACCGCCCTCTTAACTGGTTATCAATTCGGCGAGCTTCGTGGCGCTCAGTACCAACAACAAATAATCCTCCCAAACTTTTAATTTCTTCATATTTTTGTGAATCAAAAGGTTCACCACCTAACTTAATGTCAACTCCGCGACCAGCCATGTTGGTAGCGATTGTCACTGTGCCCTTTTTACCGGCCTGAGAAATTATCTCGGCCTCTTTTTCATGATTCTTGGCGTTCAATATGTTGTGCGGAATGCCATTTTGAGTCAGATATTCGGAGACCAGTTCATTTTTCTCAATTGAAACCGTACCGACAAGCACCGGCTGACCTTTTTCATGCAGTTCTTTTATCTTTTTAATTAGCGCCTTAAATTTCCCAGTTTCCGTCTGATAGATTAAATCATTGTAATCGGTGCGGGCATTGGGCCGGTTAGTTGGAACAACGGCCGTTTCCAACCTATAGACTTTAAAGAACTCCTCGGCGCTGGTTTTGGCCGTACCGGTCATGCCGGACAGCTTTTTATACATTTTGAAATAGTTCTGATAAGTAATAGAAGCGAAAGTTCTGGATTCCTGACCGACTTCAATTCCCTCTTTGGCTTCTATGGCCTGGTGCAAACCCTCCGACCAGCGACGACTCGGTTGCATTCGTCCGGTAAATTCGTCAACGATGACAATTTTTCCGTCACGGACGACATAATCTTTGTCTCTTCTAAAGAGGGCTTCGGCGCGAACGGCCGTCTCCAAATGATGAACATATTTAATACCTTTCTCACTATAAATATTCTGGACACCCAACATTTTCTCGGATTTGGAGATGCCGGAGTCGGTCAAGCCTATTGATCGCGTTTTTTCGTCAACGGTGTAATCTTCATCTTTTTTAAGTTGGCGAGAGATTTTGGCAAAAACCCCATAAAGATTTTCCGCATCAGCCGATGGCGCAGAAATAATTAACGGAGTTCGCGCCTCGTCAATCAAAATAGAGTCAATTTCATCCACGATGGCAAAATTATGTTCCCTCTGTCGGAGATTTTCCGGATCGTACTCAATATTGTCTCGAAGATAATCAAAACCAAATTCGCTGTTCGTACCATAAGTGATGTCCGCGGCGTAAGCTTCTTTTCGCGAAATTGGACGAAGATAGTCATAGATAATATGAAAAAACCCGAAAGCGTCTCTTTCTTCGTCTTGTTTTTCACTGGTGTGACTTGGATCGTAGACATAAGAGGCCTGCTGGTTAATAACTGCCACGCTGAGACCCAAAAAGTTATAAATTTGTCCCATCCAGACGGTGTCACGACGAGCCAAGAAATCGTTTACCGTGATGACGTGAACGCCCTTACCAGTTAGAGCATTTAAATAGACCGGCAAAGTGGCTACTAGGGTTTTTCCTTCACCGGTGCGCATCTCGGCGATATTGCCGTCGTGAATAACCATTCCTCCTAGGAGCTGAACGTCATAGTGCCTCTGTTTCAAAGTCCGGACAGCGGCTTCGCGAACAACGGCAAAAGCTTCTGGCAAAATATCGTCCAGAGTTTTACCCTTAGCAAGCTCGGCTCTAAAGAACTGAGTTTTGGCTTTTAACTGCTCATCGCTTAAAGCTGAAATCTGTTCAGAAAAAGAATTAATCGCCGGAATTTTTGATTCGTATTTTTTCAACAAACGGCGGCCGCCGTCCCCAAAAATTTTTGACAGAAATGACATGGATATCCTCCGATAATAGCACAAAAAGCAAAGCCCTCAACTTAGTGAGGGCCCGGCTCCAAGCATCTGCGCTTATCTTCTTCGGCTAGACTTTCTCCTTGAAGATCTCTTGGCTGATTTCTTTGCCTTTTTTGCAGATCTTTTAGCTGACTTTCTTTTTGCAGCTTTTCTTTTCTTTGCAACCATTTTTATTTTGTTAACTGATAAAAGTTTTCTTCCCTACTTAATTATCGCAGCATTCGAGCAGACCGAAAGACTTTTTTGAAAAAATATGTGGATAAGTTAAATTTTCTCAAAAATATTTTTGAGAAAATTTATTTTAAAAAATAAAAATCGCCGCGATTCGCGGCGACTCCTTGCGTCCTGGATTGGCCGGTGAGCGCTAGCTCCAACGAATATCTTACGTGAGTGCGATACACCGACCAGTCCAAAACACAATCTCATAAAAAGTATAGCAAAATTGTAACAAGGTTACAGCCAGACTTGTGAACATTCTGTTGGAGATATTTTAAAAAAAATTTATTTGATGATACCCCCGTTCCGGTTAGCCAGAGACATCCGACCGCCAATCACCAAAAATGCAAATCCCCGCCGAAGCGGGGACTTACACAGATATTCGTTCGTGGAGCTATTCGCTCACACTCACGCCAGTTAGTATAGCAGACGTTTATAAAAAGCGCAAGTGGATAACAATTTGGGGAATTTCCAAGGAACAATCGCCGCAAATCTGGAAAAGTTGAACCTAGATTTGGCCCGCCTCAACATTTTGCCTCATCTCTAGCAACTGGTACTGATAATTTGGAAACTTAAGAAGTGCTTCGTCCAAAATCAAAAGGGCTTTTTCTTTATCGCCAATACGATTATAGAAGGCCGACAGAGAGATTAGGACCTGCACGTTATCCGGTTGTTTTTCTATATTGTATTTAAGAAAGCTGATTACTTTTTCGGTATCACCTTGTTCAACCGCCTCATCAATTATTTCACCGAAAAGTTCTTTATCCGTGACAGCGGCCGCTCTGATGTATTCAAACCAGAGGTCGTCTTTGCTAGTGTCCAAATTATAGGTCTCTTTTGCCAAAGCCAGAGCTTTATCGTTTTGTCCCGATTGTAAATAAACGCGAATCAAAGGAATTCTTATGGCCTGTTTGTTCGGAGAAATTCTTATCGTCTCAAGCAATTCTTTTTCGGCATTTTCCAGATCGCCAGTTAAGGCATAAAAGGTTCCCAACAGATAAGTGATTTTAGAGTCTCCGGGTGTTTCAGAAATTTGTGCTTGCAATTCCGAAATTGTTTCTTTAATAAAGTCGCTCTTCACCTGATTGGCGGAATCATCTTTTATATTCAAGATTGTCTCAATTGACATGGCCATTCGTTGACGAATTTCTGGATTTCCGAAAGTATTTCTGGATATAGCGTGCTTGAACAGATTAAGATTTTCATTCAATCCTTCGGCATGATAGTAAGTATAAGTCTCGCCGGCAGGAGAAGAAACTTTTTTTACCAAGCGCATGGCGCTCACCAATTCCCTGTTAGCGGTGTAGCTCGGATAATTTATAAAATAGGCTGATACCGGTATGGCCAAGATCGCCAACCCAATAAGCGAGCCGGTAATAATTTTTGGTGAATTAAACTGAAAGAGCTTTACATCAGAACTATTTGTTGAGTGAACATAAGCCAGAATCAAGAAAAAGAAAATATAGCTGACTAAATGGTCAAAGACAAATAGATTATGAAAAAAGTAAGCCGCGAGGAGACCAGATAGAATGCTTTTATCAAGACGGCTAAACGTAGAAGTTTTATTCCAAATCAAATAAACAAGGGATAGTAAGATGAAGAGATAGAAGACCAGACCAAGAACGCCTCCGGCGATCAACCAATCAAGGACGATGTTGTGGGTTCTATCAAACCAAGCTTCATTGCCGTGCATCTCCGGCAAATAATATTTGTCAAAGGCCAAATCATAATTATTTTGTCCCCAACCTAAAATCGGCCTTTCTTTAAAACCAGACCAGGCGATTTGCCAGTTTATCAAACGGGCTTGAGCCGTTCCTTCACTTAGAGAAATGCTGGCAATTCTATTGAGAGCATAATTATTACGAACAAAACTCGTGTCCTTTGCAAACCAGAAAGAAGCGGTGGCCGCGACAATCACCAGTAATCCGCCAATGGCAAATGATCTTATCTTTTTATTTCCCCAGTGAGTAAAAATAACGACAAGAGCGGTTAGCGACAGGCCACCAACTAGACCAAGAACGGCTCCGCGAGTACCGGTCTTAAACAAAATGAAAGTATTAACGAAAATGACTGCCCAATAAAGATAATAAAACCACCTTTTATAGTTTATCCGCGATAAATAGAACAGAGAAAGAAAGATATGAAACAACATGTAAACGGCCAAATAGATAGGATTCCCGAGAGTCAAATCAACTCGGCTGATCTCGTCACTGCCTAATAATTGTTTCAAAGCCAAAAGAGCCAAAACAAAACTGGCAAAAATTGATATGTTAAAAATCCACGCCCACTGCCGTTCCCCTTTTAAGACTGAGCCAGCCACTAAAAATAGACAAAATAAGTGGGCCAAGGTCACGTATCCTTCCATTCTTTCAAAGTTGCTCCAGAAACTGGCGGTTTGATTCGCCCCAAAATAGTTAGAGACAAAGATACTGACTAAAAAGACTATCAATCCATATAAAATCAAGCTTTTCTTTGGACGATATTCTTTATTTAACACTGCCAAAATAAGCCAAAGGAAAAAGATTATTTCCACAATGATGCGAAAGAAATAGGCCTTACCGGTTATGTAAGGGAAAAAGAGACTATTGGCCACGATAAAGGGAGTAAACAACAGCGCGGCGATTCCACAAAAAATCGTGTATTTCAGGACCTTATCAATATTTGTCATATACGGAAAGAATATAACAGAAATAGTGGCAAAGAGCGAGAAATAATATAAGATTAACTTTGTATAAAATAATGTTAGACCGACTTAAATATAATATTCTGGAAAAAATACGGGGGCTGGATAAGCACACAAAAACCGACACGGTATACCTATTTAGTGGCGGATTTTGGTTCGGATTAAATCAATTGGTTAACAGCCTATCGGCCTTGGTCTTAGCAATTATCCTGGGAAACTTTCTCAAGCCGGAAATATACGGTAACTATAAATTTATAATATCGGCATCCAGTGTCTTTTTGGTCACTTCGCTAAATTGGATGTCCGCGGCGATAATTCCGTCAATCGCTCGCGGTTTTGAAAAGACAGTTATTCGGGCGACGTCAACCAGAATAAGATACGGATTCCTGGGGACGATACTGGGATTGGCGTTAGGAAGTTTTTATTGGGCATCTGGTAATCAATATCTTGGAATCGGTTTGATATTGATGTCTCTTTTTATTCCCTTCATAGATTCCTTTGGGCTATACGAAAGCTATCTCCAGGGCAAGAAACTTTTCAAGGCTTTTGTCTTATACAGATCAGCCAGCAGGATCATCTCAATGTGTTCAATAATTGCGACGGTCTTGGTCACTGATAATCTTTGGCTAATATTGCTATCATATTTTTTGCCAATAACCCTGATCAGATTAATATTTGATATATTCTCACTAATAAAATATCCACCAAACGATCGCGAGGACATCAACGCCATCAACATTGGCAAACATTTAAGTTTCTCCGGGGCGTTGGCCACTCTCGCCACTTATTTGGACAGCATTATTACCTTTTACCTCTTGGGCCCGTTGGCGGTGGCCATTTACAGTTTCGCCCTAGCGCCAATTGAACAAATCAGGGGGTTCTTAAAATTTATTCCGGCTATCGCAGTGCCGAAATTCTCAAACAAAAGTATCGGCGAAATAAACGTCCAGTTAAAAAGCCGCGCTCTCAAAGGAATCGTGGTGGGAATAATTTTCACCTTAATTTATGTGGCGCTAATTCCTCTGGTATTTAGATTGGTTCTTCCCAAGTATTTTTCTTCAATAATATTTTCACAATCTTTAGCCGTCCTTTTGGTCTTCTATCTACCAAACCTACTTTTTAATTCGGCCTTGAATTCTAAATTTGATGAGACGCCAAAGAAGTGGCTATATTGGAGAAATTTGCCATATATCATTCTCATAATCTGCTTGATAATCCTCGTCCCGAAATTGGGTCTTTGGGGAGTGGTCACAAGTAAAATAATCTATTCAATCGCCAGTTTATTGACAAGCGCTATACAGTGGAAAATGTTGTCGGCAAGACAAAGAGGTCTGTCGCAAGTCAATTCTTCCGCGCAATAACAAAATATCCTAAAGGAACTTTTTCTCGCAATTTCTTATAACTCTTAAAGAGTGATAAGGCCTTATCAAAGAAGATGAATACTTTTTTGATGAAAGTTCGTAAAAAACCCGGGCGAATTGAGCCGCCTATCGTTTGAAAGATAATTGAGAAAAGCCCATAGCCCAACGGTTTTATCTCTTCAACAGAGAAGCCGGAGTCGTCTAATAAACGACTTAGTGCCGAATTAGTGTATCTGAAATAATCTCCCGGCGACCCGTGAACATGATGAATAAAAGGCGTAGCAAAGATAAACTTTCCTCCCTCTTTCAAAATTCGCGCAGTTTCTGCGAAGACATTGTGAAAACCATAAATATGTTCCAGGACATTAAAGCAGATGACGTGATCATAAGCACTGTCATTGATCGGGAATCTTTTTTGAATATCAAATATCAAATCGCAACCGTAATCTGGATTGATATTGGCCGTGTCTATTTTGTGGCTACCCCTGATTAATTCCTGGTAGCCAGATTTTTTACTGCCACCCAAATCCAAAATGTCGCCGTCTAAATCCAATTTCGCGATCTCGCGATATTCTAATTCTCTGATTATTGAATGTTTTCCAAAATTATTCATGATTAGTTAAAATTTACGGCTTGCCCTGACAATAAAACGCTGTTCATTGTGTAATTTCTTAAAAGAGCAGTCAAAACCATTGTCGGCGAAAAGGCGGCGGAAGTCTTCAATCTTCTGAGACAAAAGATCCAGGTGAATTTCCCCGATGAAAAATTTGCATTTAGAAAAGTTTTTGAAATCTTTCAACAGAGAATATTCCGATCCCTCAATATCAAATTTCACGATATCAATGTGATCTACATTGAGCTCCCGAATCACGCTGTCCAACTTTTTGATTGCTACCGGAATTTTGATCTGGTTGCTAGGCCTGTGTATCAGTGATCCCGACATACTGCTCTTATCGGAAGAATAAAACTCTCTGGCGCCATCGATATCGCCCAACGCAAAATTGAAGATTTTTATGTCCGAAAATTGTTCAGAATTCTTTTTTAGAACCTCAAAAGTGTCAGGCGCCGGCTCAAAAGCAAATATTTTCGCACGAGGATATTTCAACTTAAAATAGATTGAGGCCAACCCGATGTTTGACCCTATGTCTAGAATAATTTCACCATCTTTCACGTCGGTGTTGTATTCTTGGTCGATAAATATTTCTTTTAGAACGGCAATATCAGAGCCCGAACCGAGAAAAAGTTTGAAGGTCTGACCCCCAAAATTTATCTTAAAAGACATCTCCGCCCTCTTGTTTATTCCAAAAATGCGTAACAAACGAAGCGCGACCAAGAGCACGACCATTTTAAATCTATTGTAAAGCCCGTGGCACAATTTAATGATTTTTATCTTGCGTTTTATTTTGTCTTTTATGCGGCTGAACATCTTCAATTAGATAGGAGATATTGTATCTTATCCACAAGTCTATTTAAACTATGGCGCGCCGCGATCTCCGACATCTGATTTGATAACTCACGATATTTTACGGCATCAAGAGCCAGAACTTTCTTTATTTTATCGGCGAGAGCAACTGGATCGCGAGGCGGAAACAACAAAAATTTACAATTCTCGTCGTAAATCTCATCGACAGACTCGTTACAAGTCACGACGGGAAGACCAACAGACATCGCTTCCAAGATGGTTTTATCCAAACTGCCAGTCAGGCTGGTATTGACGAATAATTTAGCCATCTTCAGACAAGATGCCAGTTTGTCATTGACGACCGGATCAATAAAACTAAAATTGTCATCAAGCCCAAGATTTGATATTTCCGATTTCAAATTTCCCAAATATTTCTTGTCTCTATCGGTTGATACCGGGCCGATGATATCTACTTTAAGATTAGTTCCGGGTTTGGCCAAAATTTCAATCGCCCTCACCAGGGTTTCATAATTCTTAATTTGAGAAATGCGGCCAACGGAAATTAGGCGGTCGTTATTGGCAGAAGTATCGGATTTAGGAAACAAGGAACTGTCTATGCCCTGGCCGATAATATTTTTCTTGCGACTGGCAATCCGAAAACCGCTAGATGTGGAAGTGAAAATCAAATCCGCCAATAACGTCGCCAAGCGGAGGCTCATTGGAACTTTGCCGTGAGCATACCAAAGTCCAATTTTTTTTCGTAGCAATCTCCAGGCCAAACCGCCCAGAATAACGTATATTTGGTTCATGTGAACAAAAACCGAATCGTAATTCTTTCTCTCGGTCCAAATATATTTATAAAACCGCCACAGATATTTAAGACGATTAACTGAATTTTCTTTGCCTAAAGATAAAACCTTAACTGTGTTTGGCAGATCCACTTCGCCCTTTTTAAGACAAATGACTGTAACTTTTTCAAACTTTTTTGAAAATTCTAAAACCCAGCGATGAAAAAAACCGAGTATGGGATCTTTCTTATCTAAAATTTGAGTGACAATTAGTATGTTCATGGATTTATAAAATTCATTGTATAGACGAGTCACTTCGTAGGCAATATCCCAAACCATCTTTATATTTATCAAGATAAGTTTTTTCATCAGGAACTGTTTTCAAAATAGCGGCTCTGGCGTTATCGACAAGAGCGTTCCTGAGGGACTCATCTTTTACGATTTTTTCTATTGATGAGGCCAGGCAATCAATATCATCACAAGAACACGTCAAGACTGCTTTACCTGGCTCTAGTATCTCCCCGACAATCCCAACATCTGTCGTGACAATGGGGACACCAAGAGCCGCCGCCTCTGCCAGAACCAAAGAATAGCCCTCGTAATAAGACAGCACCAAAACAATATCTGCCCCCTTGATAAAAGGACGAGCGTTCGGAACTTTTCCGGCAAAGACAACGTTACCGGACAAATTATATCTTCGAACAAATTTCTCCAGCCCCCCTCGTAAACTACCGTCTCCGACCAAGACAAGACCAGCTTGCGGACATCTCTTTATAACCTCGCGCAACACCTTCAACGAAGCAATCACGTTTTTCTCCTTTTCAAACCTGGCGACAGTTACGATGGCGGGATGAAATTCGGCGAAACTTTTCGGTCGGACAAATTGGACATCAGAAAGATCGGCCCTTATCGGCAAAACGCTTATTTTACTCGCCGGGACGTTGTAATCTCTAATCAAAATCGCCTTGATTTTTTCCGAGACCACACGAACGCCGGAGGCTCGAGAGAAGACAAATTTGGCGATAGCCGCTCGAATCTTATTAATTATCTTCTTTCTCCAAAATAGTGAGCCAATATCAGTATGCAGTTGAACTTGGAATGGAGTGCCAGAAAGAGCTGCCACCAGAGAAAGCTCAAACGGATCTTGAGCAGAAATCACTAAACCGTCGCGACCTTGATTTTTAATTATCCTTTTTATCAGGAAAAACGCCCTAAACATCTGAAAAATTTTGTTAACGCCGCCGGTACCGTAAAAATGTATCCCGTCAGAATTAAAAAGCATCTTCCTACTGGCCAAAATAACAACATGAAAAGAATCAAACATCTTTCCGTAAGAAATCATTCTCTTGTAAGTGGAAGAGTTTTTGTCTAGGGCTTTTATGTCCGTGCCTAAATTAATAACTTTCATAATTATTTTTGCGCGTTTTCTTTTAAAAAATTTGCCACGGCATTGACGGTCTTTTCCTTAGTAAATTTAGCGGAAGTTTTTAATCCATTGGCGATAATTCTGTTTCTAAGACTCTCATCGGCCAAAATCTTATCAATCGAAGCGCGCAAGGCCTCAGCATCGTCATAATTGACCAGAAGACCATTAATCTCGTTTTCAATTATCTCCGGATTGCCACCGACATTGGTCGTGACTACCGGCGTCCCCAGAGACAAAACTTCCAAAATAATATGCGATAGGCCCTCATAATTAGTATTCAAAACAAAGACGTCGGCGGCCGCCATATATTCAGATAATTCTCTTTTGTTCAAATCACCCAAAAAAGATACGCGGTTGTTTATTTTATAGTCGTCTACAAGTTTTTTGAGATTCTCTTCTTCCGGGCCACTTCCGGCAATAAATAATTTATAATCCTGAGCCATGTCTTTAACGAGAGTAATCAGCGTTCTGAAACCTTTCCATTTAACAAACCGACCGGCGGTTATCACAACTTTTCCCGTTAGGCCTAGCTTTTGGTGAAGTTCATTTTTATCAAGATTTTTAGAGACATCGTCTCCATAAGAATTGTAAATTGTGACTATTTTTTCCGGATTTACGCCCCAATTGGAAACAATTCCGGCAAGATACCGACTCGGGACAACAACCTTCGCCGCGCCGCGAGCTACCAGGCCTTGGACAAATTTTAATAGGCGCACCGGCAAACGATAATTATTTTTTTTGACAAAATCATCCAAAACATCGGTTACGCCGAACCGCGCGACCCCCTGTTCCCAAGCGTAATCACCGCCGACTCTTAAAATTAATTTGCGTCCGGAAATTTTTGAAACGATCAGCGCGGGAAGACCGACCGAAACCGGATCAAGAGTGTAAATAACGTCACCGGATTTTCTTAATCTAAATAATCTCCAAGCATAAACAATATGGCGAATTATCTTCGGCAGAGGGCGAACCAAATCAAAACTTAGAACAGTGACATCAATCCCGCGCTTCGGCAATTCCGTTTCAACAAGGCGAGCGTGGGTCGCTGGACCACCGATGGAGGGTGGATATATGCCGGTGGCGACTAGAATTTTCATATGGTCACTTTAACAGAATTAAAAATTTCATCCATCTTTTGGGCGATAATGTTCCAATCGTATTTTTTTGAAACCATTTCAAAACCGTTTTTAACCAAATCCAAGCGCAGCTTTTCATCGTTTAGCAAGATATCAATTTTGGAAGCTAAATCGCGTGGGTCGCCCGGTTGAGCGAGCAGCCCGGTTTTTCTGTCCACAACAATATCCACGATACCGCCAACTGGAGTCGCCGCCACCGGCAATTTGCTGGCCATGGCTTCCAAAAAAACATTTCCCAGCCCTTCCGACAAAGATGGGCGGCAAAAAATATCGGCCACGGCAAAATATTGAACCAAATCATCATGAGTTACTTGCCCCTTAAAAATTACTCTTTCGAACAGACCAAGATTTTCTGTAACTCTCTTTAAATTATCTTCAAGTGGACCTGCTCCCAAAATCAACAGTTTGACATTGGTCGGCAGAAAAACGAGGGAGCGGATCAGGTCTTCAATTCCATTTTTGTTTACTAGACGCGAAGCGGTTATTATAATTTTTTCACTGCCAGAGACGCCCAATTCAGAGAGAATTTGTGGACTTTTTTCAGATTTCGCCAGAGAAAATTTCTCAACATCAACCCCGTTCGGCACAACCACTATTTTGCTTCCACCCATTTTTTGGGCAAAACCGGCTAAGAAATTGGATATTGGCTGAACAACATCAGCTGAAGAAAATATTTTTCTGTACATCGGCAAAATATAACGGACCTTTCTTTCAATTGATTCCGGCGAATTCCCTTCTTGAACAGATAAAACCAGTGGAGTTTTTTTTGAAATCATCTTCAGAAACATCCCGGCAAAACCAGCCTGATTGGCCATCATTGACCAAATCAAATCATATTTATTTTTTCTATGCAGTTTCCAGGCTCGCCAAAATATGGAAAATGGCGCCAGAATTTTGGCCAACTTGACGACAAGCGGAAGTTCTCCGGGAGTCGCGCCTTTAGCCGATAAACCAACCCGAAAAATATTGACTGAACCCAGTTTCTCGCTGGAAGCCAAATTTTTATCAAACCGAAGAGTCACCATATCAAATTCGTACTTGTCGCCCAGACGATCGGTGATTTCCTTTAGGGCCACTTCCGCGCCGCCAACAAATTTTGGGAAATAAGCTATAGATAAAATTAGTACTTTTTTCTTTCTCGGATCCATATTATTCAATTCCAAGAATTCTTTTTAGCTCTTTTTTAGGGACTTCTCTTTGTTCGTGAAACGCCTTTTGCGCTCTTTGTGTTTCGGATTTATCAGATGGCGCACCAGACAAATTATTCCTTTCCTGATTTGCAGGCTTTTTTTCTGACGCTTCGGACTTTTTATCTTCTATTTTGATTTTAACTTCTGTCTTTACCTTGTCTTCTGTTTTTATCTTATCTTCCGTCTTAGCAACAGCCGGCTCTTTTTTTAACACTGCCGATAGGGCTTCGCGCAAGGCATTTTTATTTTCCTGACTTGATGAATCTCGCGGATTCTTTGGAATTTCGCTAAGAGAAAGGCCCGTCTCTACCGGCGGCGCCTGCGGCTTCTGATTAAGAGCTTTTTCCAGTTCAACTTTAGTTTTCTCGTCAATTACTCTGTTTTGTCTGGGTCGAAAATTATTGTTTTGCTTACTGTCTCTATTGTGTTTACCGTCTCTGGCGGCGTCCAAACCACGATTTTCTCCAAGAGTAAAACTGCGCTCACCGGTATTGCGCTCGCCGGGACCGCGCTCACTAGAATTGCGCTCGCCAGAACTACGCGGCTTAGCGGCAGCAATCTCTTTTCTTTCATCGGCAACAGATAAGTTCTTTTTGATCAATTCCTCCACTTGTTCCCGAGGATGAGCGTATGTCTCCCGTGAGGTTTTGATGATCTCATCAACATAACTTTTTTCCGGCTTTTCAAGAGGCGGGATAGATCGCGCAGAAAACGGATGAGAGCTGATTCCGTTTATCATCAATCTCAAATATATCTGGTAAGCACCAAGATTTACTATATCTTGAGCTACCAAAGTCGGCGCAAATTCTTTCTCCAAAACTTCGGCATCATAAGAACCAACCCTAAAAGTTATCAGGGTTCCGACGTTACCAAAGACAGCCGCTCGGACCTCGTCGGTCATCTGTTCTATATACTGGTGAGCGATAGTTAAATTAAGTTTATATTTTCGAGCTTCTGACAAGATATTGGCAAAGGATTCGTTGGCAAAGGATTGAAATTCGTCAACGTATAAATAAAAATTCGGCAGTTTTTCCAGTTCCCTGTCCGGAATATCGGCGCGCGACAAGGCGGCCAGATAAATCTTAGTGATCAGCATACTACCAAGCAAATTGGCATTTTGTTCACCGACCCGGCCCTTGGACAAGTTAATGATGAGAATCTTTTTCTCATCCATGATCTTTCTCAAATCAAAGGTTGAGTTCGGCTGACCAACGATATTTCTAATCAACGGGTTAGAGGTAAATTGGCCGATTTTGTTTTGAATGGCCGGCGTAGCTTCCGCGGCAAAACGATCGGTATATTTGGCAAATTCGTTTGTCCAAAATGATTTAACCGACGGGTCTTTAATGTTTTCAACAACTTTGTTGCGAAAATTTTTGTCGGACAACATGCGATTAACATCAAGCAATGTCGCCTCTGGATATTCAAGGAGCGCCAATAAAGTATTGCCCAAAATATATTCCATTCGAGCCGACCATGCATCAACCCAAATCTTTTTGAAAGTACTCATCAGGCCCGAGACAACCAAGTGTCGTTTATCATAACCGACATCTTCCATGACATTAAAAGAAATCGGATATTCCATATCAAACGGCGCGAAGTATAAAACGTCTTTTATTCTTTCCTCCGGTATATATTCAAGAAGAAGTTCCGCGGTTTTGCCGTGCGGATCAATGAAAGCAAAGCCATTTCCGTTGCGGATATCCTGCGCGGCCATGTTTTCCAGCAAAGTTGACTTGCCCATACCAGTTTTACCGATGACATAGACGTGGCGAGTTCTGTCGCCGGCTTTTATACCAAAACGGACGCGACGATTGCGGGCGTCGGTATCGGCGAAATATGTGATCTGGTCCTTATTTTCCATGTTAAAAACTTCCGCTTAATTATAACAAAAACCCGGCGGCGAGACATTATAAGAGCATTGTCTAGGCGACAACAGTAAAACTTATTCCAAAATCAGATAAACGTCTCCGGCTCCTAGAGTCAAGATAAGGCGGTCTTTCTCTATTTCAGCCAACTTTTTCCGGGCGGTATCAAAATTTTCCAAGACTTCGGCACCCGGAACACGTCCCGCGATTTTCTCTGACGAAATTGACGGATCGTTTGGTTCGCGAGCGGCGTAGATCGGTAATAGATAGACTTTGTCAAATTTCTTGAGAACAGCGACAAATCCACCAAAAAGAGTTTTTGTTCTGGAATATAAGTGCGGCTGGAAAAAAACCACGATTTTTTTGCCAGGATATTTTTGCCTTAGGGCCTCCAGGGAAGCGGTTATCTCCGTTGGATGATGCCCATAATCGTCATAGATAATCGCTCCACGCTTATTTTTCCCGCGGGGTTCCAGGCGACGCCAAGTCCCGCAAAAATTAGCCAAGCCACGTTGAGCTTTTTTGAGATCGACTTTCAAGATTTTTGCCACCGCCAAAGCGCAGGCGGCATTTCTTCTGTTGTGTTCGCCGGGGACTTTCAGTTCTGGCACGGCCGACAAAAAATCCCGCGTATTTAGACACTTCTTTTCGTATTTTTTGACAATTTCTTCAACGTTTGCGTCATTGAAATCGCAGACGATTTTCCCGCGCGCCGGAACTTTGTCGGCCATTTCCATGAAAGCTCCCTTTATGTCAGCCAGATCTCGGTAAAAATCAAGGTGGTCTTCCTCAATGTTGGTAATAACCAAGATGGACGGCTTGAGATTTAAAAAGGATTTTTTGTATTCACAGGCTTCAGTCAAGAATATCTTTTTACTTTCTCCTTCTCCCGGCAAAAAATTAGTTTCATCCCCTGACAATAAACTGCCAACAATTACGTTAGGTTTGATGCCAGCGGCGCGCAAAGCTGAATTTATCATGGCGGTTGTCGTCGTCTTTCCGTGTGTTCCAGAAACCGCAATAGTTTTTGAATCGCCAGACACCAGACCCAACATGCCAGCGTAGGTAAAAACCGACAAATTTTTCTCTCCGGCTTTTAAAAGTTCAGGGTTGTCGCTGGAAATTGCTAGCGTATAGACGACACAATCAACATCGTCGGCCAGATTCTTTTCTGAGTGTCCGATAGAAACAGCGATTCCTTCTTTATTGAGCGACTTAGTTATAGCGGATTGAGATACATCAGAACCAGTAACAATTTTATCTCTTGATTTCATCAGGCGCGCCAAAGCCGACATGCCGATTCCGCCGATACCAATAAAATGAACCCGGGAATAATCGGCCAAGGATTTTTTTCTTTTAGACTTTCCAGATTTCAAATAATTATGTTCCGCTCTGTTTATCGGCGGCCGGCTGATCGTCCTCTATGGCTCCGCGAGTATATCTGTTGCTTGGACTCCACAACATCCACGAACCCAATCCAACATCATAGACGGCTTGAATTTGAGCTTTAACTTCGACAACATCATAATTTCCACCATAATCAAAATCTTGTATCCACGGACGCAATTGTTCGGCAGAAACATGTTGACGAACTAGTTCTGGCGTGGAAGTCGCTGTATCAAAAACCGCGACTCTGTCCACGGCAGAGCTCATGACAAAATTAATAAGTTCATAAGGATATTTATTTGGGTCGGTCCAGCCGTTGAAACGCGCCGGATAATGAGACGGATAAACCATCGGTGCGACAAAATCAAAATAAGGCAAAGTTCTCTCTAAAACTTGGCCGATATTCAAGTCGTCGGTGTTGGTCGTAACCATCCCAAACAAATCCGCCGAAGTAATCATCGGGAAATCCTTTCCTTTATTATATTTAGATATTTCTTCCGACAAATATCTGAAGAAATTTTCCAGAGCCAGTTGTTTGCCCAGAACTGGTTCTCTGACTAAAAGATCATTGCTGAACGGAAAGAAGACGTCTTTCATGTTTCCATCAGAAGGAAATCTGATGTAATCAAAGTTCAACTCGTCAAAACCTTGATCGTGAGCCTCTTTAGCAATGGTTAAAATATAATCCCAGTATTCCTCGGCACTAACGTCAATAAAACTTATGCCCTTATAATCCTTCCAGAGTGAGCGATCACTGGCTTTTTGAACGGCTAAATCTGGACGGCGCTTCGCAAAGAAAGGATCTTGGAAAACAGTTATTCGGCCAATGACATAAATATTTTTACTGTGGAGAAGCTCAATAAAACTGAACATGTCCGTCGCCCGGCAGCCAGTAGCGCTAACTCCGACCAAATCCGGATTATTACTCTCAAAAGAGATCGTGCCGCTGAAATCCTTGATATCAATAACTATGGAATTAATCTCTGTCTCCTCAATCAAGGAAACTAGATCTTCCCTGAAGGTCGGCGTGCTGGCGACACAAGCAGTCATATAAACGGCCTTGACCGGCTTCGGGGTTCCTATATGTTTTATGACCGGTGCTGACTCGCCCAAATTTTTGCCGGCTCCAACGGCGGAATTACCATCAATCTGGTAATTTATCGCCAACATTTCAGGTGCGATAAAAAACAAGACGATCGTCGCCGCCAAAAACAGCGCCCCGACGATAAATACAAATATTTTATTGAACTTCTTTTGGTTCATTTGCTGATTCGTCCGTCGAGTTCGCCGACTCCGCTGATTGTTCAGAGAGTTCGGCTGATTCGGCGACTTCCTCTTCAGACTCTTTCACCTCTTTCATCGTGTTGTCCTCTTCGGCAGGGATTTCCGGTGATATTTCTTCAACATCAGGTGCCGGTTCCTCCGCTAAAAAATCAACGCTGACCGAGGCGTCCGGAGTAATTTTTTCCGGCTGATGCTCAACAAAAATATTTTGATCAACATCTGGTTTGTCCGAAAGCCTCTTCTCTTTCAAGATTCTAAATTTTTCATGAAGGCCGATGGCAATCAACAGAACGGCCAGAATTATATTTATAAAAACCTTGAGGCCAGATGGAATACCCCAAAATTGATTGATAACTAACAATATACCAACAAAGAAAATTATTTTATAAGTCTTCATATTCGACTGATTATAACAAAAAGACGATTTAAAAAAAGTCAGTGAACGATGACGACAAATTCGCCGCGGATTTTTTCCGGAGAGCTCTTTAGTTTTTCCGCCAATTCGGAAGCCGAGCCAATCAAGACTTCCTCAAAAATTTTTGTCACTTCTCTGACGATTATGACTTCTCTTTTGGGCTCAAATTCCGCCAATGAGTTCAATGCTTTCAAAATCCGGTGCGGTGATTCAAAAAAGATAAAGGCCGCGCCTTCACTTAAATTCCTGAACATTTCTCGAAAAAACGTTTGTCGTCCTTTCTTATGAGGAGAAAAACCGGCAAAGTAAAAGCCTGATCCGGCTAGCCCAGCGACGGAGATGGCCGCCGTCAAAGAGCTCGGGCCTGGAACAGAATGAATCTTCACCTCCGGCAACTCTTGTCTGATTCGTCTGACCAGTTTCCCGCCGGGATCGGAGACGGCTGGTGTTCCAGCATCAGTAACCAAAGCCAAGTTCTTTCCTTCAGCCAACATCTTAAAAATATTTTGATAGACCGATTCCGGACTATGCTCGTGAAAACTTAAAATTTTGGTTCTTATATTGAGATAATTTAAAAGTTTTCTGGTCACCCGAGAATCTTCAGCTAGAATTAGATCAACTTCACCGAGAAGGCGGACGGCCCTAAAAGTGACATCCTCCAAATTCCCAATTGGAGTCGCGACGATATATAGATTAGACATTAAGCCCATAATAATGGCTTTATAAATGAAGTCAAATTCCGCGGAGAATTTTTATGTCCGCGCCAAGAGCATTTAGTCGGCTGGCAATTTCTTCATATCCGCGGCGAATGGAATAAACGTTTCTCAAAATGGATTTACCGGGAATAGCGATCATGGCCATAAGAATAATTGTCGCTGGGCGAAGCGCCGGAGGACAAACAATTTGGCCAGGCCTCAAATCGGTCGGCCCGGTAATATAAACCCTATGCGGATCAGCCAGATTCATATTGAATCCCAATTTTGACAGTTCCATAAAATAAATCGCCCGATTCTCCCACATCCAATCATGAATAAGGGTCGTGCCCTTGGCAAAACCGGCGATCGTGGCGAAAAAGGGCAAATTATCCGTGTTGATACCCGGGTAAGGTTGCGCGTGGATTTTATCCTCCAGGGCCGTCAGTTCCGATGGTTCAACTTTTATGTCAACCAGATTCGTTTCTCCGTTTTTCGATTTATAGATGCGGCTCTTTTTATATTTCAATCCCATCTTCTCCAATTTAAGCAACTCCAACGATAGAAAATCTATCGGGCACCTTTTTATATTAAGTTTGGATTTTGTCACAATCGCCGCCGTCAGCCACATCATCGTCTCTGTCGGGTCTTCGCTGACGTGGTGATGAACCGAAGTGTTTATGTCCGCCTTTCCTCTGATGACCAGGGTCGTCGTGCCGATACCCTCAATTTGAACCCCAAGTTTTTTCAAAAAGAAACAGGTGTCCTGGACTTGATAATTGGCCGAAGCGAATCTCACGATTGTCTCTCCGGGAATCCTGGCCGCGGCAAGCAGAACGTTTATGGTCGCGCTATCGCTCATCTCGTATAAAACGATGTCGGCTGAAACAAGTTTAGAGCGCGAAACCTGATAGTGGTCAGAACTTGTTTTTATTTTCACGCCAAGTTTCTCCAAACCATACTGATGCGCCGCAATCGTTCTCGCTCCCATTTTGCAACCACCGGCATTTGGTAATTTGAAAGCTTTTTCATAATGTAAAAGCGGACCAATCAAATAAAGGCTGGATCGAATTTTTTTGGCCGATTCATCAAATAACTTGCTAAGTATAAACTTTTTAGGCGGACAAATCTCCAGACCGTGACCCTTTAAGCGCCTGATTGAGACACCAATGGCCGTCAGAAGTTCTATGACGCGATTTATTTCTTCTATTTGCGGAACGTCGTGGATGACGCTGGTGCCGCGATTCAAAAGCGAAGCAAAAATAAGAGCCAACGCGCCATTTTTTGAAGTATTGGTACAGACAGTTCCTCTTAATTTTTTGCCGCCATTAATTTCAAAATCCATGGAGTCGGAAATCTCTATGATCTGCCGATTCAAAACCCGGCTGATTCTTGAAAGTTCTTTGGTGGTGAAATTTTGTTTACCGTTTTCCATCCGAGCGATGGCACTTTGGGAGGTCTTTAATATTTTGGCGAATTCACCCTGCGTAAGAGTTTTGCGTTTTCTCAAATCTTTGATAAAGTTTCCAATTCTTTTTTGATCACCCATTTTTGACATGTTTCTATTATATCACAGATGATATAATAGAAATGTCGGAGCGGTAGTGTTACTATAATTGAAACCCATGAAAATATTAGAAAACTACGATCTCAAGTCTCTTTCTTACCTGAAAATCGGCGGGGTGGCGCGTTACTTTGTTGAGATTGAAAAAATAGAAGAATGGCAAAAAATAATTGAAATTCGCGACAAAGAACGTCTGCCGATCATTATGGTCGGCGAGGGATCCAACACCGTTTTCAACGACGGATTTCACAATAAGATTTTCGTCAAAATCGGCTCGGATGAAATCTTAAAAGTCTACGAAGACAGAGACGGAGTTAATATCAATGTCGCCGGCGGCACTAACTGGGATAAATTGGTTGAATGGGCGGTAAAACACAAATTTTCCGGATTGGAATTATTGTCAGGCATTCCCGGAACGGTCGGCGCTGCGCCGGTTCAAAATATCAGCGCTTATGGGGGAAGCCTTTTTGACACCTTAACTCACATAAAAGTTTTTGATCTTAAGACAGAGGAACTATATGAATTAAACAATCAAGAATGCGAGTTCGGTTATAGAAATAGCTTGGTGAAGAAAAATCCCGGAAGGTTCGCAATCATCAGTGTTTCTTTCAGATTAAGTAAGGATAAGCCGGCTTTACCAAGATACAAAGATTTGGCCTTATATTTTCTTAAAAAGAGAAATAAAACGCCAACGATCAGAGAAATCCGGCAGGCCGTACTTGATGTCAGAAAAGAAAAACTGCCAGACCCGAGGACAGAGCCGAACTGCGGTTCCTTCTTCTTAAATCCTATTGTTGATATAGAGACCGCCAAATCACTGGCTAAAAAATTTGGGGATATGCCACAATTCCCTATTTCATTAGGAGAGATAAAGCTATCGGGCGGTTGGCTAATAGAAAAGTCAGGGTTCAAAGGAAAAGATTTTGGTAATCTGAAAGTTTCGCCAAAAAACGCGCTTATAATTATAGGCAACGGTCGGGCGACTTTTGAAGATTTAGTTTCTCTTAAAAAAAGAATCATTGATGGCGTTGAAAAAAATTTTCACGTCAGACTTGCGCCAGAAGTTGGTTTCGTGGAGTAAGCCAACAACGGCCGATCTGTCTCGCTGACAAACAAAATCGCCCAACACTTCGCGTCGGGTTCTTTGTTTGTGGTGCGCGATCCAGGAGTTGAACCTGGGGCCTCGTCATTATCAGTGACGCGCTCTAACCACCTGAGCTAATCGCGCAAAATGTTTTTGACGTGCATTTAAAGTTATCAAAAAAATAGAAAAAAAGAAAGCGCCCGGGAGTAAAACTCCAGGGCGCTCAGAATGGCCATCGTCAGCTTTTACCCATCAGGACACCTGCCCAGTGCATAGCCGCCAGCGGCCAGTGCCACCACCAGTTGGGCGGCCCATCGTAGTGGCCGAACGCCACCAGGGCGCTAAAATACACACAGGCCATCACATACGGACCCAGGAGACACGGCGCAATCACCGCGACCTCCTTGAGAAAGGTATACCAGCTGACTCCATAACGGCCGTAAGACCAAGCATTCAATGCGTCTTTCATTTGCGCACCTCCACCTCTTATGATATCATATTAGAGCGCAGAAGTCAAGCTAACTTTACAGCCAAAAACAGCAAAAATATCCGGCCAATAGGACAGCCCCAAATACTCCTTGACAAAACGACCGGAATATAGTATCATATGGGGTGTAGAAGTCATAATTAGTTTATTAGAAAACAATATGAAATTATTCGTTTCAAACAAAAAAATACACGGGTACTCGGCCATATTGATGGCGGTTATAGTGTTGCTTTCCGTTATACTAGGAGCAAGCAAGGCCGAAGCCAATGAGCTTATGGCTTGTCCCCTAGAAGCCGAGGGCCCAGATGACATCTTGATCGACTTTGACAATCCGGTCGGGTTAGTTGGTAAGCCATTTGGCTCTGTTCCCTGGTATGCCAACTACAATGTCACTATCCCTTCGGGAATGTACCGAGTAATCATGACTACTTTTGACGACCATGCGTCGCACGGCGGACAATCTCAAACACATGAACAAATCTATCTCACTTTTTATAGTAGTTCTGGGGGCAGCGTATTAGGTCAAACCGGAGCAACTAATGATATCCCTGAAGCTGCCAACTCAATCACCACAACAATTGCCCACTCTTTAACCTTAAGTGGTCAGACTAGAGTTTTAAGAACTGTTCACGCTGCATATCCTAATGGCCCAAAACCAGAGAGCGTTTTCCCAGTTTGCGTCCTTCTAGAAAGATTAGACGAGCCGACACCGCCGGAAGATGGTGAGTGTGGTAGCGCTGACGGAAGAACGGTTAGCTCTTCTCCGACAGGTACTGCTGCCTGCCGGGCCGGAACATACAGTTATAGCCCGCCAGATACTGACGAAGAATATTTATGGAGTTGCGTCGGATCAAACGGCGGTGATACTGATTATTGTTCGGCTTACAAAGAAAATGACGAACCTGACGATTTAGAGGTCTCTTGTCGTGTGGATGATACTTCCGTAGAGGTTGATGAGGAAGTAAGATTCACGGCTGAAGTAGAGGGTGGCGAAACTCCTTATGAATATCGTTGGGATGGTGACACAGAAGGCGAGGATGAAGATTCTCCGACTTTGTATGTAAGATACGATGAGGAGGGCGACTACGAAGTCTCTGTCACAGTTTATGATGATAATGGCGATCATGATACAGCATCATGTCCAGTCGTCAGAGTTGAAGAAGAGGAAGAAGATGATTTTGAAGTAACTTGTGAGGTAAGCGATACCTCCGTGGAGACTGACGAAGAAGTAGAATTCACTGTAGAAATAGAAGGTGGCAATTCCCCATTTGAATACGAGTGGGATGGTGACATTGAAGGAGAAGATGATGACGAACGCACCCTTCGTGTTGAATACGATGATGAGGGTAGATACTCTGTCGAGATAACTGTAACCGACGACGATGGTCGCAGAGCGTCTGATTCCTGTCCTTCAGTCAAAGTAGAAGATGATGACGATGACGATGATGACCATGACATCTCAGTTACCACAGATAATCCTCCATCTGGCCAGTTGGCAAGCTTAGATTCGGTCTTCCTAAATCAAGTTCCTCCAACAGGTTTTGGCGGCGGTGCTGTTAAGACTGCTTGGTTCGCATCGTTCCTGATCATTTGGAGTGCCATTGTCGGTAGCGTCTTCTATCGAAGACATCAAAAAAGTTTGCGAAGTGCAGAAATTGCTAGATTTAAGGAGATAAATAGAAGTCGATAAATCTTCTCAACATCGACAAAAACAAAAACCGCCTGTCCTGGCGGTTTTTGTTTCTTACAATTTATCCACTATTTTGTCTCGTCCTATTTCTACCGAACTTTCTCGGCGGTCAGTAAGTCTTCCCTTACTTCCACTCATCTTTATTGAGAGCGATGAGTACTCTTTCCGTGCTCGATCGAGGCACAGAAATCGACACGATCAGGGAATTCGGCGCAACTTTTGCGTGTTACCACGCAGTCTTGCGACTGTGCGCTTTTTCCCGATTGTATTTTTATATAATCCACGAACAGCTTCCGCTACCCGTGCCTTGTTACGACTTCGTCCCTGTCATTGAGTTCACCGTAATACCAAA
This sequence comes from Patescibacteria group bacterium, assembly GCA_022711495.1. Taxonomy (GTDB): domain Bacteria; phylum Patescibacteriota; class Minisyncoccia; order Phycocordibacterales; family JAACPR01; genus JAKLEX01. Next base: position 534,723 of record JAKLEX010000001.1, read on the forward strand.
AAATTTGATGCTTCGGGTGCTCCCAACTTCCTTGACGTGACGGGCGGTGAGTACAAGGCTTGAGAACGTATTCACCACAGTATGGCTGACCTGTGATTACTAGCGATTCCGGCTTCATGAGGTCGAGTTGCAGACCTCAATCCGAACTTGGGGCAGTTTTATAAAGGTTTGCTCCGTCTTACGACATTGCGCCTCGTTGTTCTACCCATTGTATCACGTGTGCAGCCCAGGGCGTCTAGGGTCATGCTGACCTGGCGTCATCCCCACCTTCCTCCCTCGCTTCTATGTCCGACTTTAAAAAGTCCGACACAAAAGCGAGGGCAGTCTCGCGTGACACTTGTAACACACGATGGGGGTTGCGCTCGTTACCCCACTTAAGGGAACAGCTCAAACCACGAGCTGACGACGGCCATGCAACACCTGTCTATTTGTCTTTCGAGGGCTCCAGTTTCTTGGAGCTTTCAAATAGATTTCTAGCCCTGGTAAGGTTCTTCGTTTACCGACGAATTGAGCCACATGATCCACCGCTTGTGCAAGCCCCCGTCTATTCCTTTGAGTTTTAGCCTTGCGGCCGTAATACCCAGGCGGCTCTCTTAACGCGTTAGCTTCGCCTCGAACGGGGTCGATTCCGCTCAAAGCCAGAGAGCATCGTTTAGGGTGTGGACTACTGGGGTATCTAATCCCATTCGCTACCCACACTTTCGTGCCTCAGCGTCAGAAATGTCCCAGTAAGCTGCCTTCGCTTTTGGTGTTCCCCTATATATCAACGGATTTCACCCCTACACATAGAGTTCCGCTTACCTCTGACATCCTCTAGACTTGCCGTTTCCCTTGCCCTTCCCGAGTTGTGCCCGGGGCTTTAACAAGAGACTAACAAATCCGCCTACGCACCCTTTACGCCCAATAATTCCGGATAACGCTCGAGGCACTCGTATTACCGCTGCTGCTGGCACGAGTTTAGCAACCTCTTATTCCTCAAGTAACGTCAATAAACTTCCTCCTTGAGAAAAGATTTTTACGTCCCGAAGGACTTCATCAATCACGCGGCGTCGCTCCGTCAGACTTGCGTCCATTGCGGAAGATTCTCGACTGCGGCCACCCGTAGGTGTATGGTCCGTTTCTCAGTACCATCGGTGGGGGTCACCCTCTCAGGTCCCCTAAGCGTCATAGCCTTGGTAAGCTTTTACCTCACCAACAAGCTGATACTACGCAGGATATTCCCAGAGCGATAAATCTTTACTCCGAAGAGACCATCAAGTATTAGCCTATCTTTCGATAGGTTATTCCTGACTCTGGGGTACATTCCCACGCGTTACTACCTCGTCTGCCACTCCCCTTGCGGGGCGTTCGACTTGCATGCCCTATCCACGCCGCCAGCGTTCATCCTGAGCTAGGATCAAACTCTTAGCTTAAAGAATTAGAACGAGACAAAATAAAGGATAAATTGTAATTGTTTGCGCCGACTTATCGCCGGCGCGATGCACATTGCAATGAATCTGATTTGTGCTTCTTTTGCGTGCGATTAAATCGCGCGAAAAGAGCTTACCAGATTAATGCTTCTATTTAATTTTCAAAGTCCTCTTTTATTCAACTTCAGAGCTCCCACCGATCTAGCAGCTGAAGCCGAGTCAAATAAAAACCCCACTCTTGAGGTAAGGGCTATTATAAACAAGTGGGGTTTTAAGTCAAGGGAAAAGACTTGGGTCTTATAGAGGAGCTTTTTCTAGACACACATCAGCCGCTCCAGCGAGCGGCTGCGCTATTCTCGGACGATTTTTTCGCCTTCGGCGAAACCATGCAAAATCGTCCTGCGAAATGTCTCTCAAAAACTCTTCTATAAGACGGAACGCTTATCGCTTGAGATTCCTGTTCTGCCACTTATGCATCGTTACCAACATTGGCGCAGCAAAGAAAATGGACGAATAAGTTCCGACCGTTATACCGGCAATCAGCGCCAATGAGAACCACTTTGTTGCTTCACTACCCAAAATTACCAGCGCAAACAGGGCCAGAAGAGTTGTTAACGAAGTATTAATTGAGCGACCAAAAGTCTGGCTTAATCCTTCGCCAACGATATCATCAAACCGGCTGTTTCTCTGATTTTCGGGAATATTTTTCAAATTTTCGCGAATTCGATCAAAGACAACGATCGTGTCGTTCACTGAATATCCGAGTACAACTAAAATCGCAATCACAAACAAAGTATCAACTTCAACGCCATAAAATCTTCCGAGAAAAGAAAACAGCCCGATCGGGACAGATACATCGTGAACAAAAGCAATTACCGTTATGAGGCCGTACTTCCACGAAGAAACCGGTTTAGAAACGCCACTGAAAGCAATGGCTACATAAATCATGATAGACAGAATCACAACAATAATCGCCAATAGCGCCTTACTCCTTAACTCACGTCCCAGGGTCGGACCGATGCTATTAAATTTTATCTCTTCAACCTCTCCGGCGCGCTCTCTTATAACGGATACTACCGCATCTTTCTCGTTCGTGCTAAGAGTTTTTGACTTGAGGATAAAACCCGTATCTCCGGTCTCCTGCACAAGAAAGTCCTTGCCCAAATTTAGACTGGAAATCGCTTGCTCAATAACAGTTTTATCTAAGCTAGAATTCGGCAAATTTATCTCCAGTAATGATCCGCCGGTGAAATCAATACCGAAGTCAATCCCCCATAGAGAAACGGCGACGATTGAAGAGACGACTAAAATCAGCGAGAGACAATAAAATATTTTTCTGTGCCTGATGACAAACATATTAATTCCTATTAGATCTTAACCCGCAGCCGAATAATTTTCTGAAAAAACTGTCTGGTGACAGATTTTCATTTTTTGAGCTAAGAGCCAGTAATAAGATTTTGGAAACGACAATGGCAGTAAGCATGGAAGCGATAACGCCGAGACCAAAAACCAGAGCGAAGCCCTTGACCAAAGATGTGCCGGACATCCAGTAAAGAACGACGGCCGATATGATGCTGGTAAAATTACCGTCCCGGATTGAACTCCAGGCGCGATCGGAACCAGTTTTTATGGCGTCATATAAACTTATATTTTTCTGTAATTCTTCCCGGATGCGCTCAAAGATCAAGACATTCGCGTCAACCGCCATACCAATAGACAGGATAAATCCGGCCAATCCGGCGGCAGTTAGGGTTACTGGGATGAGCTTAAATAACAAAAGCATCAGCACGATATAAAAAGATAAAGCTATCGCAGAGATGAAGCCCGGTAATCGGTACCAAATGGTCATAAATATCAAAATGGCGATAAATCCGACAAGTAACGCCTCTATTCCTTTGTTTAGGGTGTCTAGCCCCAAAGTCGCTCCGATTGTTTGGGTTTCAACCAACTCAATCGGCACCGGCAACGCGCCGAAGTTAAGGTTTTTAACCAATTCACGAGCCTCTTCCGTGGTGAAACTGCCGGAGATAACTGCCTGGCCAGTGGTAATTGAATCTCTGATGACCGGATTGGAGATCATGACTCCGTCCAGAAAAATAGCCATGACTCTTCCGACATTGTTTGACGTTATGTCAGAGAGAAGCTCTCTGCCCTCGCCATTGTAATCTAGTGAGACACTGGCTTCTCCGCTGATGTCATCAAAACTCAGACTGGCTCGGTTTAATTGGGCACCAGTCAAGCCAGTTGGCTCATACATCTCTCTGATTTGGGCCAACATTTCAGCGGTGGAAGTTGAAAGTTCAGACGGAAAATCTGCCAACTCCTCTGGCGTCTTGGCTAAACGAAACTCCAAAACCGGAGTGGCGCCAATTTGTTTTATGGCCTCGGCGATATCCGTCACGCCCGGCAGATCAACAATCAGACGATAATCATCAGAGTTCTCGCTAAATATCCCGCCCCTTTCAACCTGAACGATCGGTTCAGATACGCCAAAGATATTAACTCGCCTCTCAATGGTACTGCGTAAAGTACTCATGGCATCGTTGATATCGCCGGTGGCTATTTCCGTTACATCGGCCCTGTAGGTCAAGTGCGTTCCACCATTCAGATCTAAGCCAAGTTTAAAAGTAAACCTGTCGTTGGTTGAATTGACTTCACTGTTATAGACAAACCATCCGGCGGCCAGGGCCATCAAGACTAGTATCACGGCTGAGATTCTGACTTTAGACATAAGTGAAAAGGATTATGCACCATTTGGCATTTTTTTTCAAGAAACAAATGGAATTAAAATTACTTGCCTTTTCTAGAAAGCAAAACTCTTATGGTTTGGAGGGCGACCTTAAAATCCAACAAAAACGAGCGATTTTTAATATAATACAAATCGTAAGAAAGTTTTTCTCTGGTGGCCGGTAAATCTGCGGCGTGATGAGGGTGATTCTCCTGTTTCAATTGAGCCCAACCAGATAATCCGGGCTTTATAATATTTCGGATGTCGTAAAATGGAATTTGCTCTTTATATAATTTGGTTAACTCTATCTTTTCCGGACGCGGACCGACCAGGGACATCTCCCCCTTCAAGACATTCCACAGCTGTGGCAATTCATCTATTCTGGTTTTACGCAAAAAACGCCCAACTTTTGAGACAACTTTCTGGCCGCCATTGGCTTCGTTCATGGAACGGAACTTAATTAAGTTAAAGATTTTATTGCCGCGGCCAACTCTTGAATCCAGATAAAACAATCTGCCACCATCATCAAACTTTATAAGCAGATAAACCAACGGATAAATGGCCAAACTCGGGATGCCCAATAAAAGAGAAAAAACGATGTCGCCTAGACGCTTAAAGAAATCGTATCCGAAGTGATTTCGAAGAGAAACATGTTTCAAAAACCAACCGTGATTTAGCAGAGAAAGCGGAGCTTGTTCAAAAATTGACTCATAGACCCTATAACTATCAACAAACTGAATACCAGAAAAAATTGAATCATAAAGCTTCGGCCAGATTTGAGAGACGTTTTTGTCATAAATGTCAGCCACCACCATTGAGATCTGATCGCTAAACAGCGTTCTTTTAAAATCAGCTACGGCTTCTTCCGAATTAATCTTTTCCGAGTCAAGAACCTTGGAGAAGACAAAAGGATATAAGTCATTATTGTTTACCTCGGAGATCAGTCTATCAGTTTCTTCACCAGAGCCAATCACCACCGCGCGTTGTTTAGATTTTGAAAAAAGTGAAGAAAAAATTACCAATCTCCAAATAAAATCCAGTAACACGGACAAAATCAAATAGATAAAAAGATTGGTTTTCGGAGCGACGGAAAACAATGGGACGAAATAAAACAACAAAACGGCAAATCCGCTATTGATGGCTTGTGTCTTCAACAAAAGATTGGGTAGAGAGTCTCTTAACACCAAGGTGTGTCGCTCATAAAGACCTCCGATATAGAAAACAAAAACAGAAAAGATAAAAATTATGGAAAAGGGCACGAGGTGAGCGTTGAACAGATCGGCCGTCGGGATGTCTAGATATCTGATGGTCAGCGTCAACCAAAGGGAAAGAAAGAAAAACAGGATGTCTCCGATCAGCAAAACAAATGACCCCTTTCTATTTACAATATCCATATTTTAACTGATACTAGTATATTATACGCATGAGAAATAAAGTCCAGAAAATTCTCTATCTTATAACCAAGTCCAATTGGGGCGGGGCGCAAAAATCCGTATTTGGATTGGCGACCGAGATGTCTAAACTTGGCAAAGAAGTTCTCGTGGTTTTGGGTGGAAACGGCATCTTAAAAGACAAACTTGAGCAACAAAAAATAAGAACTTTTTGTGTCAATTCGCTGGAAAGAGATGTCAATATTCTCGGCGATTTTAAATCGTTCTTTAAAATATTAAAAATATTTCGCGAAGAGAAACCAGACATCATTCATCTAAATAGTTCAAAAGCCGGCGGACTTGGCGCGTTGGCGGGCAGAATAGCAAACTTATTTGGAAATTCATCAAAAATCGTCTTCAGCATCAGGGGCTGGGCTTTTAATGAAAAGCGAGGATGGCTTTCAAAGATTTTCATCAAGCAATTGTATTGGGCGATTCTCTTTTTAAGTCACGTCTCCATCGCCGTTTCTGAAGCCACAAAAAGAGACGCGCGAAAATTGCCTTTCTATTTTTTGGTAAAAAATAAAATCAAAGTTGTTAAAAACTCCATAAGAGAAGTGGCTTTTATTGACAAAGAGGTCGCTCGTAAATTCATTGGCGACACAATTGGCAAAAAAATCGACGAAAATACCTTGATTATTGGCGCTCTGGCGGAACTGCACAAAATAAAGGGGCTGAACTATTTCATAGAAGCTTACTCCTTATTGAAAGACGCAGGGCGCGATATTGTTGGCGTAATTTTTGGAGCCGGGGAAGAAAAAGAGGCGCTGGAAAAATTAATCGCCGAGAAAAATTTAAAGAACGGCTTCTTCTTGGGCGGAGAACTGGAAAACGCCGCCAAATATTTAAAAGGATTTGATATTTATGTATCTTCTTCGCTGTCAGAAGGATTGAGTTTGGTCCTACTTGAAGCTCGACAAGCCGGTCTTAAAATCGTCGCCACGAATGTCGGCGGAAATCTCGAAGCCCTGTCGGATTACCAGAACTGCGAGTTTGTTGAAGCTAAAAATCCTGCTGAAATGGCCCAAAAGATAAAAATATTGGCCGATAAAAAGAACTCGCCGGAAGAAAAAAAATATCAGAGTTTTTCGGAAATGATCGCCAAGATCTTGGAGATTTATTCCGCCTGAATGCCGACGATTTCGTTAGACGACAAATCTCGGTAAGTCGCCCTTGAATAGCGGCGCATGCTCATCAATATTCCAACACCAATAAATAAGATAAATAAATTAGTTCCTCCATAACTCATAAAAGGCATATTCAAACCCGTAACGGGCAACAATCCGACATTCATTCCAACATGAACAATGAAGTGGCTCATAATTAAAATTGAGAGACCCAGAGCATACAAAGTCTCAAAATTGGTTGCCCCCCTTTTGGCCACAGACAGGATTCTGCTAATCAGAGTTCCGTAACATACAAATAAAATCAAGACACCGACGAACCCCCACTCTTCGGCGAAAGCGGCAAAAACAAAGTCCGTTTGATACTCCGGTAAAAATTTCAGGCGCGATTGCGTTCCATAACCCAAGCCCTTTCCTAAAACTTCTCCCGAGCCAACGGCAATCATAGACTGATAAGCGTTATACCCGGCCCCACGAATATCGTGAAGCGGATTCAAAAACGTGATGATGCGATCTTTTTGGTAATCCTTGAAAGCAAGGCCCCACAGACCGGCAAAAACCAGTGCGCAGACCAAAAACACCAATAATAAGTGCCTTTTAGAAATGCCGGATACCATAACCATCCCGAACCAAATCAAGAAAATTATGATGGCCGAGCCGAAATCCGGCTGCAAAGCAACGAGAACAAAAAATATTAAAGCATAGACGCCGGAGACCAAGATATGCCGAATATTTCTGATTTCAATATGTCGCCGAGAAAAATATTTAGCCAAAGTCAAAACTAAAACTAGTTTGGCCAAATCAACCGGCTGAAAAGAAAATGCGCCAAAATCAAACCAGCTTTTTGAACCTTTAATAATTTCGCCTAGAAGGAATAGGATCACTAGTAAAACGGCCGACAGCCCATAGAGCCAAACAATGGCCTTGGTTTGGCGCAGAAATTTGAAATCTATGGAACTAAAAACGACAAACGCGACTAAAGAAGCAATAAACCACATCAATTGCTTGCTAAACAGCTGGTCAGAATCAATAAACGAATATATGGTGATTAGACCAAAAAAAACAATGGGAATTATGGAAAAAAACAAAATCCAATCAATTCCTCGAGCCCAAATCGAGATCGCCCTACCTAGACGTGTCATAAAGCGGAATTATCTCAAACCGAAATAACGGCTTGGAAAATTTTTGCGGCCAAGTGAAGATGAAGTCGACCGACTGATCTTTTCCGATAGATTCAAAAAATGTTCTGGAAGCGGCGCTGGCGTTACCGTTAGAATCATAGATGATGGCAACAGCCGAGATGTCGTCTAGCGGGTAAAGAGAAGTGTTGGTCAAAACTCCTGATATTCTAGGCAGGCCGTCCACTTCAAAATATCGCTCTCCACTGACAACCAGAGCCGGATCGCGAGGAGTTTCCTTTGTCCAAGTCAGATCTCCGATAAATGCAAAAGCGGAACGGACAGCGGTTAATTTGCCGGTATTTAGCGCGCCCTCAACTACCGGTATTATCTCTTTCGGACGGATGCTGACATAACCTTTACGTTCGGTTAGCACGACGTTCTTTTCGTCGTACAGCTTGAAAATGTAATCGGCCCGGCCAACTCCGGCGGAGGTGTTAAGGTTTTCAATATAAGCGATAACATTGTATATCCCCGGAACAATCTCAAAATGTCGCACCCAATGAATAACCGGAGAGACGATTTCGTCGTCACAAAATAGTTGGCAGGAACCGCCGCAATCAACTCCGGTTTCGTCGCCGTTTCTTTTTCCGTCAAAACAAGTTGGATCCTGACTAAAATATAAGAATAAATAGTAACCAGCGACAATTAATAAAATCAATATAACAAAACTTATAAACCTGTTTCGACGTTCTGTTCCCCAAGATGTCATGGTAAGTAGATTATAACAAAAAAGTTCTGAAAAGACTTTTTGAGGTCCCCCGCAGATCTTTCCGTCGCAACCTCTCAGATCTTTACAAACAAAGACCTCTTTCTTTCAAACCGCTATATCTCCTTAAAACTTTCTGAACCTGCGTCAAAGACAAACTTCCCATCTCTGCCTTGAAGCCACGTATCCCGTCGACTTTCAATCGTCGCCATCGATGAATTAATATCCCATTTGATAGTATCAAAATTTATATCTGTATCTTTGTTTAAATTTACAAAGGTCTCTAAATTGATAAGGGAGTAGAAATAATACTCAAACCCATAAGTTCTAAATGAAACATATTTTCCGTCAGGAGAAAAAGTAATTGAATCAAAGTTGTACAGACAAACATTTTTTTCATCTAAAGTTTTTATGCCGCCTGAATTATCCATAAACAAAAGTTTAATGTAAGAAGAAAGATATCGGTCGGGCAAATCACCAGTTTCATTTGGTTTTGTAATACATTCGAGGACATATTCTTCGTTGTCGGTTCGTACCACCAAAATTTTATTTCCAGTCTCCCGATGGACGATCTCTTGTTCTATATGAGTTTTGTCACTAAAAACCGGGGTCTCGTTTTCTGTTTCACATTCCTCTTCCCAGCTTCTCAGACATTTGTTTTTCACCTCACACCAAGTATACCCTGCGGAACCAATGCAACCGTGTTCGTCCTTATCGCCGCCGACGACAGAATTGTCGGCCGCATTATTGGTATCAAAAATAACCCCGTCTGCTGTGTTTATTCTGTAGTACATATAAATCCCCGCCACCAATAAAGAGACGATAAGAAACAAGATAAAGACCGTTATAACTTTTGTGAGTTTACTTGTGACAACCAGTAGCTCACTTTCTTGATTACAGTTTTTACATTTTGCCCTTATGGATGTCTGGAACGGCCAAATTGGATAGGTCCAAATAAGCCCACGATTTATTCCGTTCACCCCCTTGGTTTTCGACGCCCTTATAAAACCGGCCTCAAACTCTTTGTTACAATTTACGCATCTTAAAATAGACATGTGTTTACCTGGTTAATTATTGATAATATTTTTTCTAATCTTTTTGATAATCAGGCCAACGATCACTCCATAAATCATTCCACTTATGATCATTAGTGGCGTTGATAAAAGTAACCCCAGGAACATACCAATCTCTTCTCCAATCAGACCGCTGAGGGCTGTTAATAAAGGATAGAACCAAGATGTCGGTAATGAGAGGACGTACCAAATCCATGATGGAATCGGAATATTAACAAAAAATGCTCCTGAACCCACTATTAGACCAATTATTGCTCCAATTAATGTTGTTACAAAAATAATTTTATTCTTTTTCCAAACAAACCCTAAAAATGCCCCGATTAGTAAACCGATGATAATTTCAAGAATCATAAAAACGGAGTAAAAAAGTAAATCACCAGACATCCAACCAAATCCGATAATATAGGCAGGAAACAAGGCCAACGCACCGACTAAAGCCCCAACAATTATTGATTTATTTTTCATTTGTAGAAATTATACCAAAAAATCTTCACAAAAACTTTTGATAGACTTTCGCAGGACGATTTTGCAAGGTTTCGCCGAAGGCGGAAAAATCGTCCGGGAACAGCGCGGCCGCTCGCTGGATCGGCTGACGCGGATTTCGAAAAAGTGTTTGTGAAGATTGTTTATGGTTATTCAATACCTTGTCCTGGCGACTAGCTACTCTCCCTTTTACAGTACCATCGCCGCTACGGTGCTTGACTGCCGTGTTCGGAATGAGAACGGGTATTTCCACCGCGCTAAATCACCAGAACAAGACACTGAATTTTATACAATCGGGAAATTGTATTTCCACGAAACAAATCTTAGAAAAGTCTGATTTCTAGATTTCCTAATGAGATCGATTAATTAGTACGCCTTGGCTGAACACATTACTGTGCTTACACCTAGCGCCTATCAACGTAGTAATCTCCTACGGATCTCAAACGATTCCTAATCTTGGGGCTAGCTTCATGCTTAGATGCTTTCAGCATTTATCTAAACCCGACATAGCTACAGAGCAATGCTCTTGGCAGAACAGCTCTCACACCAGAGGTCGGTTCACCTCGGTCCTCTCGTACTAGAGGCAACCCCCCGCAAGAATCAACGCCTACAGCAGATAGAGAACCAACCTGTCTCACGCATGCCAATCACCTGTTGCCAGATGCATCGGACTAGATCTTCGCTTTTCACAAAAAATTGCCAACTTCGTGAAAGGCAGCCGGTTATTAGTCTCTACGGGTCTGTGATGATTTCAAATGAATATCACTCCCCTCGGAATTGTCTTCGGTTCATTTCGTAAATCTATAAATTATAGATAGCGAAACTTGCTAAAGATTTTCCCGATATTAACCGACTTTTTCTTTCTTTGTTTGTTTGAGCGCTTGCGCGCGTCACAAAGAAGACCGCCGTGAATATTGATTTTCTACACATGTTTACTCAACATGTTTTAGACAAAAAGACCTAAACATAATAACACTTCTTCTACATTCGAATTCGATGTTCGTATTGGTTTGATAACTCGCCTCTAGGATTCAGATTGGTTCATGAGCCGAAAAAATTTTCCGCTCATGAACGGTCTGAACCCAGCTCACGTAACTTTTTAATTGGCGAACAGCCAAACCCTTGGGACCTTCTCCAGCCCCAGGATAAGTTGAGCCGACATCGAGGTGCCGAACACTACCGTCGATATGAACTCTTAGGTAGTACCAGCCTGTTATCCCCAGGGTAACTTTTATCCGTTAATCTCTGGCCGCGTCTAAAGCGTACCATCGGTTCACTATGTTCTGCTTTCGCACCTGCTCGTCATGCACGACTTGCAGTCAAGCCAGCTTGTGCCATTACACTATCGGCACGATTTCCATCCGCGCCTAGCTGACCTTAATAAACTCCTCCGTTACTCTTTAGGAGGATAGCGCCCCACCAAAACTACCCACCAGACACTGTTCCGCGCCGTTTTTGCCGGCGAGGTTAGATTGTACATTTTTACAGAACGGTATTTCACTGACGACTCCACTTTTCCCAAAAGAAAAGCTTCAAAGTCTCCCGTCTATGCTACGCAGTAAAAACGTACAGCCAATGCCAAGTTGTAGTAAAGCTCCTGGGGTCTTTCTGTCTTGCTGCAGGAAGGCGGCATCTTCACCGCCATTGTATTTTCACCGAGCAAGTCCTCGAGACAGTTCCCCAGTCGTTACACCATTCGTGCGCGTCTGAACTTACCAGACAAGGAATTTCGCTCTTCTATTCCTATGCAGAAGGACTCTTTCTTCGCCCTTTTCTTTTAAAAAATAGGGCGTGTGGGGCTGGTCTCTTATTACCCACAATGGACTAATAATGCATTACTGCATTTTAGGTAGCTTCTAGTGTAACTAACATTTTATAGGCTCTATTTACTATAAACACCTATAACCGTCCCAGTCCTAGAGAATTCACATTTGTAAATTCTCTACCTTAGGACCGTTATAGTTACGGCCGACATTCACCGGGGCTTATATCAGTCAGCACCAAACATTTTAGAAACGAATTTCTTCGCGCCCAAAATGTTTGGCACCGCCGATATTTGACCTTCCGGCATTGGTCAGGTGTCGCCCTCTATACATCATCTTACGACTTCGCAGAGAGCTGTGTTTTTGGTAAACAGTCGCCAGGGATTCTTTAGCTGCGGCCCCATAACTTAATACAGGGCAGGCCTTATCGCTAACTTACGGCCGCTTTTTTGCCGAGTTCCTTGAGGACCTCTCACTCGTTCGCCTTAGTCTTCTCGACCAAACTACCTGTGTCGGTTTACGGTACGGATTGTTTTAAATTAAGCTTAGAAGTTTTTCTGGGAAGCCTTTTTTATTCTGTCTCTCTTGGCGAACCGCAAGATTCTGATATCGAATCGGCCTGATGTCTTCCGGATTTTCCTAGAAGACAGCCTCTCGACTTCAACCCAAATCCAATAATGGGCAGAACATAATAGACTCCGTCACTCCATCGCATCTAAAACAAGTACTGGAATATTAACCAGTTATCCATCGGGTTCGGCTTTCGCCATCCCCTTAGGACCGACTAACCCTTCGCTGATTGTCATTGCAAAGGAACCCTTAGTTTTTCGGCGTGCGGGGTTTTCACCCGCATTGTGGTTACTCGTGCCAACATTCTTACTTCATAACGCTCCACCATGGGTCACCCCTTTGGCTTCAACGCGGATATGAATACTCTCCTACCGCTCGCACTTTTCCGAAGAAAAATACAAGCCCTCAGCTTCGGTACTATACTTAGCCCCGATTATCTGCGGCGCGGAATCTCTTGACGAGTGAGCTGTTACGCTATCTTTAAATGATGGCTGCTTCTAAGCCAACATCCTCGTTGTATAAGAAATTCCACCTCCTTAAGTGCACTTAGTATAAATTTTGGGACCTTAGCTTGAGATCTGGACTGTTTTCCTTTTGACCGACGAACCTTAGCGCCCGTAGTCTTACTGCCAAGCTCTAACTTTGGGTATTCGGAGTTTGGTAGGCGAGATGAGATTTCTCCCTATTCTAACCTTCCAGTGCTCTACCCCCCAAAGGAACACTTGACGCTATACCAAAATATATTTCGGAGAGAACCAGCTATTTCCAAGTTCGATTAGCTTTTCACTACGACCCACAAGTCATCCGAGCGAGTTGAACAACACACCGGTTCGGGCCTCCTCTGATATTTCTATCAGATTCACCCTGCTCATGGGTAGATCACTTGGTTTCGGGTCTGATACGTTATACATTTGTTCGCGCTATTAACACTCGGTTTCCCTAAAGCTCCGTCCCATAGGACTTAGCTTGCAAAACGCATCAACTCGTTGGCTCATTCTTCAATAGGCACACCGTCGAGGTATTGCTACCTCTTCGATTCCTTGTAGACATATGGATTCAGGTCTATTTCACCGCCCTAATCGGGCTACTTTTCACCTTTCCCTCACGGTACTAGTTCACTATCGGTCTAAAAGAATATTTAGCCTTGCCGGTTAGTTCCGGCAGCTTCACCCGAGCTATTCGTGTCTCGAGATACTCAAGAGCTGAAACAAAAGAGAGAATTTGCTTTCATCTACAGGACTATTACCTTTTGTAGTATTTCTTTCCAGAAATTTCGATTAACAAACTCCTTTGTAACTCTTCTCGTGCAAGCACGACGTTTCAGTCTTACAACCCTCATCCCCCACCATCTAATAAAAGATAGCTTTTTGGGATAAGTTTGGGCTTCTTCCTTTTCGCTCGCCGCTACTAAGGAAATATTTCTCTACTAATGCAGAGATTGTTTTCTTTTCCTCTAGGTACTGAGATGTTTCACTTCCCTAGGTTTGCTCCTTCTGGTCAAGCCAGAAGGTGCCGCACAAAATGCGGCGGGTTTCCCCATTCGGACATCTTCGGATAAAAAGTTGCTATACACTTCCCCGAAGCTTATCGCAGCTATGCTACGTCCTTCATCGCTTCTTTTAGCCAAGGCATCCACCATACGCCCTTAGATTCCCATTAGGAAATCTAAAAACCACTTAACTTTTCTACTGTTTGTTTGTGAAAATACAATTTCCTGATTGTATTTACAATTATTCAATTTTCAAATAACAGTCGTCCCGATTTTTCTCATTCCGTACCCAGCATCCCAAACTAGTCGCCTAATTCGGGACTCTCGATAAAGAAAGACCGCTTCGTCTGAAGCGGCCAGTTCTCGCGTACGCGTTAAAATCACGTTCAGACTGGCCGTTTCAAACTTAGATTTTCCCTCATATTTGTAGGAACGATTATACACCCCGCGAAAAAGAAGTCAACAGTTTTTACGGCTTCTGGGGAAAAGTCTAAAGAAAAACAAAAACCGCCCTTATTTGGAGCGGTTTCTGTTGAAATCAGAATAAGAGAAATTAATCTCTTTCTGAAACTTCGCGGCCAACTCTTTCAATAAGTCGAGCGGCGGCGTCTTTGCCTCCAAGACCAAAGGCCAAACCAACGGCCAAAGCGATACCCCAAAGAATTGGCATCAAGAAAATGCTGATAATAGCATCTTCCAAGATTCCAACTTTGACGATCGCCGTCGTGATAGCAACAATCCAAATCGCCCACTTAGTGATTGATCCTAGAAAGTTCGCGGCTTTTAATTCCGCGGCCTTTGCCGTTGCGATGACTGCCTTTTTCAAGACATCAGCAACAATAACCGCGATCAAGACAATCAAGACCGCCGCGATTACGCGAGGTATATAGTTAACAACCGTGTCAGTCAAAAACGCATTAACGTCCGTCAAACCTAGAACGTTAAAAGCGGCAATCAAGAAGACAACGATCGTGAACCATTTAACAAGCTCACCGATAAAACGACCGGAGTTTAATTGGAAACCGGCTTTTTGCAACAAATCACCAAGTCCAGCTGAACTTAGTGCTTTGTCTAATTTAACCGCTCGAACAATTTGAGCGATCACTTTTGCCAAAGCGGCGCCAACTAACCAACCAATGATAACGATGATGATCGCAATGATAATCTGGGGCAAAACAGCCACAACACCTCTCCAGACATCAACGAAAGAATCTCGCAAGATATCGGTCAGCACGTCAACTGAATTAACATCATTCATAATTTGAATAAAAAATCTAAGTTATTAATAACTGGCAACACTACTAAAAGTGTCGCAGATAGAATTATACCACGTTAAGACGAGGGCGGGGATAATTCCTTTCTGTGGCTATAAACCTAGCTTATTCACTAGTATCTGATGAGGGAAGTCAAATATGTCCCTAACCAGGTGATCGTGCAGGTTAACACGATAATCAAAATCTTCTTTATTGAAAACGGCGTAGCGAATTTCTTTGCCAATCTCGGCCTCAAGATCATTAATGACGGAGCGCATGGCCGATTCTTTTAAATTGTCTGAGACAACCAACAAATCAATTCGGCTGTCATCGGCCTGCAAAAATATTCCGGAAACTAAAATAAATTTTGGATTGCAAACTTTGTTCAGCTTTTTAACCAAACTATTTTCCTGAAGAGGAATAGTATTGATCAAAATATTTTTCAGATGATTCAAAAAAGGAAATTTTTTGTTAAGAATATATCCGGCCTCTCGTTTTTTCTTGTGTCCGGTTTTTAACTGAACAGTTTTGTAAAAAGTAACTTTTTTAATCAGCCCGATGTTCACCAGATGCGGAAGTTCTTTCCTAACTGCCGGTTCTGAAATTTTAGTTTTTTTTCTGGCGTCTTCTTTATCAAAAACTTTGTCGGCATGAAACAAAAATAACTGCATCAGTTTAACCCTAGCCGCGCCACCAAAAATTTTTTCCAGAACGATAGAGGACATAATAAATTATATAGAAATTAAATAAGTCAGAAGAAAAGACAGGGTTAATACTATGACAAAAACTAAAATAAACTTAAGCGCAGTTTCAGTGAACATAAGGCAACGCTTGAATTATATCAAAAGTTCCACATTTTATCGCCATTCGGGAAATAGATGGTGATGCTCTCGTCGTGAATCAACCCGGTAGTAGCCTGACTAAGCGCCAATATCTGCCCGCTACTCAAAATGGTATCATCGGCCATGACAAATGATTTTCCGCCTTGTTTTATCTCGTATCCGCCGATATTGACCTCTTTCCCGTCATTATTCTTTAACAACAAATCCACACCTTTTCCACTATCGGATAGCTCAACTTTGACGTCCGGATCCGAGACGTAAATCTTCGTCCTGGCAACGGCCAAATCTTTACGGAATTTGGCGTTGACGACGATGTTGTATTCTCCTGCGCGATCAAAAATATAAGATATTTTCCGTCCGCCCACCTCATGTCCGTCGCCCATTGACCACCGAGCCTTAACTTTTGTGTTTTCTTCCTGATTGTGGATCAGTTCTAGTTTTATTGGAGAATTTACTGACGCAAGTCTCTCTCGACCGGCGGAGATTTTTAATTTTATCGTCGGTTTATAGTTTGATAAGTCTGTTTGCGATTCATGCGAAGATCCGGAGCCGGTTTCGGTTGAAGATCCGGAATCATTGTCTGAATCGTCGGCGCCATCTTCGGAATCATCCGAACTTTCGTCAGCGGCTTCGGTAGCATTAATTTCTCCGGGCGTCGGTGGCACCGGAATCCAAACCGAATCATTTAGTTGAAGAGAATTTCCTGTATCGTTTCCGCCAAGTTCCGCCGAATATGTCACGGCGTCTTCAACTGCGCCGGCAGAATTAATTAATTTCAATTCCTCGCCGGTATTATTGAGAGAAAAGGCCGAATCAAAAATCGGCGCGGTAGTTCCCGAAATAAAATTGCTAAAATCGGCCAGAAACTTTTCCGGATTATCGGCGATAACGGCGCGTTGTCCGGCTTCTAAAATATTCGCGCCAGAATAGGCCGCGATTTTGTGATTAACGGCATTTTCAAATAATTTATAAGTCGTCAAATCAATGGCGCCCGCTCCATCATTGTAGACCTCAGCCCATTCCCTGCCGGTATCAGTACCTGGCGGGTTATACATGATTTCGGTAAAGATTACCTGGGCGGAAGCAGCGACCGGCACTAAAAATAATAAGCAAAGTCCCACGAAAAAATTTTGTGCTCTCATGGGAACACTTATAAACCGCCGGCCTTAAATCAGTTTAAAGTTTTAATCAATCCCGCGGGTCTAGTGAAAAAGAGGTATTACAGACCCCTTAGGAAGAGAGTTTTTGTTTCGTAGCGATTCAACCTAGAAGTATAAGAATTATAATCCGCGTCCGAGTTATCGGTATTCCATAAGATTTCGGTTAAAACCATTCTTTGCGCTGTATTGGAAGCACCCGGATCGGCCTCCAACTCAACCATCACAGTAAATTTCTCCGTCTGCCCTCTAGAAACTTTGTAGTTTCCATTACCTTGTCTTTTTGAAGAAGGCCCGGTGAAAGAAGAAGAGGTGGAAAAATTAGCCAAGGATTCGCTGAATTCATAACTGGCGCCTCCGATATACAAGTCGTCATCGCCAGCCGTCACTTCAAAATTTATCTCAAAGTGACCTATGTCTCCTTCGCCGGCTTCATCGGCCATAAAAACTTCATAAGTGTCATCTTCATCGTTGATAGAAAATTCGCGCGACGTGCCGGAATTGTCGTCATCGTCGTCGTCTTCGTCATCATCCTCGTCATCCTCATCATCCTCGTTGTCATCTCCATCATCAGTAACTATCGAAACGCCAGCTGCCACAACGGCAGCTCTCGTGATAGGACCGAAGTATCCAGCGGCTGGTGCAATGCCACTAGCAGCTTGGTATGAAGCCAAGGCAGCTTGTGTCAAAGAACCAAAGTATCCCATTGATACGCCGGCTGGCATAACAAGGTAACCCTTTGATACTAAGAAAGCTTGCAATTCAGCTACATCAGATCCTGTTGATCCGATGGTTAAATCTCTTGTGTAAGCAGCGTCAGCGGCTGGAATTGCAACTACTGCTAGTGCAACGACAGCTACGAGTACTGCTAAACTCTTTACCCAGATTTTCATTTTCATATTATATATAATAGTATCAGAACGCGATAAATACAAAAACCCCGCCTTTCGGCGGGGTTTTTGCTACCACTTATCCTAAATTCTGACTAAGTCAGATCAGGACAAGATTAGTTAGATTCCTCTTAGGAAGATAGCGTCTGTCTCGAAGTCATCAAGGTTAGAATCGTATGATTCATACGTTGTTGTCGAGTCATCCGTGTTCCAATCAATTCCGTCCAATGCAACCGCAACGGCTGTATTGTCTGTCGTTGAAGCAGCTTCAATTTCTACTGTCAACGTGAATGTAACTGAGCTTCCTTCAGAAACCTTGTAATTGCCAGAGTCTTGCAATTTGCTTGCAGGACCAGTGAAGTCTGAGCTTGTTGATTCATCATCGATATCATCGTATGAGTAATCAACGCCACCAACATAGACGTCTTCGTCTCCGGCGGTTACCTCAAACTTGATCGTGTATTCACCGACATCACCTTCGCCAGCTTCATCAGCTGTGAATGTTTCGTCAGAGTCAACAGATACAAGTTCAACGGTCATACCACTAACTCGTAGTGACATGGCACCACCTTCCGTATCATCAAGTTCGTCTTCTGTTTGATCATCGTCTTCAGAGTCAACGTAGTCAACAGTAACGCCTGTTACTTGTAGACCATCGCCTTCTGTGAAGTCATCAATGTCATCAGCAGCTTCAATTGTAGCGCTAACAACAACTACGATTTCATCATCTTCTTCAACATCAATATCGATGTCGTCAAATGTGACTGACGATGTAGCTTCACCGTCAACTGACTCATCAAACATTTCTCCATCAACGTCAATGATGAGTTCATTGATCATATCTTCTAGATCCGAACCAGTACCAGTTGTCGTTGCTAGAGTAACGGTGATTTCATCAATTGTGATGTCGCCATCTTCAGCTTCAATTGAGAAGGTGTAAAGAACGACTTCTTCTGTTTCATCGTTATCGTCAATGTCAACGTCTTCATCGTCGTTACCCTCATCATCCTCATCGAATGATAGGTCGACTGTTCCGGCGTCAACTTCAACTAACTCGAAGTCTCTTTCGTCAGCGTCTCCGTCAATTTCTGTGTCAGCACCTCCTTCATAAACGTTGATGCCTTCAGCATTGACTGCGCGAACACCGTCTTCAACCAATTCAATTATCCATTCGCCCATGTCTTCTGAATCAATGTTGTCTTGAGCTGTAACGGCAACCTCAACTCTCGCTTCCTCGCCGTCTTCAACTACCGCGTCAACATCGTCAATGTCGATTGAATATTGATCATCTTCTTCTTCGTCCCAGTTATCTGCATCAGAAGCATCTACTGAAGCGACCTCATCACCATCAACCATAACAGAAATTTCATCTAGAACTTTCCATGGTTTTGATGTAGAGCCCGATTGTGCTTCTAACAAAACAGTAATTCTTTCAACTCTAAGGTCTGAATCATCAGCCTCAAATTCGAAAGCTAGAACTTCTTCAGTTTGGCCTTCTTCAATCTCTTCGTTGTTTGGATTTCCCTTAACATCGAAGCTCTTGAAGTCACCATCGCCACCTGACAATTCGTCATCGTCAGCAGCTGAAGCAGCTGGAGCGGCTGGAGCAGCAGCCATAACGGCAGCTCTCGTGATAGGACCGAAGTATCCAGCGGCTGGTGCAATGCCACTAGCAGCTTGGTATGAAGCCAAGGCAGCTTGTGTCAAAGAACCAAAGTATCCCATTGATACGCCGGCTGGCATAACAAGGTAACCCTTTGATACTAAGAAAGCTTGCAATTCAGCTACATCAGATCCTGTTGATCCGATGGTTAAATCTCTTGTGTAAGCAGCGTCAGCGGCTGGAATTGCAACTACTGCTAGTGCAACGACAGCTACGAGTACT